>DASYPX010000037.1:0-3887 GCA_036006125.1 Pyrinomonadaceae bacterium | reverse complement strand
TCGCGGCGACGATCGCGTCTTCACTCGTAAAATGTCGCAATGGTTCGCCGGGCCACGGAATAATCATCCATGCCAGCGCGTTCCAAACGAACAAAACGATCGCGCCGAGAATTGTGCCGAGTCCTAACTGCTTGATCATGGGCGAAGCTCCTTTCAAATTCGCTGGATGCTTAAGCCGCTTGTTCTTTCTTGTCCTGGCCAACACTAAACCAGTTTCCTGAGTTGTCTTTCATCACCGTCGCCGTGCCCCAGTCTTGTGTGGTCGGCGGTCCCTTGAACTCAACGCCTTTGGCCTTTAGTTCTTCGTAGGTCTTTTGAATATCGTCCGTTTCGAAGACGCCCCCGCCGAGCACGCCTTTCTCCATCAGCACTTTCAACTGCGCGGCTGATTCTTCATCCAAAATGTATCCCGGCTTCGGCTCCATCAGGATGATCTCAAAACCGGGCTGCGATGGAATTCTCATCGTAAGCCAGCGAAAGTCATCGCCGACCATCGCATCGGTATCGACCTCAAATCCCAACTTATCGCGATAGAACTCCAAAGCTTCCTGCTGGTTTTTCACCCAAACGGTTGCATGCGACATTCTCGTAATCATGAGTCATTAGTCTCCTTAGTAAGATTCGTGCAGGAGCATACAGTCTTCGCCCGGGCGTGGCTTCTCGAAAATTGCTGAAATGCAGTTGGCGGTGGCACGGACGATTGGCCGCCTGAGACTAGAGCATTGATTGCAAAGCTCGATGTCGGGATTCAAATGAAAATAATTGCCGTAAGAAAGAGAGGGGCTTGCCCCCGCCTACTTAAAAAACGGCCGCAAGCGGCTCTTCCTAACCATGAAAGCTCTATCTTGAGTGCTACAACTGATGCGGCTTACTAATCGCTCACCCCAAGGCCGTACATGCTGAGAAAACAGGTTGGTATTTTGCTCTGGGCTTCTCGCTGTTGCTTTCGATAATTGACGGGCGGCTCACCCACCCGCTCGCGGAATAAGGTACTGAATGAACCGAGACTCTGAAAACCTACTTCGAAGCAGACATCGGTAACCGTCAGGCGCCTGTGTCTGAGCAACTCCTTCGCCTTTTCAATGCGCCGATCAATCAGATACTGATGCGGAGTGGTCTGAAACTCTTCGCGAAACAGACGAAGAAAATGATAGCGAGACAAGCAGGCTTCTCGCGAAATCTGATCCAAATTGATCGGCTCCTGATAGCGTTCGTGGATGAAGGCGCGCGCGCGACAGAGCCGCTCGTGAACTTCGCTTCCGGTGGTGAATTTGGCGTCAGCCATTTTGGTGAGGCGGATTTTACTGCAACCCGAGGCAAGGGCGGAAGACTCAGACGTGTCGGAAGCCCGACCGTGAGGGAGGGCAACCGGCGGATTATTCACGGTTGATATTCGCGAGACCTGCCCTCGCTTACGCTCGGGCTTCTGACACCGTTACTCCAACCGATAATTCGGGGCTTCCTTCGTAATCACCACGTCGTGCACGTGCGATTCGCGCAAGCCGGCGGCGGTCACGCGCAGGAAACGAGTGTTGTGCTGAAACTCTTTGATGTTGTGACAGCCCGTATAGCCCATTCCCGAGCGCAAGCCACCGACAAGTTGCGTAACCATCTCAGCGAGAGTGCCGCGATAAGGAACGCGCCCTTCGATGCCTTCGGGCACGAGTTTGGACTCGACTTCCGTCTTTTCCTGCGCGTAGCGATCACGCGACCCTTCGCGCATCGCGCCAATCGAACCCATGCCGCGATACATCTTGAAGCTGCGGCCCTGGTAAAGAATCACTTCGCCGGGCGCTTCTTCCGTGCCGGCGAAAAGCGATCCGATCATCACCACGTCAGCGCCGGCGGCAATCGCCTTCGCCATATCGCCTGAGAATTTCACGCCGCCATCAGAAATAATTGGCACGCCGGACCCTTTCGCCGCTTCGACGCACGATTGAATTGCCGAGATTTGCGGGACGCCGGCGCCTGTGACAACACGGGTCGTGCAAATCGATCCGGGACCGATGCCGACTTTAACTGCATCAACGCCGGTGTCGATCAGTTCACGCGCCCCTTCGCCGGTGCCTACGTTACCGGCAACCAATTGCGTGTCCGGATAGCGGCGTTTGATTTCTTTCACGGCCTCGATCACGCGCGCCGAATGTCCGTGCGCCGTGTCGATCACCAGACAGTCAACGCGCGCTTTCACCAACTCAGC
This sequence comes from Pyrinomonadaceae bacterium, assembly GCA_036006125.1. Classification (GTDB taxonomy): domain Bacteria; phylum Acidobacteriota; class Blastocatellia; order Pyrinomonadales; family Pyrinomonadaceae; genus UBA11740. The sequence continues at coordinate 1,687 of DASYPX010000037.1, read as the reverse complement.
GGCGCGTTCTTTGTAATCACCCGTGGCGCCAATCGCGGCGGCGACACGCAACCGACCCAGATCATCTTTGGCCGCGGTCGGATACTTGATCGCCTTTTGAATGTCTTTGACGGTGATGAGACCCTTCAAATGTTTGTCGTCATCGATCACCAGAAGCTTTTCGATACGATGCTCCTGCAAGACTGCCTTCGCCTGATCCAAAGTAGTGCCGACCGGAACGGTCACGAGTGGCTGCGGAGTCATCACTTCTGACACGGGCAGATCGAAACGCGTTTCGAAACGCAGGTCGCGGTTCGTGATGATGCCAACCAGGTGGCCATCTTCGTCGACCACCGGAACACCGCTGATGTGATAACGCTCCATTACATTCAGAGCCTCACGCACCGGGCGGTCCTGCGGAATCGTCACCGGGTCGACGATCATTCCCGATTCAGAGCGCTTCACCTTATCGACTTCCTCTGCCTGCCGTTCGACGGACAGGTTCTTGTGAACCACGCCGATGCCGCCCTGTTGTGCAATCGCGATCGCGAGCGAAGCTTCAGTTACGGTATCCATCGCCGCTGAACAAAGCGGGATCTGCAAACGAATGCCGCGGGTGAATTGTGTCGATGTGTCGGTCTCAGTCGGCAAGACGTCCGAACGCGCCGGCACCAACAGCACATCATCGAATGTAAGTCCTTCAGAAATATCTCGAGTGATCATGATTCCTTTGAATTACTCCAATGTATGAGGTGCCAGCCCGTCGCGCGTCGTTAATCAGAAAATGAACAGGCTGGCAGCTCTTCTGCCCAAAAACATAAAAAGCCCGCGAGATTCGCAGGCGTTACAAACTTCGTTGATTTGCGCACTTGGACACACTGTGCTTCGCACAGCGCGACCGTTTTGAATTTAGACGAAGAAAGCGTGCCGTTCCTCCTTCGCGTTGAGCTCGAGTCGCGGGGCGATCCCCTCGCTGCGCGGCGCGATGTTGCGCTGGTAGTACCGCAAGCCACCCCAGATCGCCAGTGACAGCAATGCCAAAATGATAATCGCCAACATCAGCGTCTTTAACGGTGAACGACTTTGCGTCGCGCTGTCATCAGTGTACACGAGAGATCGAAATGGTTTCGGCGGCGCATCTTCCGACGACTCGCCTTGATCGCGCAAGGTGCGCGCGTACTCTTCAATTGCCTGCTCTTCGTCGAACCCGATGAATTTCGCGTACGCGCGAATGAAGCTGCGATTGAAAATGCCGCCGGGCAGACGGCGATAATCATCCGTCTCAATGGCTTCAAGGTAACGCATCGAAATGCGCGTGTGTTCAGAGATGTCGCGCAGAGCAATCCCCCGCGTCTCGCGTTCGAGTCGCAGTTTTTCTCCGATGCCTGCTGCCATTTTAATTGACCGCGCCCGAGCCCTAATTCGCGCGCGCCAGGAACCTTGAACCCTGAAGACATCTGTACTGCAAACCTGCTCACGGGCCAGCGTTGAGCAGGGTTAAATCTTGGCGTCGCACTATAACGCCCGTCCTAAAACGTGTCAAATTATTATTGAATTTGCGCAGATGCGTCTCTTGCTTCTTCGCCCGTGGGGTGGTAGCTTGAGGTGTCCACTCAAGTGTTTTTTAACTTCTAAAATTTCAAAGTGAGGATGCAGAAATGCCCCTTGAAGCATTAGGAATGGTCGAGACCAAGGGATTCGTCGGCGC
>DASYPX010000036.1:0-5037 GCA_036006125.1 Pyrinomonadaceae bacterium | reverse complement strand
GCGTCGCCTAATTGCGCAATTGGCTTTCCTTCGCCATTGACTGCGATCAAGTGACCGCGATGCAGCGATTCGATGATTGGTCCACGCCAAACCTCAACCAGAACTGCTGCGCACGACGCGTTGGAATCCACCGCAGCATCTTAACTGCTGCGCATAAAAAAAAGAAAAGCGGGATTGCTCCCGCTCTGATTCGAAACTGTTTTGTTAACGGTTGATTTGAGTACGATGCTGAGAATTACTTCTTCTCTTTGTCCGTCGCAATCTCGGTTGTGGCCGAGGTTCCCGTAGGCGGCTTCGATTGTGCCTTCGCAGATTTCGCCCGCAGCCCCGGAAGTGATAGCACGGTTAGTTTCACCGCACGACGACCAAACTGCATCGCCTCGCGCGACGATGGTGTCCAGATGTCGATCTTGCGCCCTTTGATTGCGCCGCCGGTGTCAGCGACGAGGTATTCGCCGGTCCATGGTCCGGCTTCCACCCGCACGCGGGTGCCAATCGGCAGCACACGCGGGTCAGCGGCAATCAACCCACGGGTCACCGGCTGGCCGCTTGCGGTCCTGCCGCGCAGGCTATAAGCCGTCGCGGAAAAAACCTGGAAAGGGCTCGCTGGGGTTGGGTCCGGGGTCTTAGCCGGAACGGGCTCAGGCGCCGTCTCAGGTACTTGACCGGCGACCTCGAGGACCTTCTCCTGAGCGGCCGCCTTTGGATTTTGCGCCTGAATTAAGGACTTGGCGTAGGAAATTGCTGAAAAGAGGAGAAGCACACCTAAGGCGCTTCCCAAGATAACGGCGATCTTCTTCAAGTCGGGTTCTCCTGTCCGATAGTTTTTGCCAACTTTTCAGAACCGTGCGCGCGAGCCGTCCAAGACTCATCCTTCGACTAGGAGACTGAAGGCGTAAAAGCCGAAGCTAGGGCTAAAGTTCCTGAAACGCTGCTCTGAAAAGACCGTTCGTCGAATTAACCCGTAAGGGCAAGCAATGACGAATTAGATAAAGCCTTAAAGCTCAAAAAGAAAGCGAACCGTTTTTTAACGAGTTCGCTGTTTGTAACGCCAAAAAGGCTAGCACACCGATCCGGGCCTGTCCACCAAAGTGGCCCTCCGGGAGTGTACGATTTTATTGCAAAACCCTTATCGCAGAGTTGCGCGGTTGGCCGCGGCAGAAATGCACCGAACGGGCTCGCGTGAATGCCCTAGGCTTTTTCGAGCCCGGCGTACTTTTCAACGAGTTTCTTCTGGCCGTATCCGGGAAAACTGACGGTCAACTTGATTTGGTCACCTGAGCCCTCGCGACGCAAAACCAAGCCCCTTCCGTACTTTGCGTGGCGCACATACGAGCCCGGCACCCACTGACCGCCGGCGGTCTTCGAGGGCGCAGCGGTCGCGGCCTTTTGACTTTGGACTCGGGATACTGAACTCGGGACTGGGTTTCCCATACGGGCGGAACGATCGCGGAAGAACTCAGCGATGGATTGGGCGCTCTCGTAGGTTTTGCCTTCGTACTTTGCCCGGGCTTTGGTTTCGCGATGGGCGGCGAGATGACTGTCATCTGCGATGGCGGTAGACCCCCGAGCGAATGACAACCAGGACCGCCCGTGTGACAGGTCGTCAATCAGCTCGAGCGGCATCTCGTTAAGAAATTGGGACGGTTCTGACGCGAGCTCCTCGCCGTAAACGCGCCGTTTCACCGCGTGAGTAACGTAGAGAAATCTTTCGGCCCGGGTCATCGCCACATAACACAGGCGCCGCTCCTCTTCGATATCTGAGGCGTCGCTCAACGAGCGGGAGTGCGGGAACAGCCCGTCTTCCAAACCGACAATGAAGACGAGCGGAAACTCCAGACCTTTCGCCGAATGCGCGGTCATCAAAGTCACTGGGACGTCTGCTTTGTACTGATCTGTGTCAGCTACCAAAGCCGAGTGATCGATGAAATCGAGCAAGCCTTGCGCGCCCTGTTCGTCGTAATCAACCGCAGCATTGACCAACTCCTGCAAGTTTTCCAGACGTGCTTCCGCTTCTTCGTTGTTTTCCGACTTCAGCGCGTTCTCGTATCCCGTGTCGAGGATCGCCGCCTTCACGAGGTCTGAAACGGGTGACGCCGATTCGACTGTCTGGTCATTGGCCTCTTGGTTATCGTCAGTTTCGACCGGTTGAGTGACTTGCTGAACTTTGCCGGCCAATCCGTTTACCACGCGCTGAAAATTCGTCAGGGCTGCGACCGCACGGGCCGAAAGCTGGCGCTCATCTTCAATCAAATCGGAAATCGCCGACCAATACGAGATGCCGAATTCACGCGCACGGGTTTCGATCGCATCGAGTGTCGTCTTGCCGATGCCACGCGGCGGAGTGTTAATGACGCGTTGCAAGGCAATTGAATCATGCGGATTCATCGCCAATTTCAAATACGCGATGATGTCGCGAACTTCCATGCGCTCGTAAAATGAAAAGCCGCCGACGATGTTGTAAGCCAGCCCCGCACGGCGCATCGCTTCTTCAAACACACGCGACTGCGAGTTCGTGCGATACAAAACAGCCGCACGAAGGTCAGCGTCAGCTCGCAGATGTTCCTCGATCTTCGCGGCAACGAACCGCGCTTCCATGTCCGCATCGAGCGCCTGGTAGTAACGAATTTTTTCGCCGGCCGGATTCTGCGTCCACAATGCTTTCTCTTTGCGTTCAATGTTGTGCTTGATGAGGCCACTGGCAAGGTCAAGAATGTTCTGAGTTGATCGATAGTTCTCTTCCAGCAGAATAACTTTCGCCGAGGGAAAGTGCTCTTCAAACTTGAGAATGTTCGTGATGTCTGCGCCGCGCCAACGATAGATTGACTGATCCGGGTCACCGACAACGCAAATGTTCTGCTGCTTTTCCGTCAGCAAGCGAATCAAGCCGAATTGCAGCTGGTTCGTGTCCTGATACTCATCAACCAGCAAATACCGATAGCGATCGTTGTAACGCTCGCGCACCTCCGGCACGTCACGTAGCAACCGTACGGTTTTGATGAGCAAATCGTCAAAATCAAGCGCGTTATTCTTATGCAGCCGCTCTTCGTAAAGCTGAAAAACGCGCGCAATACTGGCCCGCCGTTCGTCGACGTACTGCGCCTTTGCCGAAAACGCTTCAGCATCTTCGCCGCGATTCTTGGCTGCGCTAATCGCCGCCTGGACCGATCGGGGGGCCAATTGCTTATCGTCAAGACCGAGCTCGCGCATGCAGTTTCGCGTCAGCCGGACGGTGTCGTCCTGATCATAAATCGTGAACGAACGCGTGTAACCGGCATTCAGCGCTTCGATGTCTCGCCGCAGAATCCGCACACAAAGACTGTGAAAGGTCGAAATCAGCGGCACGCTGCCGACCTCCAAACCTTCGAGAAGTCTGCCGACGCGCTTGCGCATTTCTTCGGCCGCTTTATTAGTGAACGTCACTGCCAGAATGTTGCGCGGCCAGACGCCACGTTCGGCGATCAAATACGCGATGCGATGCGCGATCACCCGCGTTTTGCCAGAGCCGGCGCCCGCCAGAATTAACAGGGGCCCATCGCCGGAAGTAACAGCTTCGCGTTGTTGCTGATTGAGCGACGAAAGTAGATCCATCGAGTGGGAGTTATTTAATCATGCGAATCACCGACAGGCAAAAGTGACGACTAGTTTTCTTTTTTGGGCTCGTCCTTGCACCGGCGCGCGCGCCCCCATTCATCGATGCACTCGCGGATGAATTGACCAAGGTCTTCAAACTCATGCGCCGACTTATCCCAAAACTCCTTGAACATGTTCGGATCGAAATTGAAACCGTACGCGCGGCCTGAACCTCTTTGCGATCCGACCTCGTCTTCGAAGTACGCAGCCAATTGACGGCATGCCATCGCCACCACTGTGAGGGAACTCCCCTCAGGCAGCGGATCGAACAGCTTAACAACACCGTCGTCAAGTTCCGTCAATCGCGACAACACTCGATTGTATTGTTCGGCGCAGAACGCAGCCGTATCCTGACCACTGCCGGTCCATTCTGACTGCATGGCCATGCGCGAAGTGCGACGGAGCACGTTGATTAACTTCAGCAGTTCTTTATCTCTCTCCATAACGCCTCCAGCTTCAGCAGCGAACCACCGACACACGGCGACCCCGCGTATGCCAACGCCTCGGCCCACAGCGAAATGCGAAATTAAAACCGTGCAGTTCCGGCGCTTCGTCTTCAAAATAAGCGGCCAATTCGCGCCCAGCCATGCGCACGACTTCCGGTGAAGCATCGTCCGGTAGCGCGCTGAACAGAGTTTTAAGGTTAGGTTCGATTTCAGTGAGCCGACTCAGCACTCTGTTGTATTGCGAAACACAGAAGCGGGCAGCCTCTGGTTCTCGTTTCACCCAAGCTGCATAGCCCGCTGCGCGCGCAATACGCCGAAGAACATTGATGATCTTTATCTTTTCATTATCCATTTCGCTAACTTCCCTTCTGTCCTTTAATGGTCAGCGTCCTATCCTCAAGTTTCTCTCGCAAAAGCTTCTTGCCCTGACGCAGGCGCCATTTCACTGTCGTCAAAGGTGTTCCCAGAAACGCTGTGATGTGCTTGACGGGCATCTCATCCAGGTACCGCAACTTGAGCGCCAACGAATAATCCGGCCGCAAACTATCCAACGCTTCTCTCAATTCCTGATCTTCAATTTTGTCGGTAAGAGGCCGTGATAGTCCTTCCAACTTTTCGATCAGCACGTCATCCAGGGCGACGCGCTGCGCCTTCAGCCTGTTCTCATGCTTGCCAAAGCGCATCGCGCGGTGACGCGCAATGGCCGCAACCCAGGCCGCAAACTTTCGCGGGTCTTCAATTGATGGTAGCGCTTTGAACGCCAGCAACCACGTGTCCTGCGCGACATCTTCGGCATCTTCGCGTCCGACAATACCCGTAACAACGCGCGCTACCGCCGCTCGATACCGCAGCACGAGCTGATCGAAAGCTTGCAGGTCGCCAATTATCGCCGCGACGACCAGGACTTCATCCGGCGGCTCTGACCTGTCGTCCGCCATCGACGCGCTGTCCGCTCCTG
>DASYPX010000035.1:0-11958 GCA_036006125.1 Pyrinomonadaceae bacterium | reverse complement strand
CCCGCTGCTGAAAGATCTCGGCGCCAGCGCGACTCAGGTTGGAATCATCGCCGGCCTCGGCGAGATGATCGCGGCCAGCTTGCGTTATTTTTCCGGAAAGCTCGCCGACAAAACGCGCGCGTACTGGACCATCACAACACTCGGATACTTTCTCAATCTCGTCGTCGTGCCTGGCTTGGCCTTCGCTGGTAGCTGGCAAGCCGCGGCGTTGTTGGTGGTCGCCGAACGCACGGGCAAAAGCTTGCGCGGACCGGCGCGTGACGTCTTGCTTTCGGAAGCGACCGAAGTTGTGGGCCATGGATCAGGATTCGGTTTGCACGCCGCGATGGATCAGACCGGCGCAGTGCTCGGGCCGCTGCTGGTCGCGACCGCGGTCGCGCGTTCTCATCATTTTGGCCCGGCATTTCTTTGGTTAGGGGTGCCGGCGCTAGGCGCGTTTATTGCGCTGCTGTTCGCGCGCGCGATGAGTCCACATACAGGCAGTCCACCGGCGGCGGCAACAAAGAAGAATCTCCCGCAAGTATTTTGGATCTACGTGGTCGCCGCTTGTTTGTTAGCGCTGGGGTTCGTCGACTTTCCGCTGCTGGCGTATCACTTTCAAAAGAATTCGTTGACCAAGCCTGAAGTTGTGCCGCTGCTGTACGCGGGGGCGATGGGCTTGAACGGAGTGACGGCGCTCGTTTTCGGACGACTCTTTGATCGATATGGGATTCAAGTGATCGTGCTCGGCATAATCGTCTCGCTGCTGGCGTTGCCGTTTGGGTTCCTCGGCGGGGTGACGGGCGTTTATATCAGCGTGGCCTGCTGGGCTACCGGGCTTGGCGCGCAGGACGCAACGTTGCGTTCGGGTATTTCGCAAGTAGTCTCGATGAATAAGCGCGGCACCGCCTTTGGCGCGTTCAATGCGGCTTACGGCATTCTGTGGTTCGTGGGAAGCGTGACCATGGGCGTGCTTTACGATTTCTCGTTAGTCGCCCTTGTAGTGTTTGGAATAGCCGCCCAACTGGCGGCCGCGGCATTCTTCTTTTGGTTGCGTAAGCCGCTGGCCACGGCCGAGAATTAGCTCAGAAAAGAAACGACATCCTCGATGACGGAATGAACTGCCAGAAGTACATGAGGATTAGCGGCCACTGCCATAGTGAACGTGCACAGCGCCACCATAGCAATGGCCGGCCCCACCGGTCCCACCCGCAGACGCTCGCCCCCGTTTGATCGGCCCACCGAGGCAATTTCTACAAGCCGTCGCACGCGGACTTTGATGCCGCGAGTTTCTTCGCCCACCAAAAACGTGGCCAGAGGAAGTTCGGTGCGCATCCCAACGGGAACCATCCGCGCGATCCGAACGAGAGCAGACGCGAGGTTCAGGGCGATGTCAGGGCTTAGCTGCGCTGCGTGTTCGTCGGCGGCGCATTCAACCGACTCAGACCACGCGCGATCCAACGAACGGCCACTTGGCACAATCGTCAGCAAGTTGCGACAGCCTCGCAAAAGCGCGCGCTTGAAGTTGTCACGCGCCGCCAGGTGACCGCCCTCGTGGGCGATCGCCGCCACCAATTCGTCTTCAGTCAACGACTCAAGCACCTGTTCAGCAATGAACAGCCGGGGCCGCAGCGTTCCGACGACAGCAATGATCGGGAAGGCATGGGCGATGCGGTAAGTGGGAATATCGATGAGCGGCAGACGAGTACTGACGGCCGCAGACAACCACTGCTTTGCCAGTTTCCTGGTCGCGATCCAAGACTGTAATCCCCGCCACAACGCGAAGCCGACGCCGACAATTGAAATGATGGCGAACGCCGCCAGTTTTTTGCTGACGACTTCCGATGTGCCGTAGGGTTCGTAGCCGACGTACGCGGGAACGAACAGCGTCGCGAGGATCAGCAATGACAAGAGCGGTGCCGCGACGCGCAGCGCAAATAGACATTCGGCGCGGGTGCGCGCGGACCAGCGCCGCGCCAGCGGTTCGGCGATTCGCCAAACGAGCGAAATCACAGCCGTGGCCAATACGTTAAGTGTGAAGAAAGTCGCCAGCGCCAAAGATGTTCCGAGCAGAACGTACATGACTATTCTGATTTTCGTCGCAGCTCGCGCTTCTTCTCTTTTACGAGTCGGTCAAGCTCGTCGAGCATTTCGCGATCGCGTTCACTGACCGTGTCTACGATGCAAGCGAGCAGCGGTTGAAGGCCGTGACCCTCGCTAAACAGCCCCGCGATAACATCTTCCCGGATTCCGTGATCGAGTTCATCGCGACTGACCGCCGGCGCGTACAAAAATGCCCGGCCGTCTTTTCTTCTGGTCAGCAAGTGCTTTTTATACAAACGGTCGAGCGTTGTCATCAGCGTCGTGTACGCGATGCGCTCTTCGAAAGCGAGGAAGATGTCGCGCACACTAACTTCGTCGCGCTGCCAGGCTTGTTCGAGGACTTCGCGCTCCAGTTTACCGAGAGCAAGTGAAGCGACTTCAGCCGGTCGGCGAAATCCACGCAAAAGGAATCGAGGAGTTTTCATAGCGAGGCGACCATTCTCCGGGGCGACCCTGCGCCCTGTCAATGCGAAAGAAACGGCGGAGAGCTTTGCAAGGATTTTAGAAGCGTACGTAGCTCTCTGTGTCTCGGTGTGAGCTCGGTGTCTCTGTGGTGAAGACACTGTCGGACAGATTCACCACAGAGGCACAGAGAATTCACCGGGACACGGAGTGTTGCGTTAGTCAGCAAACTGAACGTCGACTTCGTGCGGGATGATGCCGCGTTCGTGACCTTCTTTGAGCAGCCGGCGGACCGCTTCGCGGCCGCGTTCGCCGTAATCCAGCGTCAATTCATTTACCCACATAGCGACAAAACGGTCCGCGAGCCCCGGATCCATTTCGCGTGCAAACTGCATCGCGTATTCGAGCGCATCTTCACGATGATCGAGTGAGTACTGAATACTTTCTTTCAAAAGGTTCGAGACTTCGCGAATCGTTTCCACGCCCAGGTCGCGACGAATCGCATTGCCGCCCATCGGCAAGGGCAAACCGCCGGTATGTTCATGCCACCACTCGCCGAGGTCCAGCACTTTGTGCAATCCGAGATTGTGATAGAAGAGTTGCCCCTCGTGAATCAAGAGCCCGGCGTCGCATCTGCCTTCGTTTACGGCTTCGATGATTTGATCGAAAGGAACGACTTCGTAGCTGAAGTCCGGTGTGTGCAGGCTCAACGTGAGAAATGCGCTCGTCAACACGCCCGGAACTGCAATCGTCACGTTGCGCAGTTCTGAAGGATCGAGTTCCTGATTTGACACAACAATCGGCCCATAGTTGTCGCCAATGGAAGCGCCGTGGGGCAGCAATGCGTACTTGTCAGCGACGTAGGCGTAAGCATGAAAACTAATCGCGGTTACGTCGTAAGTTCCCTTGCGTGCCTCTTCGTTGAGCGTCTGAATGTCGTTCAGGACGTGCTTGAATTCGAGGTCGCCTGTTTCCAGTTTGTGCGTGGCGAGCCCGTAGAACATGAACGCATCGTCCGAATCGGGCGAGTGCGCGAGTGTGATTGTTTGAGTTGTAGTGATCGTCATGCGAATGTCACAAATAAATGAGTTTAACGTTCGCCGTCTTTGAACCGAGGGTCAACAAACTTCGAGCTAACTTTGTCGCCAATGTTCGCATTCTCAAATACCTTGAGCCGTGCCATGTCGCGAGTGACGGACACCACCACCAAGCCGCTCCAAAGCGAAGGTCCGTCCCAAAACGTCTGGCGATCCACAAAAACGAAACGCATTCCTTCCTTAAGTCCCGCGTCTCGGCCGCGGTCGATGACCGCAATCTGCTTATCGCCTTCGTACTCGATGTTAATGATCCTGGCCTCTACTGCAGTTTCTAACAACAACTCCATCAGTTCCTGCGACAACGACGGGCGTCCCGCGGCGGTTTTTTGCTCATCGCCGTTCCGCAAATAGAACGAACCCAGGTACCAGTCCGTTCCGAGCTCCTTACGCGGTTCCAGACCGAAGTTAATCGCGTTACAGAATTCAGGCAGCGATGCTTTGTCGATTAGATAGACGCGGTCACCCCACGTGACGGGCATTAGTTCGCTCGTCCGATCGTCGGCGGGCAGTTTTTGGTGATACTGCTCTTCATACACTTTTGGGTCCAAGAGATTTCGCGCTTTGTCGTCACTTTCTCCATGACCCTTCACCGTTCGTTTTGTGGTAACAAACGACAGTACTTGATTCTCAAACTTGTACGTGCCCGATTCGAAGTATTCTTGTGTGCAGTCGGAAGAATCTATGTGGAACTTACCGTCCGGCTCGATGGTAATGATGCTGCCCGCGTACCTGCTGGAATGCGTATACGATCCAATTAAATCAGTTGTTTTAGCGTCACGCTTCTGGCCCGCAGCTTCGGATAGCAACAGAAGCACAACTGCACAAGTTATTAGCGTGTTGAATCTTCGCATAACCTAGACTGCCATTGCCGTGGATATCGCGTGATACAGGGTGTCCCGCTCGACTGCTTCAAAACCCGCTTCTTCGATTAACTTAATCAGTTCAGGTTTCGTCATCTTCACTTCATTGTTTGATTCGACTGAGTAACTCTCCGTCAGCTCGCCGCCTTCGGTGATCGTGCCGTCGATATCGTTTGCGCCAAAGTGCAAAGCGACCTGCGCTAGTCGCTTCCCGAGCATGACCCAATAAGCCTTGATATGTGCAAAGTTGTCGAGCATCAAGCGCGACACTGCCATGGTCTTCAGCGAATCGATTCCTGATGGACCAGGCAGATGCGCGAGCTGCGTGTTCTCCGGATAAAAGGCCAGGGGAATAAAGCACTGAAAGCCGCCCGATTTGTCCTGCTGCTCGCGCAGACGGACCATGTGATCGACGCGATCTTCGAATGATTCGATGTGCCCGTAGAGCATCGTGGCATTGGTCTTCAGTCCGGCAGCATGCACTTTGCCAGCGAGATCCAGCCAGCGCTGCGCGTCGCATTTGTGCGAACAGATCATCGAGCGTGTCGGCTCGCGAAAGATTTCTGCGCCGCCGCCCGGACACGAATCCAGACCGGCGTCGATCAACTGATCAATCACCTCGTCGTCGCTCATTTTGTAAAAACGCGCGAAGTGATCCAGCTCAACCATCGTAAAGGCCTTCAAATGAAGCTGCGGGTACTGCTTCTTCAAGGATGAAAGTAAATCGGTGAAATAACTGAACGGAAGTTTCGTGTTCAGACCCCCCGTGATGTGTAATTCCGTGGCGCCCTCGCCCACTGCTTGTCCGGCGATCTTCAGAGAGTCGTCGATGTTGTGCGTGTAGGCATCGGGCTGGCGCGGTGTGCGAAAAAAACCACAGAACTTGCAGTCGACGTAACAGACATTGGTCGGATTAAAGTGCCGATTGACGTTGAAGTAAGTCGTGCGTCCGTGCATCTGTCGCCGCACGGTATCGGCCAGCTTGCCCAGCGCATTCAGATCGTCGGTATTAAAAAGCGCGAGGCCATCGTCAAAGGACAACCGCTCGCCGGTCCTCACCTTTGCACTGATTTCATTTAATTTGGGGTCGTGTGAAATATTCATTTGCAATTAGCGCCGAAAGAAAACGGCACTGCCAAACGTCAGAAACAGAATCACGCTCACAAAAGCATTCGTGGTGAAAAATGCCGCATTCAAACGGCTCAAGTCGTTAGCGCGCACGAGTGTGTGCTGATAAACCAAGAGTGCGCCGGTCGCGACCAACCCAATCAATGCCAGGATGCCAAGGTTCGTGATGAAGTATAGCGCAACGAGCGCCGCGAAGGCGCCTGCGTGCAAGGTGCGCGCAATCCAAAGCGATCGCGCGATGCCGAAGCGCGCTGGAATTGAATACAATCCTTCGCGCCGATCAAAATCGTAGTCCTGGCACGCGTACAGCACGTCAAACCCAGCGGTCCAAAGCATGACGACCAGCGACAGCAGCAAGGGAATCGGGCTGTCGATTGTCCCGCGCACCGCTATCCACGCGCCGGTCGGTGCAATTGCCAAACACCAACCAAGAATCAGATGCGATAGCAGCGTCCAGCGTTTCGTGTACGAATAGAGCACGACGCTCACCAGCGCCAGTGGCGACAGAACTAGAGTCAGTCGATTCAGCATGGCCGCGGCGACAAAGAAGATTGCGGCGGCAAGCATTGTGAATCCCGCAACGAACGTGACCGACAGAGCGCCCGCCGGAATCGCCCGCATCTTCGTACGCGGATTGCGCGCGTCGTAGTCTTTATCGGCGATGCGATTGAAGGCCATCGCCGTCGAACGCGCGCCAACCATCGCGACTGTGATCCAGAGGATCTGCCAGGCCGTCGGAATTCCTCGCGCCGCGAGCACTGCGCCGAGAAAAGCGAAGGGCAGCGCGAACAGCGTGTGCTCGATCTTGATCATCTCGAGCGTAGTGCGGATGTTTGTCAGTACAGCCATTTCTGTCTGGTCAACGGGGCGGGCGGTCGCCCGCCTCTAAACACTCGTATTGTTTGTATCCCCTTTCCATCGTGTCGCGCTCGAATGCGGAATCCCGAACTGATCGAGAATCCGAAAACACAGATGATCGACAAGTGCTTCGATCGTCTGCGGCCGGTGATAAAAACCAGGACTCGCCGGCAGAATTCTAGCTCCGGCGCGCGAGAGTTTCAGCATGTTCTCAATGTGAATCGCGTTGTAAGGCGTTTCACGGGGGACGAGGACCAACTTGCGGCCTTCTTTCAGAGTTACGTCAGCTGCGCGATGAATCAAATTCGTTCCCGCGCCAGACGCGATGGCCCCCAGCGTTCCCATGGAGCAAGGCACCACGATCATCCCGGCTTGCGGGTGCGAGCCGGAAGACGGCGTCGCCGCCATGTTGTCGAGTCGATGCAGCCGAATGATTTTTGAATCCGCCGGCAATCCGATCCATTCGTTGACTCTCTTTTCGTCGCATGAGCGGAGGTCGAATCCCAGCTCGACCATCGCGACGGTTCTGGCAGAATCCGACAGAATTAGATTGATGCGCTCGACCGTGTCGCTTGCGGCCAAATGGACCAGCGTTCGGTGCGCATAAATCGCGCCGGAAGCACCGGTGATGCCGACAGTAATCTCCATGAAAGTCGTGATCTTACGTTCGCTCAAGAGGCGAAGCAAGCAAGTGCGTGCGCTCACAACAAAACGACAGTTCGGGCTATTTCAATGCTAAGATTTGCCGCAGGGAATGAAGACTCGCAAAAGACCGGCGGCTCGTGCGGTGAAAAAGGAGCAAACGCGCGGCCGGCCAGCCCTGAGTAAATTCGCCCGCTCGCTTCTGCGTGAGTGGCGGCGGCTACAACTTCCTCTCAAAAACGAGCCGCTAATCGTTGGAGTTTCCGGAGGCGCCGACTCAGTTGCGCTGTTGCTGGCGTTAGACGAACTCACCAAAGCCCGCAAGCTCGACCTCAAATTAATCGTTGCTCACATCGATCATCGACTCCGGAAGACTAGTGGCGACGACGCGCGCTGGGTGAAAGCTCTCGCGCGTCAGCTAGGCCATGACGTTTCAATTAGCCGCCTTGATTTGAAGAGCGGCAAAGATAATCTGGAACAAGCCGCCCGTCGCGCGCGTTATGAAGCGTTTGCGAAATTGGCGCAAAAACGAAACGCGGGACTCGTCTTGACTGCGCACACGCTCGATGATCAAGCCGAGACCATTGTGTTCAATCTGTTGCGCGGAAGCGGCGCCGAAGGCCTAAGTGGGATGGAAACGATCAGACATCTCAAAGAAAATCGGGAAACGCTGCTCGTTCGTCCATTTCTTTCCTGGGCGCGGCGAGCGGACACCGAACGGTATTGCCATGATCGAAACATCGACTTTCGTCGTGATGAAATGAACGAAGATGAGACATTCACACGCGTCCGCATTCGCAGACAATTGATGCCGCTGATGGAGAGCTTCAATCCGCGAGTAGCCGAAGCGATTTCCCGCGCGGGCGAGCTGCTGAAAGACGACAATGATGCTCTGGATCGCGCGGCAGGCCGTTTGCTTGAGCTGTCGACGGACGAATCAAAGAAGGAGAAGCAACTGCGAACTGACTTGCTTGTTGTCGCGCCGCCCGCGCTTCGCCGGCGCGCGTTGCGGCTTTGGCTGGAGAGATGTCGCGGCCATTTGCGACGGCTTGAATTCGCGCATATTGCCGCGGTCGAGAGCCTCGTCGTTGAGAACCGTGGCGCGCGCACAATCGAATTGCCGGGCGGCGCCGGCGTCTCCCGTAGACGCAGCCACTTGGCCTTTAATCCTTGAACCTGCCCATTTCGGCAGCGTACTAGCAGGGGCACCGTGAGGGAACAAAAGCGCATCTTAAGAGTCTTTGAGTAGAAACGGTTTGAAAGGGACAATCTGAGGTAATTAAGCTATTATGGCTGACGGAGGCAGGAAGGTTTTGAGTTCCACCGCAAGGCAAATCATTTTTTGGCTGCTCATCATCGCGGGCGCGCTCCTCATTTACAAGCTCGTTAACCCCGGCAGCAAAAACACAACAAATATCGATCTCACGCAACTGGAACAGAAGCTCCAGCGGGGTGAGCTGTCGCAGTTGACGGTCAAGACGTCCGAAGTAGCTGCCGTTGAGAAGACCTCCGGCAAGAACTTCGTCGTGCAGCTCACGAACGAGCACACGAAGGCTGAGATTCTGAAAGAAGCGCGCGAATTGGACAGCAACGGGCAACCGAAAGTCTCGAACGTTCAGGAAGAAGGCAGCTCGGGAATTTGGTGGCCTTACCTGACGTACCTGTTGCCGTTTTTGCTCATATTCGGCTTCTGGATTTTCATGCTGCGCCAGATGCAGTCGGGTGGCAATAAGGCTTTGTCATTCGGAAAATCGCGCGCGAAGCTTTTGAGCAATCAGCAAAAGCGCGTCACTTTTAAGGACGTGGCTGGAGTTGAAGAGGCCAAGGAAGAACTCCAGGAAATCATCGAATTCCTCAAGGAGCCGCAGAAGTTTCAGAAACTGGGCGGCCGCATTCCCAAGGGCGTTCTCATGATGGGACCGCCGGGAACCGGCAAGACTTTGCTGGCGCGCGCAATCGCGGGCGAAGCTAACGTGCCCTTCTTCTCGATTTCCGGCTCTGATTTTGTCGAGATGTTCGTCGGCGTCGGCGCTTCGCGCGTCCGTGACCTCTTTGAGCAAGGGAAGAAGAATGCGCCGTGCATCATCTTCATCGACGAGATTGATGCTGTCGGTCGTCACCGTGGCGCCGGTCTCGGCGGCGGTCACGATGAACGCGAGCAGACGTTGAATCAGTTGCTCGTCGAAATGGACGGCTTCGAATCGAACGACGGCGTGATTCTGATTGCTTCGACGAACCGTCCGGACGTTTTGGATCCGGCGTTGCTACGCCCTGGGCGATTTGATCGGCGTGTCGTCGTATCCAGACCGGACGTGCGCGGCCGTGAAGGCATTCTGAAAGTTCACACGCGCAAGATTCCTTTGGGCGAAGACGTTGACATCACGATCATCGCGCGTGGAACACCGGGCTTCACCGGTGCGGACCTCGCGAACCTCGTGAATGAAGCCGCGCTGAACGCGGCCCGCTACAACAAGAAGGTTGTGGCGATGATGGATTTCGAGTTGGCTAAGGACAAAGTCCTGATGGGCGCCGAGCGCAAGTCAATGGTCATCTCGAACGAAGAGAAGCGCGTGACTGCTTATCACGAGGCCGGTCACACACTCGTCGGCTTGAAAGTGCCGAATGCGGATCCCGTGCACAAGGTTACGATCATTCCGCGCGGCATGGCTCTCGGTGTGACACAACAATTGCCGGAGGGCGACCGTCACAATTACACGAAAGAGTATTTGCTTGGCCAGATTTCGATTTTGATGGGTGGCCGCATTGCTGAAGAGAATTTTCTCGGGAACATCACGACCGGTGCGTCGAATGATATCGAGAAGGCGACCGAGCTTGCACGCGCGATGGTTTGCGAATACGGCATGTCGGAACTTGGGCCGCTGACGTTTGGCAAGAAGGAAGAGCAGATCTTCCTCGGCCGCGAGATCGCTCAGCATCGCGACTTCTCGGAAGAGACTGCCATTCGTATCGACTCTGAGGTTCGCAAGATCGTCACCGAGCAATACGAACGCGCGACCAAAATCATCAACGAGAATCGCGACACGATGGTGCGTCTGGCGGAAGCGCTGCTTGAGCACGAGTCACTCGACGGCGTCCAAATTCGTCGCATCGTCGCCGGCCTGCCGCTTGACGACACGAGCACATCAAGCGAGCCGAGCAGTCAGCAGGAATTGCCGGGCACGAAGGAGAAAGCGCCGGAGACGAAACCTCTGAAGCCGATTCTGCCGCCGATTACCGGAGGCACACCGGCACCGGCGTAAAGTAAGGAAAAAGGAAGAAGGCAAAAGGAAAAAGGCGAGGGCCGCGGCTCTCGCCTTTTCTTTTTCTGGACGCCGACCAAGCCCCTTACTGGATCGGCACTGCGAGCGCCGTCACTAGTTCGTCAACTGACTGCGCCTTCTTGGGAATGACTGCGCGGCCGCCGGTTTCCTTTGTGAGAAAGTTAAGCAGATCGGTTGATCTCGATTTGTGTTTCTCAAGTTGTTGCGTCAGTCCAATTGCAAAAACCGCAATCTTTTGCTGCTTCAACTTTTGAATTAGCGCCTCTTTCTTGATGCGGCTCTCCCGGTCTTCGCCGTCCGTAATCAGAATGATTATCTTCGTTGCCTCGGGCGAATTCTGCTGCAGCGAATTGGCGATCGCATCGATTGCGTCAAGCAAAGTTGTCTGTCCGCCTTCGACGTATAGATTGTCAATCGTTCGGTTCAGCAATCGCTCGTCCATTGACGCGTCAATCCGCGCCATCGGCAGCGCTCTCATACCGGGTCCAACACCTTCGGAACGGAAATCGAAAATTGAAACCGGGCCATGATCGTGTAAGTGACCCACGATTGCCTTGCCGAGTGCCAGTTCAATATCAAACTGACTGCGCATCGAACCGGTGTTATCGATCAGAATGCCATATGAAAACTTTGGCTTGTCCTGAGCGGTGCTTAACGAGCCTGTTGTAAAGATAACGAGCGTGGCGAGGAACAGGCGTAAGCGTCTTAAAGACATGATTATGATTCTTGGGAAGCATGGTAATGCACACGAGTTGTATTCTCGAAACGCGCGACATTTATCGCATCCGGCTAGAGAACATAGAAGTATTCGCGGACTTGCGCTCGTCGGAACTTGCGTTACCATAACAAAGTTGCCGACACAAAAATCACAACCAACTGAGAGCGATCTGAGCGCGCGAGGATTTCGTTTTGCGATTGTGGCCAGTCGCTGGAATGACGAGATCGTTTCGCGTCTGATCGACGGAGCCCAGGCGGCGCTGACCAAGGTTGACGCCAACCCCGACGCGGTCCAGCTGTTTCGGATACCCGGCGCTTTTGAGATTCCGCTGTGCGCGCAGAAGGCAGCTGAATCCGGCAAATTCGACGCGGTGATTTGCCTGGGTGTGATCATTCGCGGCGACACGCCGCACTTTGATTACATTGCGGCGTCGGCAGCGCGCGGAATCAGTGAAGCGGGGTTGCGGACGGGAGTGCCTTTGCTCTTTGGCATCATCACAGCCGACAATATCCAGCAGGCCAACGAACGCTCTGGTAACGACCAGAACAACAAAGGGTACGAAGCAGCGATGGCGGCCGTCGAAGTTGTCAATTTGTTTCAAAAAAGGTTCGAGAAGAAGGACTGAGGACTGAGTAATGAGGACTGAGAAAGACCGGAAAGGCGTTAGATCATTGGTTTCTCACTCCTCATTACTCAGTCCTCAGTCCTCTTCACTTTCGGATTATGGGTTCACGTCGTAAGGCGCGCGAGTGCGCCTTGCAAATGCTCTTTGCGGCTGATGTAGCTGGCACGCGTCCGGATGAACTGGCGCGCAACTTTTGGTCTGAGCTGGCGGACGGGGAGGTGGACGAAGACGGGCGCGAGTTCGCGACGCGTTTGGCGCTGGGCAC
>DASYPX010000034.1:0-13834 GCA_036006125.1 Pyrinomonadaceae bacterium | reverse complement strand
GACGGCGGATACTATCTGCTGGGACGCGCGCTTTTTTCCGCCGGCCGGTATCAGGAAGTGGTGGATATGACCGAAGAGGCGCTGGCCCACGCCGGCGAGAACTACAACACCACGATTCCGATCCACAACTCGCTTGGCGCGCTCGGCAAGAAGGATGCGCTCAACAACTATATCCATCGCGAGATCGCCATGTACGAAGAGCAGGTAAAGAAAGTACCCGAGGATGCGCGTGTTCGGGTCCTACTCGCCGGCGTTTATGCAATTATCGGCCGGTTTGAAGAGGCCAAGCGCGAAGCCGACATGGCCATGATCCTACGGCCTGATGATTCTATGATTCTCTACAACGTCGCCTGCTCCTTCTGTGCGATGAACAATGCTCCCGATGCTTTGAACGCTCTCCGGAAGGCCTGGGAGTCGGGCTATCGCGATGCAGTTTGGACCCGCCAGGATCCAGACCTCGCGCTGCTGCACGGCGATCCCGAATTCGAGCGATTGTATCCGCCACCGGCCGAAGCCGCGTCGTCTGCGTGAGGGTGTTGTCGGGTGTTGGGTGTCGGGTGCCGGGTGTCAGGTGTTGGGTGTCGGGTGTCGGGTGAACGGTGTTGAGTCGCTGCCTTCTGCCTTTCGCTTTCTGCTTCCTGGTCACCCCTCACGGTTCACTGCTCACCGCCCACTGCTCACCGCTCACTGCCTTCTGCCTTCTGCTTTCTTCCGTCACTCATTACTCATCACTCATTACTCATCACTCATTACTCATCACTCATAACTATTTTTCGCGGCCACAAGGACAAGGCAAAGCCAATCACAATCAGGCTGAAGAGGATAAGGTTAACGATCACGCCCGGCGGTCTGCCGACTCTGACGAGCGGAATGAATTGGTTCAACAGTTGACCGCCCAAATAAGTCAGCCCGAGCACGATAAACATCGCCGGGATCGCGCTGCGATATCGCACCAAAACCACGGCGCAGATCAGACAGATGATCAGGCGCCAGAGCGACGATACTGCGAAGATGGCCAGGATCGTCTGGGCCGCATCATGCGGATATAGCTCGAGCGGAATACCGTCGGCATTCCGTGCCGTGTAGTAACCATTGAAAATAATCATGACGCTTTGCAGCGCTCGCATCAGCACAACGAGAGCAAATATCCAGAGCGCCAGCTTACGCCCTCGATAGTTGTTGTCGATGCGTTGGGGAAGAAGGCTTTCAAGCATTCGAGTGGCCTCTCGTTCCTGAGTTTAAGTATCGAAAAGAACTACGACTGGAAGCGAACGAAGGTTCGGCAACTGTTATAGATTCGGATAATCATTGCCCGGGATGGGTTCTCAAATTGTTCGCTGCGCGGACTCGCAATCGCAGCACCGAAAAGTCATTCTGACTTCGAGTCTCTCGTCAAAGCCAGTGTCCCTCAAAGGGTCTGTTACCATCCTCTCCCTGCACCAAACGGGGACGCCGCACGAAAGTTACTTGCATAAACGCCTTCAAATTAAGATTCCGCGTCTGGATTGTTGACGGCACAACCATTGCCCCTGTTTTGGTGAGGAAAGGGAACAACGCAATCAAATGAAAAATTTAAGCACTAAGATTGGCGGCGCTATTTTGACGCTCGCTTTTATATTCGGCATATCCGCAGCCGCAGGGATGACGGCCCAGGCCCAGGATCGACGTGACCGCGACAATCGCTATGAGCGCAGACGCGATCGCGACGACCGTTGGTCAAACAATCAGAGCCAGAATCGCGATTGGCGCAACGACCGCGAACGTGAACGCCGTGAAGAGGCAATTCGCCGTGAACAGGCGATTCAACGGGCTCGCGTCTATAACGACGATCGCTACGACAACCGCGGCTATGGCACCTACGGAAACAATGGTCGTTATGGCACCTACGGAAATAATGGTCGCTATGGAAACAACCGTGGCTATGGAAACAATGGTGGCTATGGTAACTACGGTGGCAACCAGGTGGTATTCAATCAGGGTTACCAATACGGCTTGAACACGGGCGCCAGCGACGCGCAACGCGGCCAGAGCTATAACCCGCAGCGTTCGCACTATTGGCGTGAGGCTTCATCGCAGGCTTTTCGCGCCGGCTTTGAACAAGGCTACGCGCAGGGCTTTCAGCAATATGGCGGCTACGGTAACAACGGTCGCTACAATCGAGGCGGCATTCTCGGAGGAGTCTTTGGCCGTCCATGAACTAGCTAACAATTAGGTCAAGCGAAATGCCGCGATGTCACGTCGCGGCATTTTTTTGTTGAGAAGGTGCCTCCGAGTCTCCGGGCGCGCGCGTTAGACGTTCGGGCATCTCGTTCTATCAGCGTATACTGACTGTGTTCCCTCCATCGAAAAGCCCGGCAATTCCCCCAAACAAGTGCTTGTGCTTGCGTCGATGCAGCTTAGTGGTGTGAACCACCCGCAAGCGGCGCGAGATGATCAAACAGAAATAGATACGGAAAGGAAGTAATCATGGAACCAAGAATCGATTTTATGTCGGCTGGTCAGGGTGCGATGAAAGCCATGTTGGAACTAGCCAATCATATTCATAAGAGCGGTCTCGACAACAAGTTGATTGACTTCGTTAACCTACGAGTCTCTCAGATCAATGGCTGCGCTTACTGCATTGACATGCATTGGAAAGACCTGCGCGCGGCCGGTGAAACCGAGCAGCGTCTCTACGGCCTGGATGCCTGGCGCGAATCGCCCTACTACAACGATAAGGAGCGCGCCGCACTCGCGTGGGCGGAAGCTGTAACGCAACTGGGTGAAGACCGCGTGCCCGATGAAGTATTCGAGGAAACAAAGCGTCACTTCAGCGATCGTGAATTGGCCGATCTCACGCTCGCCGTGGTTGCGATTAACGGATGGAACCGTCTGAACATCGCGTTCCGCACAACTCCGGGAACTTATCAACCGGGCATGTTTCAAAAACGGCAGATCGCAAAAGCCTCTTGAAGCGTGAAAGATATTAGCCAGGGGTAAGTCCCGACGCATCGGTACGCCACCCCTGAAACAAGTTAGTTTTGATTCAGCCGAGCGGCGCTTTGGATCAATCCGCATTCGCAGAGAAGAATTAACCACAAAGACACGAAGGGCACAAAGAACTATCAGAAGTTTTTGTGCGGTCTTAGTGTCTTGGTGGTTGATGTCGGCGTTGAGGAAGAATCATCCGCAGATTACACAGATTCCGCAGATAGGTCTTTGGACATAGGTCTTTGGTCTTTGGACTTTGGTCTTAGGTTTTGCGTTGTTGATTTTTCATTGTTCATTTTTCAATTTTCAGTTTTCAATTCCTGCCTCCTGCCTCCTGCCTCCTGCCTCCTGCCTCCTGCCTCCTGTCTCCTGCCCCCTGCCCGCTGCCCGCTGCTCACTGCTCACTGCTCACTGCTTATTCATCACTCATCACTCGCGGTAATATTCCCGGAACCAACATGACAGAATCTACCTACGATCAATTACAACAACTCGCCAAAGACTTCTGGACCTGGCGCGCCGCCAATCAACCAATAACCAGTGATGACATTCCCCGCATTGAGCGTCCGGATGATTGGGTGCCTGATTGGTCGCCTAACGCCATTGCACAGCGTCGCGCGGAGTTGAAGGATTTTGCCAAACGACATCAGGACATAAACGCGAGTGCCTGGCCGGTGCCGCAGCAAGTTGATTACCGCCTGATTGGATCGGCAATCGCGCGCGTCGATTGGGAGTTGAATGTCACCTGCGGACAGGAGCGCAACCCCGGCTTCTATGTCGATCAGACTTTGGGTTTGCTGTTCCTCTCTTTGCTGACGCCACCTCCATTCGGCGAAGCGCGTAGCCGCAAAATAATTCGGTACTTGCAAAGCTTCAGCAGCACAGTCGCGTACGCCAAAGAGAATCTCAAGGGCCGTGCAGTCAGGCCGTTTGCGCTCGCTGCGCTTGAGAAGTTAGTTGACGTCAGGTCGCGTCTCACCAAGGTCGGCACTGAACTTGGCCCATTGCTGTCAGGTATCGATCCAAAAGAATTCAATCAGTCAGTCACCGACGCCATCACTGCGCTCGAACGCTACCACGATTGGTTGACTGCTGAACTCGACAGAATGATGGAAGAGACGGCCGTCGGCCGCGAGGCTTACCTTTATTTCCTGAAGCAGGTCGCGCTGATGCCGTTCACGCCTGAGCAACTGCTGGTGATGGGAAAGCACGAGTGGGAGCGCTCAGTGGCGTTCGAATCATTAGAACAAACCCGGAACGGCGGCGCACCGGAACTCGATTTGTATCCCGATCAAGCGACACAGATGGCGCAGGAAGAATTTTGGGAAGGAGCGGCGCGGCGTTTTCTCGAAGCGAAGAACATTCTTACCGTGCCCGGCTGGATGAAGCACTATCGCAATCTGCCGCTGCCGCCGTACGTCGAGCCGCTGTCATTCATGGGTGTCACTGACGATCTAACCTCAGACACGCGACTCGATGAAGATGGCGTGAGTTACATCAAGCAGCCGTCTCCGGATCTGGATTACTTCTCGCTCTCGATTGCCAAAGATCCAAGACCACTAATCGTGCACGAAGGCGTGCCCGGTCATTACTTTCAAATGACGCTTTCGTGGGCGCACGAAAATCACCTGAGACGGCGGTATTACGATTCCGGCGCGAACGAAGGCATCGGGTTCTATGCCGAAGAGATGATGTTGCAGTTTGGCTTCTTTGACGATCGTCCGAAGCTGCGCGAGATCATGTACAACTTCATGCGCCTGCGGGCGCTGCGCGTAGAGGTGGACGTAAAGCTGGCCACCGGCCTCTTCACCATCGATCAAGCGGCGGACTATCTGGAGAAGATTGTCCCCGTCGATCGCGCCACCGCCCGTCAGGAAGCCGTGTTCTTCGCTTCATCCCCGGGCCAGGCCATCACTTATCAGATTGGCAAACTGCAAATTGTGAAGTTCCTGGCCGACGCGCGGCTTAATCAGAAAGAGAAATTCAGCCTGCGCGCCTTCCACGACTATCTGTGGAAGAACGGCAACGTGCCGATCGCGTTGTTGCGTTGGGAGTATTTGGGGTTGAGTGAAGAGATTGAGTTACTGGACGCGCGAGCTGCGAATCAGCGGTCGTAGTTAAGCCCAAGGTGAGGCTCTGCGAGCCTTGGGGTAAATGCCCGTTTTAGATCATTGGAGCCTCCGAGTGGGCGACAGAAATTTGGAGTGCGGTGGCAAGCGGAGCGCGACCCGCTTTGGATGTTTTGCCAATAGATGATCTAAAGCGCCGTCGACGTCCCGACAAGTCGGGACTCTGCCGGCGCACTCCAAATCTGTCGCCGCTCCGCGGCTCTCGCAATTATGCTCACCGGTAACCCAAGGCTCGCTGAGCCTCGCCTTGGGCTTAGCTACATCCGCTGCTTCGCAGCTGGCATTTGAATCGAACCATGGGACAAGTCCTAATGTAACCGTGATCATACGTCTCGCAACTATGGACGACCGGGCGATCATCAGGGGATTGATCGCCGAGTCGGCGCGGCAGCTTAGTCGCGAACATTACTCCGACGAGCAAATCGAGGGGGCCATTGCAAGTGTGTTTGGCGTCGATAGTGACCTGATTAAAGACGGCACCTATTTCGTCGCTGAAGAAGGTGGAGTCATGCTTGGATGCGGCGGTTGGAGCCGTCGAAAGACTCTCTTCGGAGGAGACCAATATTCTACGAGGGACGCTGGATATCTCGACCCGAAGTCAGAGCCGGCCAAGATTCGCGCCTTCTTTGTTCATCCTGCGCATGCGCGTAAGGGGATTGCGCGAGCTATTCTTTCGCGCTGCGAAACTGAGGCAAAGGCCCACGGTTTTCGCGCCCTCGAGTTGATGGCAACTCTTCCGGGGATAGCGTTTTACCAGTCGGGTGGTTTTTCGAAGATTGGCAGCTATGACGTCGAACTTTCTGCCGGCGTAAGGCTCGAACTGGTGCCAATGCGAAAAGAGTTGTGACGATGGGCCTTGTCCAAAAAGCCAGGCTGCGAACAACTCGGTGAGCTGCGAAGCAGCGGTCGTAGTTAAGCCCAAGGCGAGGCGCAGCGAGCCTTGGGGTAAATGCCCGTTTTAGATCGTTGGAGCCCGCTAAGCGGCCGACATTTCTGTCTCGAGTCTCAGAGTATTAGTCTAGAGTCAATCAACGCGCCTGCGGGCGTCGAGGATAAGTCGCCGCTCCGCGGCTCTCGCAATTATGCTCACCGGTAACCCAAGGCTCGCAGAGCCTCGCCTTGGGCTTAGCTACATCCACTGCTTCGCAGCTCGCTAAGCGATTACGGCAAGAAAGTTTTTGCACTAATTCTCAGTGGAACAACACGCCAAGCGAAAATCGCACCAGGTCGTGCGTGCCACTGGTGGAGTCCTTAATGAAGACCGGGTTGTAATCCAGCGATCCCCGAAAACTCACTCGCTTCGTGGCGCGAATGTCGAGACCACCGCCCAACGCCATCGCAAAGCTGGTGTCCGACCTCTTCAAAACAAAGTTGAGCGTGGGACCAGGCGTAGTAAATCTCGCGCTGGTGTGGGCCGCGCCGGCGAGAATGTAAGCGAACGGCGTGAAGCGCGTGCTGTTACGCGCTTTAAATTCCGGGCCGGCCAGAAAATTGAAAACGCGCGTTTTGAGCTGAATGTCTTGTGTGGCTGAGGTGCACGTAGGCGTACAAGAAGTGATTAGCCCACTGCCGGACGAATTGTCGAAGTGAGCGGAGAAGTCACCCTTAATGCCGATATGTTTACTGAAGTTGCGGATGAGCGAAGTTTCAAATCCGGCCTTGCCGGCATAGTTGGCGTTGATGCTCGCCGTGCCAAAGCTGATGCCGCGACCGTTGACCTCACCGAGGGCGGAATAGCCGGCGAAAACTTCGATCTTGGGATATTCATCCGTCTGCGCACTTTGCGCCAACGCGACGGCGGTGGAACACATCAGAAGAGCCACCCAAAGCAATAACCGGAAAACCAGAGTTCTGTTTGTTCGCATTTAGTTTTTCTCCTTTTGTAAGGGGCGGTTGTCAGTTTCGTTTTGGAGAGCCCGATTCCGGAGAGAGATTGTCTTTTGCCACGAGTTGCTTCTAAACTTTCCGCGCTTCGCGGACTATATGCGGTAGATGCGAGTTGGTCTTGGGGGAAGCCTCACGGTTTCATGACGGTTTTATGACCCTGGAAAATTCCTCAGCATTTTTGTTTGACGACGTGAGAGTTGAGCCGGCGATGTTCCGCGCCTTTAAAGCGGACAACGCCATTCAATTCGAGCCGAAAGCGTTTCGACTGCTCCTCTTCCTTATCGAGAATCGCGGACGGGTGGTCGAGAAGAGCGAGATCCTGGATACGATCTGGAACGGGGCGCATGTCAGTGAAAACGCGTTGGCGAGCGAGATTGCCAAGCTGCGCAAGAATCTCAACGACGATCCCAGAACACCGAGATACATTCAAACCGTGCCCACGCGTGGCTATCGCTTCATTGCCGAAGTGCAGGTAGAAACTGTTGCCGAGCCGGCGGTCAACGGAAGCGAATCTGTTTTAACCCGTCGAGCGGACGCGACACTGCGAATCGCTGATGATCGAAAGCCGCGGCGATTAACTCGCGGAAGACTATTCACCCTCGCCGGCATAGTGATTATGCTGGCCGTTGGGTTGATGCTCGCTTGGAAGGGTTTCCGGACCTCGCGGCCCACGACCAGCGCCTTGCCGGTCACCATTCGCCAGATTACTACCGGGCCGGGATTGGATTGCAATCCCGCGTTTTCACCGAACGGGCAGATGATTGCTTACAGTTCGGATCACACGGGAAGTTTTGAAATCTTTGCGAAGTCGCTCGCTCCCGGCGGCCGTGAAGTCCAACTGACTAATGACGGCCAGCAGAATTTCGATCCGGCATGGTCGCCGGACGGCGCCTACATTGCCTACTACTCAATGAAGCGACATGGCATTTTTGTAATGCCGGCGCTGGGCGGCGTGCCCAGGCAATTGACAGAGTTTGGTTCGCATCCGGTGTGGTCACCGGATGGCCAGTGGTTGGCGCTGCAGTCGGTCTCATCACCCGACCTGGGAGCGGTGCAAATGGGGAGTTCGACCATCTGGATCGTTAGCGCTCAGGGAGGAACACCGCGGCAACTCACCCGCACTGAGACTCCGCCGGGATCGCAGCACGCACCGTCATGGTCTCCGGATGGAAAGCGAATCGCCTTTCTCAACTGGGACACTGTCTCTCCACAGGTTTGGTCGGTCGCTGTCGACGGCTCAGAATTGCAAGCGATCACCGATATCAAAAGCGGAGACAAATCGTGGCCCATCTATGCTCCGGACGGGAAGAGCATCTATTACAACCGGGGCGAAGCATTATGGAAAACTCCGGTCAGGGTTGATAACGGCGCTCCGGCCGGAGAGCCCGTGAAAGTCGCGGACCTTGGTTCAACTGTAATTCGCAATGCCAACTTCTCCGCTTCCGGAACGAGGATCGCTTACAGCGCGTCGAGCCCCGCCGATAATCTTGTGGCCGTGACGGTTTCACCAAACACCCAGGAGCCTTCCGCACCGCTCGTGTTTCTGACGAACGAAACGGGCACGAGACATCTCAATCCCGCGTTCTCGCCTGATGGGAGAAAGATTGCTTTCGCGGCCCTGCGGAGAGGCAGCGCCACTAATGTCTGGCTCATCGATGCGGATGGTGGAAACCCAACTCAAGTGACTGTTGCTGGTGGCAGGTCTCCAGCCTGGTATCCGAGCGGCCAGCAGATCGCCTTTCTCTCAGTTCGTCAGAACCATCGGAAGTTTTACTCAATAGATGCCGGCGGCGGCAACGAGAAATCTCTTTTTGAACTCGACGACATTGAGAACCCCAGTATGTCTCCCGATGCTCAACAGATTGCTTTCAACATCACGAAGAATGGCGTCGTCAACGTGGCCACGGTTTCGTCAACCGGCGGCGAGCCGAAACAGTTGACCTACGACAAAGAGCTGGCCGGTTGGCCGTCATGGTCGCCCGACGGACGGTTTCTCGCGGTGGAAATCAAACGCGGCGACGATACGCACATCGCGATCGTGCCGAGTACGGGTGGCGAGATGAACCAGTTGACGTTCGAACGCGGCCAGAGCTGGCCCAACGGCTGGTCGCCGGACGGAGACAAAATAGTCTTTGCCGGGGCGCGCGACGGAGTGTGGAATCTTTGGTGGGTGTCGCGTTCTGATAAGCGCGTAAAGCAACTGACGCAGAACACAAAACTGAACGTTTATTTTCGATATCCGACTTGGTCACCACTCGGCAACCGGATCGTGAGCGAGTACTCCGAAAACAAGGGAAACATCTACATTATGGAGATCAGGTAAGCGCAGCAAACTCGGCGAGCTGCTTCGCAGCTTCTAAGGAGTTTTCGAAACTATGAGCATCACAAGTGAACTAGCCACTCTCTTCAGTCGCGATCTGGCGAAGTTGAGTAAACAGATCGAGGACTTTCCGACTGATGAAGCACTTTGGCAGACACTTCCGGGCGTGAAGAACTCCGGCGGCAATCTGGCGCTTCATATTGAAGGGAATCTCAGCGAATTTGTCGGACGCCAGCTTGGTGGTCTGCCCTACCAAAGAAACCGGCCGCTTGAATTCAGCTCGAGGGAAGGGTCGCGGGCGGAACTGAGCGCGCGCCTGGCGAAGTTAAGAGAGTCTATTCCAGCGGTGATCGAAGGGCTCAGTGCGGACCAGTTGGAGAAGGAATACCCAGAGATCGTTCTTGGCGCCGCCACCTCAACCCAGGAATTCCTGGTTCACCTTTATGGACATCTGAACTGGCATCTCGGCCAAGTGGATTATCTACGGCGTCTGCTGACTAAAGATGGAGCGCCGGTTTAGCTGATGAATCCACAGATTACACAGATTACGCAGAACAAAAAGCAGAAGGCAGAAAATCATGAGACACGGAGACGCGGAGATGGGGAGACGCGGGGAATTCGCAATCGTGTGTGGTTTTCTCCGCGTCGCCGCGTCCCCCCGTCCCGTGTCCGCTTCTTCTTTTCTGTGTAATCTGCGTAATCTGCGGATGAATGCCGAGATGAAAACATAGCCACAAAAAGCACAAAAAGGCACAAAGAGGAAAGCCAAACGAATAAGTCGATGCGTACCCTGGGATCGGCGTACCGTTCTTTGTTTTGCCTTCTTTTTGTGCTTCTTGTGCCTTTTCGTGGCTAGTCCGCTTTGGCTTTGTCTGTGTAATCTGCGTAATCTGCGGATGAATGCCGAGATCAATGAAACTTGAAACTCTGAAAACACCAGGCCTCGTACTCGACATCACGAAGGTTAAGCGCAACGCCGCAGAGATGAGCCGGCGGATCAGGCAATTTGGCGCTGATCTTCGTCCGCACATCAAGACTCACAAGTGTATCGAAGTTGCTCGCATTCAAACTGCCGGGCACTCCGGCGCCGTGACGGTCTCGACCTTGGCAGAAGCGCGGGCGTTCGCCACGAACGGATTCTCGAAGATCACCTACGCCATCCCAATCGAACCAGGGAAATTTGCCGAAGCAATTGAAATCTCCAGAGATTGCGAACTGTCTTTGATAACGGACGATGTGGAAGTACCCGATCAACTGAACGACGCGGCCAAGCAGGCGAACGTTCATCTGAATCTCTTTTTGAAAGTCGATTGTGGATATCATCGGTGCGGCGTCGAACCTAATAACCCGTTAGCTATTGAGATTCCCCGCCGCATATCAAGCGCGTCAAACTTGCGATTTGCGGGAATCCTTACACACGCCGGTCATAGTTATAACTGTCAGACAAAAGCAGAAGTGTTGGCCCTTGCGAAACATGAACGCGATGTGATGGCCGGCTTTGCGGAAGGATTGCGGAAAGAAGTTGGCCCGGTGCCCATCGTGAGTATTGGCTCAACTCCAACTATCACGAGTGTCGATCATCTGGATGGCATTGATGAAGTAAGGCCGGGAAACTACATCTTTTTTGACGCGTTTCAGGCGACCCTGGGTAGCTGTTCATTTGGCGACTGCGCGCTGACAGTCCTGGCTTCAGTCGTGCACCGCGACAGAGCAAGACGAAAAGTGATCATCGACGCCGGAGCCATCGCGCTATCGAAGGACCGGGGTCCGGTGGGTCTCAATCCGAATTGTGGTTATGGAAGAGTGCTGGATCTCAATGGCGAGGATCTAAATCTAACTGTCAGCGAGATGTCGCAAGAGCACGGCGTCATAATTGCGAATGATGAGAATGATGAGAATGATGAGAACACTCTCGACCAGCTAAGCGTTGGATCGCGCGTTAGAGTGTTGGCA
The DNA here is from genome assembly GCA_036006125.1 of Pyrinomonadaceae bacterium. GTDB lineage: Bacteria > Acidobacteriota > Blastocatellia > Pyrinomonadales > Pyrinomonadaceae > UBA11740. Next base: position 2,575 of record DASYPX010000034.1, on the reverse strand, counting down.
AATCATTCGTGTCTGACAGCGGCGCAACATTCCCACTACAACGTGCTTGAAGGCGAGCACGTTGTGGACCGTTGGAAGATTCATAACGGCTGGTAATACGAAACAGCGCGCGAAGCGTATGACAGGATAAACCCCTTATGGAGTGCGCTGACTCGTCAGCGCTTTAGAAAGGGGCGACTAATCGCCGCACTCCAAATCTGCAGGCCCCGGCGCGACCCGGTTCACTTGCTCCACGATTGGTTTCTTAACAAATCTTTTCTTGGGTGAAATTAGTAACGGGACTAAACTGCCGCCATGTCAAAAGACTTTTCCTACGCGTTTCGTACGCTCCGCAAGAGTCCCATATTTACTATCACCGTAGTCGGCACAATTGCCCTGGCTATCGGCGCCAGCACTGCCATCTTCAGCGTCACCAACGGCGTGCTGCTTCGTAAACTTCCTTACAGGGATCCGGAGCGTCTGGTGCTGGTCCGCAATGACTTGCAGAAACGGAATGTCAAAGACTTTCCGCTCTCGAATGCCGACTTTCTCGACATGCGCAACGGCGCGAAAAACAATTTCGAGGACATGGCGGCTGTCCAAACTTTTCGCTTCACGTTGCCGGGCCTCGACGGTACGCCTGAACGGGTCAGAGCAGCGGCCGTATCGATCAACTTCTTTCGAATGATGGGCGGTTCGATCGTCGCCGGCCGAGACTTTCAGGAATCTGACGGAACGCCCCAGCAGGCTCCGCCCGCGGCGCCAGCCGGCAATCCACAACCGACTCCGCCAGCCGGCAATCGCCCAGCGGCAAACGCACCGGCGCGGCCGGCGCCGCCAGCCGCTAATGCTCCGGCGGCGAACGCACCGCCTCAGTTGCCGAACATGGTGATTCTCAGCAACGAATACTTCCAACAGCGATTCGGTGGCGATCGATCGATCATCGGCAAGACTCTTCCGGTAGCCGCCGGTGCCGGCAATGGGCCAGCGCCGATTGTTGTCGGGGTGCTGGCGCCGGACTTTCAATTGTTGTTCCCGCCCAAGGCGAACATCGAACAGTTTCCGAGTGTCTGGATCGCCGGTCGTATTAATTACGACGTAGCGAACCGCAACAACGTACAGTGGCGCGTCATCGGCCGCCTCAAGCCGGGCGCTTCTATGCCACAAGCGCAGGCGGAAACCGAGAATATCGTCCAGAAAATTCGCGACGAAAATACTATCGCAAAGACAGCCGGCCAATACCTCCAACTGGTGCCAATGAAGCAGCATTTGGTCGACGAAGTTCGACCCGCGATTCTCTCGCTCATGGGCGCGGTCATTCTATTGCTCCTGATTGCCTGCGCGAACGTGGCGAATTTGATGTTGGTGAGGGCATCGGCACGCGAACGAGAGCTCGCCGTCCGCGCCGCACTGGGAGCCGGTTGGTGGCAACTGGTTCGGCAAACACTCGCCGAGGCCATTCTGATCGCCGGTGTGGGAACAATCATCGGTGTGGGACTCGCTTATTTAGGCATTCGCACACTGCTCGCCATCGCGCCAGAGAATCTTCCGCGGCTGAATGCGATCAGTATTGATTGGCAGGTGCTGGCATTTTCAATAGTTGCCGGACTGCTGTCGGCCATGCTCTTTGGGGTAATACCGGCCCTGCGCACCGCCAGACCAAATGTTATGCAGACACTGCGGGCGGCCGGCCGAAGCGGCGCACTCGGCGCTGCGGGGTTGCGCAATGCTGTCGTCGTTGTGGAAGTTGCATTGGCATTTGTCCTGCTCATTGGCTCAGGATTGATGTTCCGTACGTTCATTAATATTCAACGTGTGAATCTGGGTTTTGAGCCGCGCGGGTTGCTGACGTTTCAACTGCTCGGCAACATCGGCAACTCACCTCAGGAACTGGCGACCTACAAGCGGCAGCTGCGCGATCAACTTAAGGCAATCCCAGGAGTGAAGAGTGCCACGGCGTCGTTTCCCCTCCCGCTTGCCGGCGGGTTTAGTCCGGTGCGTTGGGGCGGCGCGGAAGCTCAGAACGACGCGAGCAAGTTTCAAGCTGCCGATCTTCAGATCGTGCTGCCCGGTTACTTCGAGGCGATGGGCACGCAGCTGCTGGCAGGACGAACCTTCACCGAAGACGACAGCGCGGCTGATAGGAAGCTACTCATTATCGATCAAACACTCGCGGCGAAGGCATTTCCGAACGAGTCTGCGGTGGGCAAGCGGATTCTCTTTCGTGTGCTTACGCCCCAGGCGGAATGGGGAGAGATCATTGGGGTGGTGACCCATCAGCGCAACACCTCTCTGATCGAGCCGGGCCGCGAACAACTTTTCGTCACGGATGGTCTGGTGAACCACGGTGCTGCTTCCTGGTGGGCCCTGCGGACCGATGGAGATCCGTTGGCGCTGGCGAGCTCCGTGCGCGAAGTCGTCCGCAAGCAGGGCAAGAACACATTCATAAACGAGATGCAAACGATGGATTCGCGGGTGTACAAGGCCCAGGCGCAGACACGTTTTTCGCTTTTGCTAATCGGAGTGTTCTCGACGATTGCGGCGCTGCTGGCGGGCGTTGGGTTGTACGGCGTGCTGGCGACCGCCGTGCGTCAGC
>DASYPX010000033.1:0-4033 GCA_036006125.1 Pyrinomonadaceae bacterium | reverse complement strand
CTACACCAAAGCGATCGAATTGAATGAGAAATACGCCGATGCCTATTACAACCGCGGTATCGCCCTCGACGACAAAGGTGATCACGACGCGGCGATTGCTGACTTCACGCGCGCGATTGAATTGAATCCGCAGCACGCGCGCGCGTTTGTCGGCCGCGGTTTTGCGCGGATGCAGAAAGGTAACGCCGATAGCGCGGTGGCCGATTACAACCAGGCGTTGGAGTTAAACCCACAAAGTCCGCTCGCCTATTTCAATCGTTCATTTGTGTGGAAGGCGAGGGGCGACCTCGTTCGAGCAATGGCAGATCTGACCAAAGACATTGAACTGGCGCCGCGAGATGAAGCCGCTTACCTCGAGCGTGGCATCGTACGCGGCGCCAAAGGCGATTTCGATCGCGCGATTGGCGATTTCAGCAAAGTCATCGAACTGAATCCCGAAAACGCTAAGGCCTACGCGAATCGCGGCGTAATCTTGCTAATGCAACGAAGGGAAACAGCCGCTCAGGATGATTTCGATCGCGCTTTCAAATTAGACGGCGGTCTCAGACCCGCAATCCAAAAAGTGATCGATGAGATCCTGAAGACGCGGAAGCCGAAGTCTTAAGGATGGCCTTGCGCCAATTGCTTTAAAAACCGCTTCGCGACTTTGCCCGCAACCGTTCCACCCAGCGAACTCACTTTTCCGCCCGCCACAACGACTTGCGTGTGCGCGTCCACGGCGGAATAGACATACTTGGTCAAGATGTCGTGACGCAGCTCGAGAATGATGTCGGCATCGGCTGGGTCCCGCGTCAGTACCAGGCCCATCTGGGCGAATTCAGACCGCTTCATCAGCTTGTCCTCGACCACCGACGCTTTAACCAGTAGCGCTTTCGAGCGCACGAAGACTTTTCGTTGTCCGGCGCTTGTGGTGGTTCTCTCCCTCGTCGCTGTGGTGTAAGAGAGTTCTTGCGCGCGAGCATTTGTGGTGGTCGTAACAAACGTCGCGGCCATGACAAGTAGACTGAACACTATGGATTTTTTAAGCATGTGAGCCTGGGACATCTAAAACCTCTTTCTGACTACAAAATTTGGCGAAGGCCGCTGCGGCATTTGCAACGGCAGTGCCCAGGCCGGTCTGCCAGAATTTGAAAGGGAAAAATCGAGATTTTTCAGTCAGTGAGAGCTTTGCCTGCACAGCCAAAGTTTCACTCGACAGAGAAATCCGACACCTTTGGCGAGCGCAGTGGGGTGAGATGGTTAGGCTTTCACGCCCTCGATCACGCTGAACGGAGATTCGGTCGGCACGACTCGCGTCAACCGAAAGCCGGCGGACTCGTAAAGCTGGCGAAACTCTGCTTCGGTGCGTTCGCGGCCTCCGGTCATCACGAGCATGTTCAAATCAATGAATTTCGCAAAGTGCATTTCATTACCCGGTGGAACCACAGCTTCAACCAGAATTAGTCTTCCATTATCGGGCAGTGCGCGCCGACAGTTCTTCATGATCGAGACTGACTGTTCGTCGTTCCAATCGTGAATGATCCACTTCATGATGATCGCGTCGCCGCCTGAAGGCACGGATTGAAAAAAATCGCCGCCAATAACTTCACAGCGTTCGGCGATCGTCGATGCCGCGATGTTCGGCTTGGCGCCTTCGATGACGACCGGAGCATCGAAGAGAATGCCGCGCATATTCGGGTATCGCGTGAGAATTGAAGTTATCAAGCCGCCGTGTCCGCCCCCGACATCCACGATTGTGTTGATGCCCGCGAAGTCATAAGCGGCGTGCAAAGCCTCCTGCGCTTGCGCAGTCATGCCACTCATCGCGTCGTTGAAAATCTGAGCGTTATCGGGATGTTTGGCAAAGAACTCCCACACCGGTTCGCCGAAAGCTTTGTCGAAAGCGATCTCACCGGTGCGCACGCTGTGCAGTAGCTCGCCCCAGGCCGGATAGTGCTCCTCGCCAAGCTCAGTCAGCGCGAAAGCGCGAATCGATCCCGGCACATCACTGCGCAGCGTTTCCGACATCGGCGTGTTGCCGAAACGGTAGTCATCTGTGCGCGTCAAGACATTGACTGCGGAGAGTGCGCGCAAGACGCGAAAAAGCGAAGGTGCGTGCGTGTTCGTGACGGACGCGAGTTCATCGGCAGTTTTCGCCCCATCTTTCAGCAAATCGGGGATTGCGAGTTTTGCTGCGACATAAACGCAGCGCGCGACCCAGAAGCCGGAAATCAGTTGCAACATCTGGAGCGGCGGCGGAATTTCTTTGGTAGCGGCGGTGGCGTTCATTATTCCCCTGTTCGTTTGCGAGTTTTTGGAAGAGGGATGTTACCGAACCCAGGTCACCTCGGCAAATTACGAGGTGACATTTGTGTTCGGGCGAATAAACTCAGGTGTGTTAAGCTCTGAGCAAATCAACAAACAAGATTCTTTACGGATTCAGAGGAGGAATTATGGCTGACGAGGATAACACTTGTAAGAATCCCGCTTGCACGTGCCCACCGCAGGATGACGGCAAGTACTGCAGCGCGTCATGTGAAGGCGCAGGCAAGACAATCGAGATCGATTGCGACTGCGGCCACGAGGCTTGTCAGGGCAATTTCTGATTTGGAGTGCGCCGGCCTCGACGGCGCTTTGGATCTGACTACCGTTTGTGCGTCAGATGGATCCAAAGCGGCGTCGCGCTGCGCTTGCCGCCGCACTCCAAATTAGCGCTGGCGCTTCGCGATCATAGTTGCAAGGCGTTCGGCCATTGCCGGATCCAGCGCGCGCAGTTTCTGTTGTTGCTCTTGGGCTCTCTTAACACCTCCGAGCATCAAGCACGTAAGCGAATAGTTAAAATAGAACGAAGGGTCTCCGGGTGCGAGGCTAATCGCCTTTTCGTGAAAGGGAACGGCTTCGCGCGCGCGGCCTGACTTCGAAAGCGAAACGGCCAGGCTGTCGTACGCCAAAGCGAAATCGGGAAAGTCGCGGATCAAAATGCGATAGATGAACTCGGCGTACTTCATCTGTCCCAGCCGATCGCAAGTCACTCCCATGTTGTAGCGCGCTTTCAGATACTTCGGATCGAGTGCTACGGCTTTCTGAAACGCCTGCAGCGCCGGCTGGAACTGCTTCATTTCGCCGAGTGCTTCACCGAGGTTGTTGATTGCTTCGGCAGAAGTCGGATCGAGCGCGACTGCTCTGCGATATGCCGCGGCGGCATCTTCAAACCGGCCCATCATCATGGAAATGTTGCCGACCGCCACATGCGCCGGCGCCCCGACTTGTGGCGAGCCGGCCGCCACGACCGTGATCGTTTGGTAAGCCTTAATCGCATCGTCATAACGACCTTGTTGCTGCGCGACTTGCGCGACGCGCGTCAGTCTTTGCGCTTCCCTAATCGCGTCGGGCTGCGTCTGCGCCATCGCCGAAGTCGATAGAACCAGGGTGAAACCGACAATTACCAAACGAATCGCGCGTCCTGGGCAGAGTTGTGTGCGTTCTCGTAACAAGAATCTAAAGACCTCAGGCTAAGAAAAGAGATAATTTGCCGAAATATCTGGGAAATCTTTTGGTATTGGCAATGTTAATATCCCGTAGAGTTTCAGTCCAAAATCACCCGGGTCAAGAAGGAGACGCCTCGATGACCAGAATCTTTCTTTTGCTCCTGACCGCATTGATTTGCGCTCCCGCTGCTTTCGCGCAGAGCAGTGACAAGGACTATTCGTTTTACGAATTCTATGTGGGTTACGCGCACATGCGTGCCTACAACAATGCCGATCACTTCGACAAGAACTGCACCGCCACCTTCAACGGCAACCGCGTCGACTTTGCCAACGAACGCACGGGTTACAACGGCTTCACCGCAGAGTTCAATCAGAACGTGCACCGCAACATCGGTATCGTGACCAGCTTCACCGGCACTTTTGACGACGTTGGGTACGTCGACTTGAGAAGCGGCCGCACCTTCAACGCGAGTGTGCAACGGTACGATTTGATGATCGGACCGCGATTCAACTGGCGCACGCGAGTGGTAACACCGTTTGCGCACGCGCTGTTCGGTGTCACACAC
>DASYPX010000032.1:0-16147 GCA_036006125.1 Pyrinomonadaceae bacterium | reverse complement strand
TGGAAGATAAAGAGACGCTTCGCGTCGAGCGCCTCGATCATTCTGATCGTCGAGCCGCCGGTATAGAAATGAAAACTGTCGATCACTAGACCGATATTTCGACGATTCACGTTCTGAACAATTTCATCCGCCAGGTCTAACGTCTGAACGCTACAATCTTTCTGCCCGAGAAACTCGAAAGCCAGCGCGACGCCGTGTCTTTCGGCGATCGAAGCCAGCTCTCTCAGTACCCGCACGGATTCCTCGATTATGTCCGAGCTGCTGGTCAACTCCGGCGGAAGCTTGCCGGGCACCACCACGACGTACGGACATTCGATGGCGGCAGCGATCGCGCTTAGCTCTTCACACTCAGCCCTTATTTTTGCGTAAGCAGCAGCGTCACGAAACGTGACGTGCTCGATCGAATTGATGCTGAGCGGTTTGATTCTGTTTTCGTCGAATAGGTTTTTCAGATCGTTTGGCGATTGCTGCCGAAGAAACACGCGCAGCTTCGCCGCCCAAATCTCAACGTAATCAAATCCGGCCGACGCTGCTGCGCGCACATCGGTCGGCAGATCCGCCTTCATCGTCGTGGCACCGTTAAAAGATAGTTTCATGTAAATGTAAAAGTCAGGTGACCAGAATCAACCATGAGACGGCCAGCATTAAAGATGCTAGGGCAGACGTTTACCCGACAACGCATCAAACAGCTGTGCCTTCGTCAAGTCGAAGCTGATCCATGCCGAACGGCCGCTGTCCGCGCGAAACCCTCCTGGCGTTCGGGCAATGATTTTTTTCGAGCCCGTCTCGACGATCACGAAAGTTTCGCTGCCCATCAACTCGGTAACATACACCGTTACCGGCGTCCAGTGGTTACTTTGAATGGTTGAGACACGCACATGCTCAGGCCGAACGCCGAACGTGCATGCATTCTGTCCCGATATTCGATTCAGCAATTCCTCTGTGAGCGCAACGCTTAGACCGTCGCTCACGAAAACGCGTTGCGATAAATCGATGCGGCCGTCAATCAGATTCATGCCGGGACTGCCGACGAATTCTGCGACGAACCGATTCGCCGGCCGATCATAAATCTCGAGCGGCGTGTCGAATTGCTGAAGCTTGCCTCTATTCATTACTGCGACGCGGTTCCCAAGCGTCATTGCCTCAGCCTGATCGTGGGTGACATACACAGTGGTTGTCGCCAAAGTTTGCTGCAGACGCTTCAACTCGCCGCGCATCTGCAGGCGCAGTTTCGCATCGAGATTCGACAGCGGCTCGTCCATCAAAAACGCGCGCGGATGCCGCACAATCGCACGCGCCAAAGCCACGCGCTGACGCTCTCCACCCGACAAGTCGCGTGGCCGCCGCGCGAGCAGCGGTTCGATTTCAAGCAGCGCTGCAGTCTGCGAGACTTGTTTCTGAATCTCCGCCGCCGCGGTTTTTCTCACACGCAACGGATACGCGATATTTTGTGCGACGGTCAGGTGCGGATAAAGCGCATAACTTTGAAAAACCATGGCAACGTCTCGACGTTGCGGCGGAATGTTGTTCACGCACTGTCCGTCGATGCGAATGTCGCCCGCGGTGGGCTGCTCCAATCCCGCGATCATGCGCAGCGTCGTCGTCTTGCCGCAGCCGGAAGGTCCAAGGAAGACGACGAACTCACTATCGCCGATCTCAAGCGAAAGATCATCGACGACGGCGTCGTTGCCAAATGATTTAGTGAGATTGCTTAAAGAAATGCTCATGGTTTCGGGTATCGGGTGTCAGGTGCCGGCCCCTAATCCTATCTTTGACCCACTAACGCATTTCGCAGCGCGTACGTCTGTTTGCCCAGCGAATTGATGTCGGACTGGATCTCTAGAGCTGTTCGTGTCAGCAAATATCGCAAGCGGACCGCGATCTCCAGTTGTGTTTCCAGTTCCGCCAGTGACGCTTGATCCATTGAAAGGTGATGCAGGTACTCTTTGAGATGCTCGCGCGTGTGACCTTCAGCAATGTTTGAAGGAATTGAAACCGCTGCTCGGCGAATTTGACTGGTGAGACCATACATTTCTTGTTTCGGAAAGTTCTGAGTGAGCATGTAAACCTTCTCAACCAGCATCATCCCGGCTTGCCAAACTCTCAGTTCGCGAAAACTTTTCATGTGGAAGCTCCTTTCAAAATTTAGTCTTAGCAAAAACCCGGCACCTGAAACCGGACACCCGAAACCTCTCCTATCCTTTAACGGCACCCAGCGATAGTCCGCGCACAAGGTATTTCTGCACCGCCAGTGCGAACGTGAGGATGGGCACGATGGCTACGACTGACGCGGCGCTCATCGCGCCCCATTGGATTCCGTATTGCGTCACGCGACCGGCGATCCCGACCGGCAAGGTCATCGCGTCATCGGTCTGCGTCAACACCAGGGCGAACAGAAATTCATTCCACGAAACGACTAGACAAAAGAATGCGGTCGCGGCGAGACCGGGCGTCACCAGTGGGAGAACAATCCGGCGAAACGCCCCCAGCCGCGAGTCGCCATCAACCATTGCTGCCTCTTCCAGATCACGTGGCACTTCAACGAAGAAGCCACGCATCATCCAGACAACAAACGGCAAATTGAAAGCGGTGTAGACAATTACCAACGACACTCGCGTATTCACCAAACGCAGGTTACGCATGATCAGAAACAGCGGCACGGCTGTCACAATCGCGGGCATCATGCGCGTGGACAGAATCCACAGCGCCAACTTTTGATCAAGCCTGCGCGGCAAACGAAATCTCGCGAGCGAATACGCCGCCAGGGTTCCCAGCACCAGCGCGCAAGCAGTCGAGCCCAGCGCAACGATCAGACTGTTAGCCAAATACTGCCCAAATGATCTTCCGAGAAATGCATCGGCGTAGTGTTCAAGCGTCGGTGAAAAGGAAAACCATTTGGGCGGCACCGCGAATTGATCGACTTCATGTTTTAAAGAGATCGTCAGCATCCAATAAACCGGCGCGAGCGCCAGCAACAGCGCCAGCAGACCCAACATGTACTTCAGAATTGTTCGCATCCGGTTCAATCGCAATCGCAAGCTGCCAGCCTCCGGTTATGCCCAGGCTGCAGACCGGCCGTCGAAATCAGCGCGTCATTATGGATTCACCGGCGACTGTACACCAATAAGTCTTGCCACAATCAGACTTTTGCGGTAAAAACAGCGCGCACGCAAAGACCGCGTGGCGATGGGTTCATTGCGCGGTTTCCCGATGTTTGCGAGCGCGGAACCCATAAAGCCCCAGAGGCCGCGCCGCTGAACCCACTCGACTCTCGAACGTATACACGATGCGATCGTCAGCGTCCTGATCGATCTTAAAGAAGGAGAAACACAAAATGTTTTCATCCCTTTATTGGCGTAGAGCCTCTGCTCGGATTCTGTTAATCGGTTTCACCGTGATTGCCTGCGTCAGTGTCGCGATGTCACAAGCGCAGAGCAATGCCGCCGACCTGCAAGGAACGGTGCGCGATCCACAGGGAGCCGCCGTACCTAACGCCGCGGTCACTGCGAAGAACTCAGCGACGAACGTCAGTCGTGAAGCAACGACCAACGACGAAGGCTTCTATAAGATCGTTAATCTGCCTCCAGGCGATTACGCGCTGACCGTAACTGCGCCGAACTACAAAACGGCCATTCTTCCGATCGTTAAGATCACAGTCGGCCAGACAGCAGTTCAGGACATCCCGTTGGAAATCGGCGAAGTCAGCGCGACGGTTACCATTCAAGGTGCGTCGCCGACGATTGTCGAGACCACAAACACGGCAGTCGCTTCGACAATCGATCAGCAGCGAATTGAGAACCTTCCGATCAACGAACGAAATTATCTTTCGTTCGCGCTCACCTCCTCGATGGTTGGTCGTGATAATGGTCGACCGATTGGACCAGCGCCGACGACCGGTCTCAACTTTGGTGGCCAGCGCGGTCGTTCGAACCTGGTTCAGGTCGATGGCGCCGACAACACAGACAATTCAGTCAACGCGTCACGCTCAACCGTCAGTCAGGAAGCCGTGCAGGAATTTCAGGTAGTGAACAACTCGTTCGCGCCAGAGTTCGGACGTTCTTCGGGTGGCGTCGTAAACGTGGTCACGAAGAGCGGTACCAACGAATGGCACGGAAACGTTTTCGGCTTTCTCCGTCACAAGAGTTTTCAGGCGCGTAACCCTTTTGCTCCGGTCGACAAGCCCGCGTTTACGCGCGCGCAGTACGGCGGGACTCTGGGTGGTCCGCTGCTGACGGATCGCACTTTCATGTTCCTTTCATTTGAGCAGCGGCAGCGGCATGAGTCGGGCTTCTTTACGAGTAATGTCGCCCAGGGATTGACAGCCTCCGCGACTATTCCAGTCATCGCCGGCTTAAACCCAATCGCGCGCACATTCACAAATATCACGCCGGCTCAAGCGGCCTATATCAATGGACTCGTTGCGACAGGTAATCCGACGGCGATCTGCGGTGCACGTGCCTACGGTTTCTTCGCTTCGAGTGGCGGCACTACTGGGTTGACCGGTACCAACCCGCTCCTGTCGCCAAACGACGGCGGCTTGTGTCCAGTCATCAGTCCGATTCTTCCAGGCACCATTGGACCCAGGTTTATCTTGTCCGGCGCACCGGTTCCTTCGGGGACGACGAATGCTGCCGGTCAACTGATCGCGTTTCAACCCTTGTTGGGATTGCAACCGGTGTTTCCAGTGACCGACAGGACCACCTTCAATTCCGCCCGCGTCGATCACTTCATCGACCAGGCGCAGAATCATCACTTCTCTTTCCGGTTCGGTTACAACCCCAGCACAATTACCGGCATTCAGGTTGAATCGCAAAATCAATCGCTCGGCCAAAACGATTTCTCACGCACGGGCATTCAGAAATTGAAAGATGTGAGCGCGGTAGCAACCCTTGGATCGACGCTTTCCGCGCACATGTTCAACGAGTTCCGATTCAACTTTGGAGAGCGACGCGCCACCTTCAAATCACAAAACGGAGATGCGGTAGCGTTCAACATCTCGGGCACCGCGTTCATCGGTCGCGAATTGTTCTCGCCAGTGGTGCGCACTGAGACTCGCTACGAATGGACCGACAATTTGCAAGTGCTTTGGGGGAATCACACATTCAAGTTCGGCGGCGACTACGCTCGCGTGCGCATCCCTGAGGCAATTTTCGAATTGAACTTTGCGGGCCTCTTTAACTTTGGCGGCCTCGCGGCTACCACGCTTAATCCCGCGTTTGCCGGCGCGCCGGATTTCACACCAGTACAGCAGTATGGTTTGGGGTTCCCTTCGAACTACATTCAAGGATTCGGTGATCCGGTTAGCCGCATCGGTAACAAACCAGTGGCGTGGTTTGCCCAGGACTCGTGGCAGATTCGCCGGAACTTCACGCTGAACTATGGCGTGCGCTGGGACTACGAAATCACCGAGCAGATTCCCACCGTGCCGTTTAGGGATCCGCTGTCGGGCATCTCGCTATCCGCTGCTGACCTCCTCGCCGCGCAGGACGCGATGAACGTTCAGCAGGGATTCCCGCGCGACAAGAATAACTTTGCGCCGCGGGTCGGGTTTGCCTGGGACATCAAAGGTGATGCGAAGACTGTCATCCGCGCGGCGGCCGGCATCTTTTATGACCACCCATTGCTGGCCATCGCGTTCAACTCCGATATCGCTGACGCAGCACAGCAGCAACAGGGGATTCTGATTCCGGGAAGTCCCTCCCAGACAGCGCTATTGAATGCCGTGCAGGTGTTTCAGGGAACAGTTTGTCCGCCGGGTGGGCCGGTAACGGCGATCTGTCCGGCTGGAGTGGTGACGCCGGGCGTGGCCGCCGGCGCGCAATATCAATTCGGTCGGCAACGCTTCAACGATCAAACATTCCCAGGCTTTGGGCCGGTGCTGCCGTTTACTCTGCACGTCAAGAAAGATTTTGAGTATGCCTATGCGAATCAGGCCAACTTCACGATCGAGCGACAGTTGACGAAGGACATGTCGATTACGGGAAGCTACCTTTTTGTCGGCGCGCACCATTTGCCTCACCCGCTTGATGTCAATGCGCCGCGAACGGATTTGCAGATTCAGAACTTCTTCCGTTTGGCAGGCCGCAATCCGGCGAATACGACTGAAGCGATCGCATTCTCGATTCCGACGTCCGGAGCTCCTTGTCCAGGTGGCGTGCCGTTGCAGTGTTTTACCTTGGCCACTCCGACGGGGGCGCCGGCCTTCCCAAACGCAGGTCAGACTTTCGCGATCATCGTTCCAGGCATGATTACGGCGCCGCTAACGAATCTCGGAAGCCGAATCGTAAACGCCGGTATCGCGAACTTCTTCCGGCCCAACGCGCCAAACTATTTCCTCGCTCAGGCGCTTTCGGGTGGTCTCGTGACCCCGGCTGTGTTGAATGGTGCGTTGGTTGGGTCGTTACGGACTCCGGGAACGATTTCGCCTTTCGGATCGATCAACGCGCAAACGTCCGACGGCAACTCAAATTACCACGCGCTGAACGTGGATGTTAAGAAGCGCTTCTCGCATAACTTCCAATTCCTTGCTTCTTACACGTGGTCGCATTCCATCGACGATTCGTCAGACTTGCAAACGTTGCTGCTGCCACAGGACAACCGAAACTTCCGCGCGGAACGGGCGAACTCTTTGTTCGACCAGCGCCAACGATTTGTCTTCAGCGCTATCTTTGCTTCGCCGCCGGCGTGGCGTTCGGGAAGCGGTTGGCAAAAGTTCATGTCGGATTTCACGCTGGCGCCGATCTTCGAAATTTCATCCGGCCGGCCATTCAACATCCTGAGCAACCAGGACACAAACAACGACCAATCGAATCAAACCGACCGCCCGTCCGTCCTTGCCAATAGGCTATGCGTTCCAGGGTCGCTCGGCTGCACGCCTCTGATCACTAACGGCGTCTTTTCGACGGGCGACCTGGGTCGCAACATGGGCATCACGCACAAGTTCATGTCGTGGGACCTCCGGTTAAGCCGCATCGTCAGATTGAGTGAACGTGTCCGGCTGGATCTGATTGCCGAGGGCTTCAACCTGTTCAATCGGTTCAATGAGGCTTCGGCGTCGCCCTTCCTCGACGACGTGAACGCATTCAATCAGCGCGCCGCCAACGGTCGTTATTACAGCCGTCCGACGGCCTCGTTTGATCCGCGACAGTTCCAGTTCGGAATGAAGATCAACTTCTAAGACCTTTTTCAATGGACACTCTTCGGGGCCGGTGTCTCATGCACCGGCCTTTTTCTTTGAGTGGCGAACGGCGGTCCTGATTCATGCATCCGAAGACGAGACTTTTCGCTCTCTCGTTGTTGTCATTTTCCGCAGAAATCTGAAAGAATCAGGGTAATGTATCGAACTTTTTTGATGGCACTTGCCGCTTGTATTGCCCTGGCTGCGGCGGGACTGACGGCCGCGCAGTCGAGTCGCCCGCGGCGCGTGAAGCCGCCCGATACGCTGCTCGGACCCGAGCCGACACCCGCTCCCGTCGCGAACAAGACTGCGCCGCTGCTTGACGTGAAACCGACTAAGCCTGTCGGCGCCGCTCCTGTTTCCAGCGACACAACACACGCATATCAACTGTTCCAGCAGAAGCAGTACGCCGACGCCGCGAAGGAAGCGAAGGCAATCGCCGCCGCTGATCCATCGAACGCCGAGGCGTGGAAGCTCGCCGGATTTTCAGAGTTCTATTTGAAGCAGTACGCCGACGCCGCTGATGATCTGCAGAAAGCGCTCGACCTGCAGCGCACCGCGAAAGAAGAAGACGCAAACACAGTTGATGCGCTGGCTGAAAGTTATGTGTTGGCCGAACGATTCGAACAGGCGCTGCCGTTGCTGATGACGGTCTTGAGTCGTCCCGGCAAAACACCTGATCCGCTGTTCCTGTATTATCGCGGGCTCGCCGAATTCAGGACGGGGAAAACTGAAGATGCTGAGAAGTCTTTCAACGCGGCGGTCAAAGCAAATCCACGCAGCACGGCCTCGCTTTTTTATCTGGGCAGAATCGCTTTCGAACGAAAAGATTTCGATGCCGCGATCGCATGGCTGAATCGCGCAACGACCAGCGATCCACGTCTGGTGGATGCATGGTCACTGCTGACTTATGCATACCTCAATCGCGGCGGGGCGAGCGACGGCGCGAAAGCAGAAGCAGACTATCTCGCGGCGGTTCGTGCCGGCGAAACGCTGGCGCGTTTGCGACCTGATGAAGGGTCAGCGGGGTTGTTGGCGCAGGCGTTGATTCGGGCACAGCAATTCGCGCGCGCCGCGACCGTACTCGAGCCGTTTGCGACAAAACCCGAGGTGAAAGGAACCACCCTCTATTTGCTCGGCCTGTCTCACACGCAGGCGAAAAACTATCCAAAGGCGATAGTCGCTCTTGAGCGAGCGGCTGAGAAGACACCTCAGGACGTGAATATCTATCGCATGTTGGGCTATGACTACGAGGTTTCGAAGCAGTATGCAAAAGCACTTACGGCCTACGAGAAGGGCCTGCAACTGCAGCCTGGCGACGCTGACTTGAAAGAGTCGGCCGACCGCGTGCGCCCGTTTGCAAAAACATAATCCTGCTTTACGCTTGTTGTGATGAAGTGCACTTTCAAAAGTTCGAGTTCGTGCGGAGCATTAACGCTCTTCGGATTGCTCCTTTTCACGGTCACCGCGCAGGCTGGTTCCTGGCGTGGAATCGAGCCCTTGAAAACCTCTCGCGCCGAAGTTCTCAAAGTATTGGGGACCCCGATTGACAATGGCAACGGGCCACTTACCTTCAAAGTAATGGGCGGCACTGTTACGATTTTCTTTGTTGACCAAAATCTCGTGCGGACGAAGCGTCTGCGACCCGATGTGGCCGGTACCGTCCTGCAAATTGTGCTGCAACACGAAAACTCTTCGGACACGCCAGATTCACTGGATCTTCCGAAGAATAAAAATTACGCGCGCGAAGATGCCAAAGGGGCCGTCATCTTCCGCGATTTGAAGGAAGGCATCGTGTACACGTTCGTCAATGGTAAGCTCAAAACGACGCGTTACACGTTCTCGGAAGATCAAATCAGCCACGCGCGTCGCTGATGCCGCGGCGCTTGTTTAGTAATTCAAATTGGGCTAAGTGGCAACCCAAAAATGCTGTTTCGGCGTCTGTAGGACAGCAACCAACTTCAGTTTCGGAGAGTTTCTCATGCTAAAGAAAATACTCGTTTCCACTTTCGCTTTCGCGGCGTTCGCGATTCTACCAGTGACTGGTGTTGCGCAACGCCCCCGCGCCGTGACCCCAGACAACACACCTGGCGCGACACCAACACCACCGCCCGCGCCATCAACGGTGAAAGCCAAATACGAAGGCGGCGTGTTCGGGTTCCCAAACAAGAAAACGGGAACGCTCACTGTCGACACGACGAATAATCGGCTCGTCTTTAGTGATGGCAAACACAGCGAATTGTTCTCGATTCCGTTCGCCTCTATTACTGGCGCATATGGCGACAGTCATTCTGTGCAACCGGCAGCAGCGACCGTGATCAGTCACGTGCCGCTCTACGGTATTCCCGCGGGCTTTGTGAAAACCAAGGTACGCTATCTGACGATCCAATATGATGATCCAGATAGCAAAGCCGCGGGCGCCACGAGTTTCAGACTCGAAAACAAGGACATCCTGGACTCAGTCCTTTTGACCGTCGCAAACAAGGCCGGCCTGAGCCAGCGCGGTCAGATCTATGTTCGCAAAAAAGATTCCGACTAGCTTTTTTACCTCCCCTCGACCTCCCATTTTCGTCCGCTCGACCTCCCATCGTTAGTCACTTTCCGCGGCGTTGCGGTAAAATCAGCGGCTAATTCGATGCAGGAAATTTGTGTCAAGGCCGAAGAATTGGCCAATGCAATTCTTCGTGGAGCGGGTTTCAGTTTGCACGCGTCCGTGAGCGAGACTGAGCAAGGGTGCCTGGTATCGATCGACGGAGCAGACAACGGCCTCCTGTTGAATCAAGGAGGTGAGTTGCTGGACGCGTTGCAGCAGATTCTCAACCAGGCTGTCGGGCGCAGCTTGCCCAAGGGCCAACGAATCATCTGTGACGCCGACAACTATCGCGCCGCACGCGAAGCTGAACTTCGGGCAATGGCGCATCACGCCGCCCGCCAGGTCCGATCGACAGGATCGTCTTTCGTATTCGGACCCATGGATGGCAACGAGCGGCGTGTCATTCACCTCACGCTCGCGGACGAAGCAGACCTGCACACTGAATCAGTTGGCGAAGGAAATGCCCGCCGCCTACGCGTGAGCCCAAAGGCCGTCTCAGCGTAAGATTCTTTCCCTCCGCCTTACTTCATGAGCTTGTCAGCCGATTCCATCGTTGCGCTATCGACTCCGCCAGGCCGTGGGGGTATCGGTGTCATTCGCGTCAGTGGACCTGACGCACTCGCCGTTCTGCGACGGATGACGGGAGACGCTTCTAAAGGTGAACCCACGCCGAACTACATGACATTACGTCCGATTATCGATCCGCGGACGGGGGATACGCTCGATCAAGCCTTGGTCTGTTTCTTTCAGGCACCACATTCATTCACCGGCGAAGACGTGGTCGAATTTCATTGTCATGGATCGCCAGTTTTGCTGCGACGAATACTCGATACAATACTGCAACTTGATGTTCGACTTGCGAGTCCAGGGGAGTTTTCGTTGCGCGCCGTGATGAACGGCCGAATGCAGCTCACACAGGCTGAAGCCATTCGCGATCTAATCGACGCGCAAACCGACGTCGCTGCGCAACAAGCAACACGTCAACTGAGCGGCGAAATCTCGCATCGACTTCAGCCCGCAAAAGATCAACTTCTGCGAATCATCGTTCGCCTCGAGTCTTCGCTTGAGTTCGTCGAGGATGATTTGCCGCAGCTCGAGCAGCACGAAATCCTGAGCGCGCTCGGTGGGCTCCGATCAGACTTGGGATCACTTGCCGATACTTTCGTGCGAGGCAGACTCCTGCATGAAGGACTCAAAATGGCTCTCGTCGGTCGGCCAAATGCCGGTAAGTCTAGTCTCTTCAATAGTTTACTCGGACACGAGCGCGCCATCGTGACGGAAGTACCGGGAACTACTCGCGATACGATCTCTGAACCGGTTGGCTGGGACGGAATACCGATTACCTTGATCGATACGGCCGGGATGCGCGCCACGACCGACCAGGTTGAGTTGCTCGGCGTAGAGCGAACGCGACGCGCGGCCGCGGACGCCGACCTGATTGTCATCGTCGTTGATGGTTCGCAGCCACTGACAGCAGAAGATCAACTTGTGCTCGACGACGCTTCCGGTAAGCGTCACGTCGTTGCCGTGAACAAGAGCGATCTACCGAATTTTTCTCCACAACGAGTCGGCGACGTTATTGGCCAACCAACCGCTGTCGCAGTGTCAGCGCTGACCCAGGAGGGCATCGCGCAATTGCGCGCCGCGATGCTGAAGCCGTTCGTCAACGGGAACGGTGCAGCAGAAGGACTCATGATCACCAACGCGCGTCACCACGATCTCCTGGTGCGAACGATCGACGCAGTCGCTTCTTCCGAAACGCTGATTCACGAACGCGCGAGTGAAGAGATCATTTTGGTTGGACTGCACCAGGCATTAGAATTCCTCGGTGAGATTACCGGAGAGACGACGACTGAGGAGATCCTTGGACAAATCTTTTCGACGTTCTGCATCGGTAAGTAATCGCCGCTTCTGACCGTGAGTAGCAAGATGGTGTTCGACGAAATTTTTGATGTGATTGTAATCGGCGGCGGCCACGCCGGTTGTGAAGCTGCGTCTGCGGCGGCGCGACTCGGCGCGAACACGGCGCTGCTTACCCTCAACCTGGATCTTATCGGCCAGATGTCATGCAATCCGGCGATCGGTGGCATCGGCAAAGGACATCTGGTGCGCGAGATTGATGCCCTCGGCGGGATCATGGGTCGCGTTATTGATCGCACCGGTATTCAGTTCCGCCTCCTCAATCGCTCTCGCGGACCCGCCGTGCAAGCACCGAGAGCGCAAGCTGATCGAACCCTCTATCGCGTCGAGATGCGGCGGACCCTCGAGGCTACGCCGAACCTCAGTCTGCGTCAGGGACTCGTCACTGATTTGTTGGTGCGGGGTGACCGCATCGTGGGAGTTGAGTTACAGGATGCCCGGCGCCTCGCTGCGAAGGCCGTCATCGTCGCGACCGGAACATTCCTCAACGGAAAAATTCACACAGGTCGCAGAACATACGCCGGCGGACGAACCGGCGAGCCGGCATCTACTGAGCTGCCTCAGGCGTTACGACGTCTCGGTTTCCCTGTCGGGAGATTGAAGACCGGCACTCCGCCGCGGCTCGACGGCCGCACGATCGACTGGGACACGTTCGAGCCACAGCCACCGGACGAGCGCCCGGTGCCGTTTTCGTTTTCGACGGACGCGATCCAGCAAGATCAGCTCAACTGTTTTCTCGCTTACACGAACGAGCCGCTCCATCAAAAGATCCGCGACAACCTGCATGAGTCGCCGCTTTACTCTGGCGCAATCAAGGGCGTTGGACCGAGATACTGCCCCTCGATCGAAGATAAGGTGGTCAAGTTTCCGGAGAAGAGTCGTCACCAATTGTTTGTCGAGCCCGAAGGGTTCAACACCAACGAGGTTTATCTGAACGGTCTTTCGACTTCCCTTCCGGCGCAACTTCAACAAGAGCTGGTCAACTTAATCCCGGGGATGGACGAGGCGCAGATTATCCGTCCCGGCTACGCGATCGAATACGACTTTGTCGACCCTAAAGAGTTGACCCCGTTCCTCGAAACCGCACGGTGTAAGGGTCTGTTTCTCGCCGGCCAAATCAACGGTACGACTGGATATGAAGAGGCCGCTTGTCAGGGATTGATTGCCGGCATCAACGCAGGACTAACCACAACCGGGCGCGCCCCGTTTAGAACTCATCGCGAGGAGTCTTACATTGGAGTGTTAATCGACGATCTGATCACGCAGGGCGTGGACGAACCCTACCGGATGTTTACTTCTAGATCGGAGCACCGGCTATCGTTGCGGTACGACAATGCTGACGAGCGGCTTGAGCCCAAGGGTCGAGAGCTGGGTCTTGTAGGTGACACCGAGTGGGATCGTTTCAACCAACGAAGAGAGCGGTTGGCAAGGATCCGTGGACTGTTCGCTTCCAAGAAGATCCGACGGTCCGACGCGGCTCACGACCACCTACGCCGAGTCACCGGACAGGAAATCGGTGACGCGATAAGGTTGGGCCAACTTGCGCTGCGACCGAACATGACGGTTGAAGTGATTACGGGGCTGCTTGACCAGGAGGAGAGGGTCGACCTTCAGGTAAGAGACATTGAAACGGCCCTGGCTGATTATCTTTACGCCGGCTACCTGGATTCGCAGAACCAGACCAGCCGCCGGTTACGACAGCACGATATGTTGTCGATTCCCGAGAACCTCTCATTTAGGGCCGTGGGCAGTCTGTCGCACGAGATGGTCGAACGGCTCGAACGAGTCAAACCTCGCAACTTTGGCGACGCCCGGAAAATTCCAGGTCTCACACCGGCCGCTCTCTCAAATCTCCTCGTTTACCTGACGGCACAACAATCCAACGCTCGTACCTTGGGCGCCTGAGTTTCACGTGTAACGTCTGAAGTGGGAACATGTCCGGCATGTTACACGTGAAACAGGAGATACCTAAAAAGAGGTTGTTTAACCCAAAACATAGCCCTTCCTGTGCTTCTGTGTTAAGGTATCACCTTAAATTTGTCGGCGACCGGCTGAATGGGAAAGACAATCGCCATTGCCAATCAGAAAGGCGGTGTGGGAAAGACGACCACTGCCGTCAACCTGTCCGCAGCTCTCGCGAAATCAGGAAGGCGTGTTCTGCTCTTCGATATTGACCCTCAAGCAAACGCTACTTCCGGACTCGGCGTAGCGCGCAACGCCATCCCGCGTAACTCGTATCACGCACTTGTTCTCGGAGAGGCAATAAAACCTCTGAGAATTTCGACGGAGTTCGGTGTCGATTTACTGCCCTCGGATAGGAATCTCGCGGGCGCCGAAATAGAGCTGATTGAAATACCTGAGCGAGAGTTTCTTCTCCGCAAGTCGCTCGAACCGATCAAGGAAGACTACGACTACATCATCGTCGATTGCCCCCCTGCGCTAAATCTTTTGACGATCAATGCGCTCGCTGCGGCGGATTCGCTACTCGTGCCCATTCAGTGTGAATACTACGCCCTTGAAGGCGTTACGGAACTCTTCAACACGCTAACCTCAATTCGGCGCGCCGTTAATCCAACGCTCCGGATCGAGGGCTTACTCCTCACCATGTACGACGATCGGATAAATCTCTCGTCAGCGGTCGCGGCCGACTTACGAAATTTCTACGGCAATCTCATCTTAAAGACGGTTATTCCCCGTAACGTTCGCCTGGCGGAAGCGCCAAGCCATGGCCAGCCCGTCATTTACTACGACCCGCGCTCCCGCGGCGCCGAGAGCTATTTCCAACTCGCAGAGGAGGTACTAGCACATGAACAGGAAACCGTTGGGCAGGGGGTTGAGCGCGCTGATTTCCACAGCGCCGTCGCCGCAGGACAATGAAGAACTGCGCGAAATCGAGATCGACCTAATCCGCCCCGGCGAACAGCAACCGCGTAATACTTTCGACGAAGCGAAGCTTCAGGAACTCGCCCAATCCATTCGTGCAACCGGCATCATCCAGCCGCTCCTGGTGCGGAGGCGAGGGGGCCTGTTCGAACTCGTCGCCGGCGAGCGGCGCTGGCGAGCCGCTCAGATGGCGGGCCTGACACGCGTGCCGGCTATCGTTCGTGAGATCCCTGACGAGAACCTCTTGGAGTTGGCGCTCATCGAGAACATTCAGCGACAGGAATTGAATGCAATTGAAGAGGCGAATGCGTATCGACGGTTAATTGAGTCGTTGGGACTGACCCAAGAGGAAGTCGCCAGGCGCGTAGGGCGTGACCGCACTTTCATCACGAACTATCTCAGAATTCTGAAGCTTCCCAACGAAATTCAATCCTTACTCGAACAAGAAAAGTTGACGTTCGGCCACGCACGCGCCCTTCTCGGAATCACCGACCCGCAATTGCAACGGCGGCTCGCCCAGCGAATCCATAAGCACAATTGGTCAGTTCGTGAGACTGAGCATCGAATCCGAAATCTTAATTCGCAAAGGCCCACGGCCAACGCCGCGCCGGCGCAACATATCGATCCAAATATACGAGCTGCGGAGGCAAAGCTGCGGAGGCGATTCGGAACTCAAGTGCGTATCGTGTCGGGCAAGCCGGGAGGAGCGGGTCGAATCGAGATCGAGTTCTACGGCGCAGAGGACCTGAATCGAATCTACGACCTCCTGCAAGAGTCGCATCAACCGCTGAGTGCGTCTGCCACGCCCGCAATGTAATATTCGTTATGCTACTAAGTGCAACTGATCTTTGATTCAGCGATCTCAATTCACCCGAAGCCCGATAGCGAACCTTGCTAACGAGCAATTGTCGCTGCGCAGCTTGCACCGTAAGGGACGCCGGATCCATATCGGCCCCGGCCAATTGGGGCCTCAAAACTTGTCAGGTGTTTTTCTTGCCGAAGCTTTTGGCCTTATGGTAGGTTCACGCTTCGATAAATCGCAGGCTCGACTTAGAGCAGCAATACTCCCGTGTTGTACTAAGTAGTGTGCGTTATTTCCCCAAATGTACACAAGACTTCAAGACGCGGAGTGGCGACCCTTCTGTCAGGCAATCCACAGCAAACTAACCGACCAGGCGTTTGAAACATGGTTTCAACCGTTACGCTTTCAACGCAGCGTTCACGAGGGCGTGCTCCGCATTGCCGCTCCGAACGATGTAGTGCGTGACTGGATTCTTTCGAAGTACGCCGAACCGCTTCGTCAGTCACTCAACGAATCACACCTCGGATCGTTACGTATCGAGTGGCAGATAGCTTCGAACAGTTCTGTACCGTCCGAAGTTGGGGAGCCGTTGCCCAGGGAATCTGATCACGTAAAGTTGCAGTCGGCCGACTCTGCTCTGCCGGAAGCCACCCTCTCAGACGTTTCGCGGTTGAACGCGAAATACACTTTCAACGATTTCGTCGTGGCGTCATGTAATCGTCTGGCCCATGCCGCGGCGCTGGCTGTGGCGGATTCACCGGGACAAACTTAC
>DASYPX010000031.1:0-3711 GCA_036006125.1 Pyrinomonadaceae bacterium | reverse complement strand
GTGCCATTCGCGGAACCCAAATCCTGGAGAAAGTATTCGTCGCCTTCATGACGCACTTCGGCATGCACGCGCGAGGCAAACGGATCGGGAATGCAGAGGTCGTTGCGCGCGGACCGGCCAATCGTAATGCGCAAACGGTTGAGCGGAAAATGCTCCGCCGTGCGATCAGGATATCTGACGATTAACTCAGCCATGAATTCGAAAGAGTTCCCGCTCCCAAAGGGAGAGGAAGTTTTCTATCGCTAAACTCTCGTGGTCTGTCTTTTTGTCACCGATCCTTTGCCGCCGTATTCGCGAACCACCACCGTCCCGGCAATTAAGTCATGCAGGGCGCGGCCAGTGGGATTCACGATGGCGAGCAGAAAACCGAGTCCGAAAATTAAAAATGAAATGGGATAGCCGACAAAATGGCGCAGCAACGCGCGGCCAATTCCCGGCACGTCGGCATCGGTAGTTTCGAGGCGCAAGCCAGTCGTCCATTTCCCCAGCGTCTTTCCGGTTAGTCCGGCGAGCACTCCCAAATCCAGAATGGCAGCGACGAGCGTAAAGAGAATTCCAATGTTCTCAGCGGTGCCACCCGCGAGGCGTGCGCCGCCGCCCATCAAGCGCGCCACCAGTGTGCTGAACGTCAGAATCAACGCGAGCACTATGTAATCGATTAGAAACGCACCGCAACGCAAATTAAAAGGCGCGCGGTAACGAACGCGTATGTGCTCGATGCGTCGCGAAGTTGGACGCGAAACTTTCGCAGTTTCAGGCTTGGCCGACATTGCTGCTTGCATCAATTTTTATCGGCCAACATCATCCTAGAAGGAAATGCAAAGTCGTTTCGCCCAAACGAATGCGGTCACCGCTGTCGAGCGCGCGCGGCTGGCGCGGCTCGAGGTGGATAATATCATTGATTACCGTGCCGTTAACTGAGCCGAGATCTTCAACCAGAAACGAGCCGCCTTCGCGCCAGATGCGCGCGTGACGACGTGACACCTTCGTGTTTGGATCAAATCTCGACAAGTCGATCTCGGGAAAGATGTTCGACAAAGGGTCGGTGCGACCGACAAGGTTGCTGTCCTTCTGCAGCAGGAACGAAGCATCGAGTTCAGTCGTGCCTGCGACTACAAGTTTCGCCGTAGTGCGCGCGGTGAGCGACGCGCTCGAATCGGCTCCCGCCAGGGGCTGCTTTGATCCACAGTGTGCACAGAAGACGTCGTCACCGGCGATCCGCCCACCACAAAAACCGCAGAAGACGCTGGAGACAGCCATTGTCTCGCCGCCCAACTGGCTTGCGGGCACGCCGTAACTCACCTGGCCTGAACGAAGTTTGTCTAGATGCTGCGACAGCGAATCGCGCAGCTCGGCTCCGCTCTGATAACGATGTTCGGGTTTGTACTCGACGGCGCGCATCAGGATGCGTTCCATCTCGCTGGAAAGCTGTGGATTGATCTGTCGCGGCCGCGGATTTTTCGTGAAGTCGAAAATCAGCAGCGGATTGTCCTGCGGATCGGCGCCGGTCAACAAGTGAAACATCGTCGCGCCCAGGCTGTAAATATCGACGCGCGGATCGGCACGACCGCTAAACAGCTCAGGCGGCGCGTAACCCATCGTGCCGACGGCGGTCACGCCCTTCTCTTTCTTGTTCACCCAGCGCGCGATGCCGAAATCGATCAGCATGATCCGATTGTTGTTGCTGTCGATCATCAAATTCGCCGGCTTTAAGTCGCGATAGATGATCGACTCCGGGCGCGAGTGCAGGTAATACAAGACATCGGCGACCTGAATTCCCCACTCAGTGACTGTCGGCTCGTCGATGCGTCCCTGCGGCGTGGCGCGTAGACGCGACGCGAGGTCGGCGCCCGGGATGAACTTCATCACGAGATAAAAGCGCTCCGAGTTGTCGTCGTAGAAATAATCGTAGACGGTGGGAATCGAAGGATGCTCGAGCTCCGTTAATAACAGAGACTCGCGTTTGAAGTCGGCGATCGCTTTTTCATGCTGCGTTTCGTCGATATGCGACTCGATCATTTCTTTGACGGCGCGTGGCGCGTCGCCCAGATTACGATCCTTCGCCAGATAAACTGCCCCCATGCCGCCGCCACCAATGCGACGAACGATCTCGTATCGGTTGTTGAGAACTTTTCCGCCGGAGAGCGCTTTGGGTTTACTGCTCTTGCGCGCCGGCTTAGCGTCATCGCCGGCGCGTGAAGTGGCGCCAATCTCAGCACTTTGAGCGACATCGCCGGTGGAAACGGGAATTGAATTCTCTTCGATCGGCACCAATGTGCTGCCGCCCACGCCCAGACTCTTGGACAGATCGGGATCGACCGGCGTGCCGAGCGGCTCTTCAACTTTCACGCGCGCACCGCAACCACCGCAAAAATTTTCGTCCAGCGCCACATCGGCGCCGCATTCTCTACAAGCTGGCATTACTTACCCTGTCCAAGTGAGGTCCTTCCGTTGTCCGGTCGAGCAAACGGAGGCGGTTACTTGCCGAGACGGAACCGCAAAAAAGTCTTACCGACAATTATTTCGTCACCGTCATTCAGCGGTTGACGCTGGCCGGGTTTCAACCGGGGCCCGCGATTGACGAACGTACCATTCGTCGACCCGAGATCTTCAATTTCGTAGTGCCCGTTCTGAACGGAAATTCGTGCGTGCTTTCGCGAAACCTTCGCTTCCGGATCGTCTGAGTCCAAATCGACATCAGGAAAGACGCCGCCATCAGCGTCCCAGCGACCAATTTCGGATCCGTTGCGTCCGAGAGTGAACTGTTTGCCTGCCGATTTTCCTCGCTCGATCGTCAATGTCGCGCTCTGTGGAACGATTGCGACTGCGCCCGTTGAATGCTCTAAGACGACAGGCGGAGTGGGCGCGTTTCCCGGTCGCGCGACGGTCACCGGAATGTCCTTTTTGCCTTTCCCATCGGCGCCGTTTGACTGCGCATTGAACCGATCACCGGAGCGGCCCGCGAGCCACATGGCGGCACCGCATTCGTCGCAATAACGGGAGCCATCCAGGTTGTTAGTACCGCATCTCTCGCAGGTAATCATCGCAAAAACTAGCGCCGGCCCGGTTCGGGAACAACCGGACCCGCGCGAAAGCATATCTTATCGCGAAATCATCAAGCGCCACAATGTTCTCCGTTGTGACATTCAAAGGCTTCTGAACGACATAAACGTCGCGTATAATCAGCGCGTTACCTCGATTTCCTGAAACCGGCCGTCGGATTTCGTCGTAAAACCAAATCTAGCGTGGAACTGCGCCCCGACGCCCAGTGTCCAAGTGACTGCTTACTGACTTAAGGAAAGAAAAATGGCCCTTAGCAGAAAAAAGAAAATCATCATTATCGTGTCCGGTGTCGTCTTGTTGGCGCTGGTCGTCATCATTAGCGTCGTCGCCACGCGTAAAGAAGTGCCCGAAGTGACGACCGTTAACGTAAACGTGCGCCCCGAGCTACGTTCGACCGTGACGGCGTCCGGTGAAGTTCGGCCAATTCGCTACATCAAGCTCACCAGCGAAGTGCCCGGCCGCATCCTCGAAATCTACGTCAACCCAGGCGATCAAGTGACCAAGGGGCAGGCGCTGGTACGGGTCGATCCGACCCAGTTGCAGTCAAGTCAGGAAGCGCAATTTGCCTACACGCAGTCCGTACTGAACGACGTCAACAATGCGCGTAATGCCGTCGCCTCAGCACAGCAGGGATTAGTAGTGGCGGAA
>DASYPX010000030.1:0-4488 GCA_036006125.1 Pyrinomonadaceae bacterium | reverse complement strand
CTACACAATCAAACAGCCGCTTGGCGTCGTTGCGTGTGTGACGCCCTGGAATTTTCCGGTGGCAATTCCCACGTGGAAGATTGCCCCCGCGCTGGTCGCTGGTAACACGGTTGTATTTAAGCCCGCCACCCTGACGCCAGCGACTGCCGTCCGCATTGTCCAGATTTTTGAAGAAGCCGGCATTCCGCCGGGCGTACTGAATTTGATTCTGGGTTCAGGGTCGGATGCCGGCGACGAAATTATCGGTCATCCGGCGGTCAAAGCCGTGTCGTTCACCGGATCGAATCCGGTCGGCATTCGCTTATACGAACAAGTTTCGCGGCGCGGAGGGAAATGCCAGTGCGAGATGGGCGGCAAGAATCCGGTGGTGATTCTCGAAGACTGCGACCTCGATCTCGCCGTCGAGAACACGGCCCAAGGCGCGTTCGGCTCGTCCGGTCAACGATGCACCGCGACCAGTCGCGCTGTCGTCGTGGACAAGATCGCCGACGAATTCGTTGAACGCGTGGCCCAGCGCGCGCAATCGATGCGAATTGGCGACGGCATGGATCCCCAGACGGAGATGGGACCGAGTGTTGATGAGAACCAATTCAACACCGTCGTCGAATATCTGAACATTGGCCGCGAAGACGGCGCCACTTTGATCTGCGGCGGCGAACGAGCCACGGGCAACGGTCTCGACAAGGGTTATTTCGTTAAGCCAACGGTGTTTGATCACGTCACACCGGACATGCGCATCGCGCGTGAAGAAATCTTTGGCCCGGTTTTATCAGTCATGCGCGTAAGGGACTTCGAGGAAGCGATGACTGTCGCCAACGACACCGAATTCGGTTTGTCGTCTTCGATTTTCACCAACGACGTTGCGCGCATGTTTCGCTTTGTCGATGAGATTGAAACGGGCATGACGCACATCAATTCACCCACGACTGGGGGCGAAGCGCACATTCCATTCGGCGGAACTAAAGGTACCGGCATCGGCGAGCGCGAACAGGGATCGACCGCTCTAGACTTTTACACGGAATTAAAAGTAGTTTACGTCGACTACACCGGCAGGAAGCGCGAAGGTAATTTGTACTGAGAGTTCTGGCGACTGATTGATCTCATGAACGCCACAGAGTGGACAGAGCTTCTGAAAGCGTTCCTTCAGCAACTTTATCACTCTTGACGATTCTCGCCTGCATCGTTTTTGTGATCGCGCGCTTTCAAGCATTAACATCTGAAACAACATGAGCACACCTGAACCGCAAACAACATCATCCGAAACTGTTCGCAAACATAAAGAGTTCCTGTTTCCCGCGGTCGCGACTTACTACCAGGAGCCGCTGGCTTTAGTAAGAGGCGAAGGGTTTCACGTCTGGGACGACAAAGGCGACAAGTACCTCGATGCGTTTGGCGGCGTATTGACGGTGAGCGTGGGTCACGCGAATCCGGTCGTCAACGAAGCCGTCATCAATCAGGTCAACGCGATCAGTCACACGTCGACGCTTTATTGCAACCAGCCGCAGTCTGATTTGGCTGAGAAGCTCGCGCAGATTACGCCCGGCAAGTTGAAGAAATCCTTCTTCACGAACTCCGGCACGGAAGCTGATGACACGGCCGTACACGCGGCGAAGCTGGCGACTGGTCGTCATGAAATTGTCGTGCTTCGTCACGCGTACAGTGGCCGTTCGGCGACTTCGCTTTCGGCCATGGGTCATTCAACCTGGCGGCCACTGCCGCCGCAGGTGGGCGGCTTCGTCCATGCCCGCGCTCCATATTGTTATCGCTGTCCGTTCAAGCTCACTTACCCGGAATGCGGGCTCGCCTGCGCGAACGACATCGAAGAGTTGATCATGACGACGACGACCGGCGAAATTGCGGCGTTCATGGCTGAACCGATCCTGGGCGTTGGCGGATTCATCGTGCCGCCGCCGGGATACTTTGAACGCGCGGTTGAGATCACGCGCAAACACGGCGGCTTGTTCATCGCTGACGAAGTGCAAACCGCGTGGGGCCGCACCGGCGAAAAATGGTTCGGCATTGAAAATTGGAATGTCGAGCCGGACATCATCACGTCAGCGAAAGGACTGGGCAACGGAGTGCCAATCGGAATCACGGTGGCGACGCCGGAAGTCGCTGACAAATTCCCCGGCCTGACCTTCTCAACTTTCGGCGGCAACCCCGTTTCGTGCGCCGCTGCCCTCGCGGTTTTGAAAGTGATCGAAGACGACGATCTGAAAAAGAATTCAGCTGTTCTCGGCGGTTACTTCCGCGAGAAGCTTGAAGGCTTAAAAGAAAAGTATCCGGTCATCGGCGACGTGCGGGGCATGGGGCTGATGCAGGCGATTGAGCTGGTAAAGGATCGTGAAACAAGAGAGCCAGATCCGCAATCGGTTTTGAAGGTTTTTGAAGAAACGAAGAAGCGGAGGGTACTTGTCGGTAAAGGCGGCCTCTACGGGAACGTCATTCGCACCGGCATGATGCTGAACTCGACGAAAGATCATGTCGATGAATTGATCGCGGCACTGGACGCGAGCTTTGGCTCGGTGAATTAGCTCGCGGTGTGCCGCGGTTTTCGCTCCGTGGGGAGCGAGATATTCCTCTCGTAAAGGAGCCGGGTTATTTATCAGAGTCTGGTTCTAGAAACATTTCGCTCCTAAAGTGAGCGCAGCGCATCCGCAAGAGGTATTCTCTGAAACCGGCCTCGCCCGATTTGCGTACTAATCCATTCAGACTTCAGTCCGAATTATCAATCACCAACAGAAAAGAGGTCGTAATGCATCTCCACAAGTTTCGGTCAGTCATTCTGGCCCTGGCCGCGGCACTCATCTGCTTCGGCAATATTTCCCAGGCAATAATTTCGGCGCAGCCGGCAAGCGGCCTGCCGCCAATCATCGATCGCGAACTATTCTTTGGCGATCCGGAAATCTCCGGGGCGCAGATCTCACCCGACGGCAAGTTCATCGCTTTCATGAAACCTTTCAAAGGCACACGTAACATTTGGGTGAAGCGCACCGAAGAACCCTTCGACAAGGCGAAACCAATAACGGCCGACACCGCGCGTCCGATTCCCGCCTATTTCTGGAGTCGCGACGGCAAATACATTCTTTTCGTCCAGGACAAAGCTGGTGACGAGAACTATCTGGTCTACGCCGTGAATCCTGCCGATGCGCCCGCTTCCGGTCAGGAAGTCCCTGCGGCGCGCAACCTCACGGATGTCAAAGGCGTGCGCGCGGAAATCTTCGGCGTCCCGAGGACTGATCCCGACGCGCTCTATGTCGGCTTGAACGATCGCGACAAAGCCTGGCACGACCTCTACAAAGTGAAAATCTCGACCGGCGAGCGCACGCTCGTGCGCCAGAACACCGAACGGATCGTGAGCTGGACTTTTGATTTGAAAGACCAACTGCGGTTGGCGACGCGGTCTACTGACAATGGCGACACGGAAATTCTGCGTGTGGACGATAAGGGATTCACAAAGGTTTACTCGTGCAGCGTCTTCGAACAGTGTGGCCCTGAGCAATATCACAAGGACGGCCAGCGCGTTTATTTCACGACCAACAAAGGCAACATCGATCTCACTCGACTCGAACTGTTCGATCCGGCCACCGGTAAAGAAGAACTAGTTGAATCAGACCCGCTCAATCGCGTGGACCTTGGCGACGCTCTCTTCTCAGAAGTCACTGACGATTTGATTGTCACGACGTATGACGACGAGCGGCAGCGGCTCTATTGGAAGGACAAATCGTTTGAAGCCGATTACAAACTGCTTCAAAAGCAACTTCCCGGCAAGGAGATCGGACTCGGCTCAATGACGAAGAATGAGCAGCTTTGGTTGATTCAAGCGACCAGCGACACGGAACCTGGCGAACGTTATCTGTTCGATCGCGCGACGAAGAAGCTCACGTTCCAGTATCGGGTTCGTGACAACTTGAAGCGTGATTACCTCGCATCGATGAAAGCGGTTCGTTACAAATCTTCTGATGGACTCGAGATTCCCGCGTATCTCACTTTGCCGAAAGGAGTCGCGCCAAAAAATCTGCCGCTGATTGTTGTCCCGCACGGCGGACCATGGTTTCGCGACTCGTGGGGCTATGACACGTTTGCGCAGTTCTGGGCGAATCGCGGCTACGCGGTGCTGCAACCAAACTTTCGCGGCTCAACCGGCTATGGCAAGAAATTTATCGACGCCGGCAACAAACAATGGGGCGACAAGATGCAGGACGATATCACCTGGGGCGTCAAGTATCTGGTCGCCGAGGGTATCGCCGATCCGAAAAAGATCGGCATCATGGGTGGTTCCTACGGCGGCTATGCGACCCTCGCGGGTGTCACCTTCACGCCCGACGTTTACGCCGCGGCCGTTGATTACGTCGGGCCATCAAATCTGACGACGCTCCTCGAATCTATTCCTGCATATTGGGAAGCTTTCCGGCAGGTCTTCTACAAGCGCATGGGTGATCCTTCGACGGCCGAAGGCAAAGCGCAACTCGATCGTCAATCGCCGTT
>DASYPX010000029.1:0-23314 GCA_036006125.1 Pyrinomonadaceae bacterium | reverse complement strand
AACGTGGTGCCACTAGGTAGTTTTTTGAGGTGGCTGTCCTCCACCGCCGGTTACGTTCCCGGCAACGAGGCTCAGATTTCTCTGAGCGACATGGCTCACCACCAGCGGGTCCTCTCTAGTGGTTGCTACCCGTTTTTATCCGGGCGCTCAGGAAAACCTTTCGGTCTTCCCTGGCAGACCTTTCGGCCTCAACGAAAAGCGTCAATAGCAACTGCAAACCGCTCTGCCTTTGCTCTCTCCCAGAACCTCACGGTTCCGTTCGCCGATCCTTTCGCCGGTCTCGATGGCCGTAACCTTCGTGACGGTGTGTTTATACAGAAAACGATTTTTTCGATCAACTTTTCGTGTGTTTTATCTTTCGAAGAATGATTTATTTGCTTTGCGAGACGAATTTACTGAATGTTTCGTGGCTTCTTGAAAAAAATAAATCTGGAAGAAAATAACTTCCGTTAAATCTCATAGTAGGAAATGTGGGTTTGCCCCGCTTGAAGATTCTTGGCGTTGTGCGGGGGCGAGCCCCCTTTTCTGACGTCGAGGTATTCCTCGATCCGGGGACGCTTATACCGGATCTGTTTTTTCGACGACTACAGAATGCCTGAAGCACTTTGGACCATGATCATTGACCATTCCTACGGCTTGCATGAACGCGTAACAGATTGTCGAGCCCACGAATTTAAAGCCACGTTGCTGCAAGTCTCGGCTCAAGGCGGCTGATTCTGGCGTGGTGGCGGGAACCGGTTTGCCTCTTTTTCGACGCAAAGGTTTACCGTTCACGAATCGCCAGACATATGCGTCAAAGCTGCCGAACTCCTTTTGTACGGCGAGAAATGCCTGCGCATTTTGAACGGCGGACGCAATCTTAAGCCGATTGCGTATGATTCCTTCATCGCCTAAAAGGCTGGCGATTTTTCTTTTGTTATATTCTGCAACTTTGACCGGATCGAAATTGTCGAACGCGCGGCGGTAGTTTTCGCGTTTCTTCAGAATAGTCTCCCAATTCAACCCGGCCTGCGCGCCTTCCAAAATCAGAAACTCAAACAGTGTTCGATCGTCGTGGACCGGGACGCCCCACTCACGATCGTGATAAGCGATCGACAAATCAGTCTTCGCCCAGGAGCAACGTTCCGGTGCTGAACTGGTTGTGCGAGCCAAGTGTCGAGGTGCTTAGTTCTGACCGTTTGTTAGAGTTTTGATTGTCTTCAGCAGGTCCGACGGCTCCACTGGCTTCGCCAGGTGCGCCTGAAATCCGGCCGATAGTGAGGTCTTACGATCGTTCTCGGTGGCGAACGCCGTCAGTGCGATTGCTGGAATCTTATTAATGTCGGACGCCATCGCGCGTATTTGGCGAATCAGATCGTATCCGCTCTCACGCGGTAGTCCGATATCGCTCACCAGCACGTCGGGAATAAACAGCAGCAAACGCTGGAGCGCGCCGCTTGCGGAATCGACCGCCTCGACGGTGGCGCCCGAGCCTTGTAGCAAGATCGCGATCAACTCCCGCGCGTCTGGCTCGTCTTCGACCAGCAGGATTCTGAGGCCATTGAGCGCTTTTGCTAAGTCGCCGTTGCCTTCGTGGGCCGACGTCGATGGGGGCAATGCTTTGGGGGCGGCCGCCAGCGGAAGATGCACGGTGAACGTTGTCCCCTGATTTTCGCCGGCACTCTCTACGCTCACCGTCCCTCCGTGCAATTCCACGAGATGGCGCACGATTGCGAGTCCCAAACCCATGCCACGATGCGAACGCGTCGCCGCTGATTCGGCCTGACGGAATCGTTCAAACACGTACGGCAGAAAATCTTCAGAGATGCCAATGCCGGTGTCACGCACCGTCACTTCCGCGAAATTCCCCTGACGGCGGTAATCGACGATTACGGAGCCGCCACTCGGCGTGAATTTGACCGCGTTCGACATCAAGTTCCAAATAATTTGTTGCAGACGTCCCGTATCCCCAGAGACGGGGCCGACTGTTGGATCGTAATTGATCTTGATCGAAATCTGTTTGGCGTCAGCCGCCGGCTTGACCACTTCGACGGCTGCATCGATGACGGGATACAGTTCTATTGGCCCGACTTCCAGACTGAGTTTGCCGCCCACGATGCGCGAGATGTCGACAAGGTCTTCGATGAGTTGGGCCTGCGCTTTTGCGTTTCGCTCAATCGTTTCGATCGCATGTTTAGTCGTCTTCTCATCAAGTTTGTGACCGCGCAACATCGTTAACCAGCCCAGCATTGCGGTCAGTGGCGTGCGCAGCTCGTGCGAAAGCGTCGCCAGAAATTCGTCCTTTGTCCGGCTGGCGACTTCCGCTTCCTGGCGCGCCGCACGTTCGGCTCCCAGCAGTCGAGCAATTTCAGTCTGCGCTTTTTTCTGCTGGGTGATGTCGCGCGCGATTTTCGAAGCACCAATGACCTTGCCGCTGGCATCGCGGATCGGGGAAACGGTTAGCGAAACGTTCAACCGCCGGCCGTCTTTTGCTACCCGAATGGTTTCGTAGTGATCGATTCGTTCGCCGCGGCGCAGTCTTTCCAAAATTGCCGGCTCCTCATCCGGGCGCTCGGAAGGGATGAGAATTGTTACCGGTTTCCCAATGACCTCCTGGGCTTTGTATCCATAGAGTCTTTCCGCAGCCGGGTTCCAACTGGTGATGGTGCCGTTCAGGTCCTTCGAGATGATGGCGTCGTCGGTGGTTTCGACGATGGAGGCCATGTGACGCAGTATGTCCTCAGTCCCTTTTCGATCGGTAATGTCCTGGCAGAGCATTACCAGATTGAGTAACTTTCCGGCGCCGTCGCGCGTTGCGGACACGCTGTTTTGGACCCAAATCTGAGTTCCATCCTGGCGCAGATATCGTTTCTCGATCTCAAATCGAGGGACTTGACCTTCCGTTAACGCGTCAAGCTTTTGCTTCATGTGTGGAATGTCATCAGGATGCGTCAACGCGGCGCTGTCCATCTTCGCTAATTCGTCGCGCGAATAGCCGACGATGCGACAGAATGTGTCATTGACTTGCTCGAATCGCGCGTCAGGCGTTAACACGGCGACACCCAACGCGGCGGTCGAGAAAAACGCGCTGAGACGTTGCTCCCGATCGCGAAGCTGCGCTTCTGAGCGCTTGCGGTCGGTGATATCGACCAGCATGTTGATGGCGCCCACGAGTTGGCCGCTGCTGTCGCGCAAAGGCGTGGGATATGGAACGAAACTTACGCGTGAACCGTCGGGTCGTTCGGCAATCGCTTCCTGACCGCGCACCGCCTCGCCTTTTTTCAGCGCGATAGCCATGGGGCATTCAGCGTGCGGCATCGGCTTGCCGTCCGGGTGATAAAGTTTCCACGTCACGCACCATGAGTCGCTGCCAACTTCGGGCGTGCGTCCGGAGAGTTCGACCGCGGCCTGATTAAACATCGTGACTCTGCCCGCGGCATCGGTGGTGTAAACGGCGGCGGGCAAAGCATCAATGACGGACCGATATTGTTGCTCGCTTTCCAGTAACGACTGCTCTGCGCGCTTGCGCTCCATAAACTGGCCAAGCTGACTGCCAATGCCTGAGAACATCTCGAGCAGAGGCTCTTCGGGCTGACGAAGCTCAGGACTGAAGAATTCGATCACACCGAGGAATTTCCGATTGAACAAAATGGGAAATGCGAATGCGGCGCGCAGTCCTTCTTCAATCGCAATCGCGGCGCGCGGAAAATTGTCGTCTTTGGCAACATCGCGAATCCACGCAGGTTCCAGGTTTGCCCAGACGCGGCCGGGCAAGCCAACGCCACGCTCGAACACACGCTCGCGGGAGAGCTGTTCAAATCGCGATGTTCTGGGCGACCGTTGCCACGTCGCCAGGCTGCGCAGAACTTTATCTTCATCGTCGGGCAGCCATACGCAACCGAATTCCCATTTAAGTTTTTCACCGACGGTTGACAGTAGGCGTTGGAACGCCAGATTGACTTCAGGCGACTCAGCCAGGATGCGCGTCACCGCCAAATTGGCTTCCAATCTTCGTTGATCCTGTTGGCGATTTGCTTCTGCCAGGCGTCGTTCTTCGACCACAGTCACGAGAGCCAAAAACGTCACCGCGTTCGACGCGAGGAAAAGTTGCAAGGTCAAAAGCGACTCGTTCGCGTTGGAGCTGATGAACGGACCATTACCCAGCCATGTTCCCCAAATGGCGAATGCCGACACAACCGCAATCGCGACCGTTACTCCCCGGCGTCCCAGACGAAACGAAGCCCAGAGCAGAAAAGGAATCAACAGTCGGCTCAGTGGATAGTATTGAAGCTGAGTCGGCGACTTTCCGCCGAAGGTGACCATGGCGCTTGCCGACAGCAGCAAAATCAAAATTGTCGCTTCAAAGTAGCGTCGGCGCGGTAACCAATGTCCTTCGCCGGCCAACCACGTAAGAATTAAAGGCGTTACGGTGACCGCGCCGGTCAAATCACCCAGCCACCACGTCAACCAAAGGAGCGGGAACTGGTGCCACTGCGCGGAGTGCCACAAAACCAGGCTGAGGTTACCGATCGTCGCGCTGACGCCGGTGCATATGACGACGGCAGAAACGAACTTGAATACATCACGCGCTCGATCCAACGATTTGCGAAATCCGAAGGCGCGTAATACTCCCGACGCCGCCACGGCTTCGACCGTGTTGCCAATGGCTATTACTACCGCCGCGGTAATGGGAATCGGTGTGGTGAGATTAACCAGCAGTGCGCCGAGAAATACGCCCGGCCAAACTCGAATGCCGAACAGCAGCACGGCGGCCAGGGCAAGGCCCGTCGGTGGCCACACTGGCGAGACGTTTGTGTGGACTGAAGCGAGCGTCAGTCCGAATTTGCCTGCGCCAAAATAGACGGCAGCGGTCAGTCCGATAGCCGCGAGATACCGCCAGCGACTGCCATCGATCGTGAATATCCGCGGAAAGGACAATGAATCCGTTTGCGACGTTCCGGGAGTCTCTAGGCCCATACTCATAGAAACGCTAAGTGAATGCCAGGGGTTTACGAGTCGTTCCGGGGGAACAACCGCTTAGGGATGGTGCAACTTTACCACAAAGTGGCACGGGCGTCCCGCCCGTGAAATCACGCGCAAGATGCGCGTGCCACCTCAAGCGGCCTAATCGATCAATTCGCTAAAAACCAACACGTAACCATTCGGATCTTTCACTTCGAATTCCCAATCGCCGTATGGCTGTTGCCGGAGTGGCAGCACGATCTCGACCCTGTCTTTCACCGACTGATAAAACTCCTTAACGCCTTCCATTCGGATGTATGCATCCCAAACCCCGCCGTCACGTCGCGAGTAAAGATCGGGCTTTTCATATCCACCCACGCGTTGAAACATTATTTCCACGGTGTCGCGACTGACAATCGCGAATACGTACGGAGGGGTTTCTGGAAACGCGTAGGCGGTGAATCCCAATTCGCTCTCATACCATCGAATAGTCGATTCGATGTCCGCGACGGGAAAGGTAGCTGAGATGGTGTTCAGTTTGGCCATTTGCGTCTGGAATAGTGGTGATGGTGACGCGACGAATAATACATTAGAATGAGCCGCCGTTTATGCAGCACGAGATATGAACCGAGACGATCTCAGCGAACTGGCCGCTCATCCGGATTTCATTTCGGGGATCTATAACTATTGCGACCGCTGGTGCGAACGATGCGCATTTAGTTCCCGTTGTTTCTTGTATACCACCGAAACCGCCGATCCAGATTTGGATGCTCCTGACGTTCGTGATCTGAACAATGTGAAGTTTTGGCGCAAGCTGGAGTCAATCTTTAAAGACGCCAACGAATTAATTAGACAATGCGCCGCTGAAGCCGGCATCGATTTGGATGCGATTGATCAAAGCGAAGTCGCTGCGTCACATCATCAGGAAACCGAAACCGCGCGTCCGGACGAGCTTTCCGTACTGGCCCGAAATTACGCTCGGATGGTAGACACGTGGTTCCAAAACGAACTGGTTGCAGCAGAGCAGCTTGACGATGAGGCCCGGCTCCAGGCAAAGAGCGCAGGAATAGAGATCGATGCTCAAGACGCCTTTGAAGTAATCCGGTGGTACCAGTTTTTCATTCCGACAAAAGTTTTTCGGGCCCTGTTCACCAGGGATGACGAACTTCCTGGGGTTTATGCGGATGATTTAGGAGATGGGATCAATCCGGCGCAAACGGATGCGAACGGTTCAGCAAAAATCGCTTTGATTGCCATCGATCGTTCGCTGAGCGCTTGGCAGGTAATTCAAGGCTGCGTTCCCGCAAAGCAGAAATCAATCGCGCCCCTCATCGCTTTGCTGGAAAACGTGAGGAATGGCATTGAATTAGAGCTTCCCCTTGCCCGAGATTTCATCCGGCCGGGTTTCGATGAAGAAATGTCAGAATATGCCAGCTGACACTCGCGAAGATAAATGAAAGGCAACATCCCCATCCCTGAACTCCCATTCGCCGAAGAAGTGTGGTTAATGGTCGCGGTGACGTCAGTGCGCGAACGGCGCACGCAACAAGGTAAACCGTTTCGCGACGCAAACGCGCGCAACGCGACCGGAAGCTTGCCGCTCAAAATCTGGGGAGAAGTACTTGAAGGCCGCGAAGACTTGCGTCCGGGCCTCTGGGGGGTTACCGGCAAGCTCGAAGCGTTCCAGGACCGCGCACAGTTCGTCGTCTCGGAATATCGTCCAATCACCATTGAGCAATATCGCGAGTATCTTGGTTGCGATCCACTGCTACCGCGCGCGTTCACTTTGGACATCGAGACCCTCGCACTGCCGGGCTTTCGCGATCGCGTCGGGCCGAAGCTCGAGCGCGATTACCGCCTCGGCTACATGCGCACGGAGCAGCAACAGCGTTACCTCGAAGACATCGCGGCGGAGGAAGAGCGCGTTTACCAGCTCGGATCGTTGAATTCGACGTCAGGACGAATTCTGTCGATTGCAGTTCAGGTTGGGCCGGTTCCCGGATTCGAGATCGCCGGCTTAACGACGACCTCGACCGAGCATGTCTTCGGCATCGACGCCGATGGTAACGAGCAGGAGGAAGCAGAAGCGCTCAAGGGTTTTCTGGCGCTGATGTCAGACTACGATTCCGAATGCGATCTGATCGTCGGTCACAACATCGTCGGTTTTGATCTGCCGTTTATCTTTCAGCGATGTCTCGCGAACAATATCGCAGTCAAACCTTTCATCGACTTGAGCGAGTTCCGCGTGCAGGGTGTGTACGACACGATGCGCGCATGGTGGCTGGGCGACAGGCGAAGTCGGGTCGGCCTCGACGACATCGCTTGGGCACTGGGTTTCGAATCGAGCAAGACATCTGAAGTCGAGGGCAG
This sequence comes from Pyrinomonadaceae bacterium, assembly GCA_036006125.1. Lineage (GTDB taxonomy): Bacteria > Acidobacteriota > Blastocatellia > Pyrinomonadales > Pyrinomonadaceae > UBA11740. The sequence continues at coordinate 16,003 of DASYPX010000029.1, read as the reverse complement.
CCGGGTGTTCGATCTGTACCAAGCGGGCCGGCTCGCCGAGATTCGCGAATACAATTTGAACGACGTGCGCGTGACGCGAAAGGTTTACGAACGCATGGTCGCGGTTTTCGGAGGCTGATTTGGAGTGCGGTGGCAGAGCGCAGCGACGACACCGCTTTGGATCCGTTTGCACGAGATCCGTATTCGACGCTCCGCCATTCAAAGCGCCGTCGCCGCTACGCTCTGCTGGCGCACTCCAAATGCGACACTGTTTCATGTTTGCAACACCTCTGCTAAACTGACGAATCGATGGATAGTCTGATTCCGGTTTTAACTCTGATCTTCGGTGCGGCGGTTGGCGTCGTGGCCACATGGCTGGCGCTGCACGCTAAATGGCATCGCGGGTTTGACGACGGCAAAGCGGCAAGCGCAACTGAGATCGCCGCACTCAATGAACGGATCGCCGCCAAAGATCGCGAAACGCAACGGTTGCAGGAAGCCTTTGATGATGAAGTAGCCGTCAGCGATTCGCTGCGAAACGAAAACGCACGGCTGCAAGCGAACGTCGAAGGTGAACGCCGCGCCGCTCACGAACGCGCAGAATCTTTCAAGCAGGCCGCCGAAGCGCTCGCCGAAAAATTCAAAGCGTTGTCTCGTGATGCTTTGAAAGACAACAACCAGGAATTCCTCAACCTGGCGCGCGCGACACTGGAAAGATTTCAGACGACCGCGAAAGGCGATTTGGAACAGCGTCAGCAGGCAATCGATCAACTGGTGAAGCCGCTCCGGGAATCGCTGGATAAGGTCGATGGAAAAATCGCCGAAATGGAGCGCATCCGTGCCGGCGCTTATTCGGGATTGATCGAACAGGTCAAGACGCTCGCCGCTTCTCATCAGCAACTGCAAAATGAAACGGGCAACCTGGTCAAGGCTCTGCGCACGCCGCACGTGCGTGGTCGCTGGGGCGAGATTCAATTGCGCCGCGTGGTTGAACTAGCGGGCATGCTTCAATATTGCGACTTTACCGAGCAGGCGACTGTCGCAACCGAAGATGGCCGCATTCGTCCCGATGTAATTGTGCGGCTGCCCGGCAATCGCACGATCGTAGTTGATGCGAAAGTGCCATTCGAAGCGTTCTACGAATCGATTTCCACGACCGACGATTCGGTCAGGGTCGATCGGTTAAAAGAGCATGCGCGTCTGGTGCGCACGCACATCGGCAACCTGAGCCGAAAATCCTATTGGGAGACCGTCCAGCCGACACCCGAATTCGTTTTGCTGTTTCTGCCCGGCGAAAATTTCTACAGCGCGGCCCTGGAACAGGATCCGAAGTTGATCGAAGACGGGATCAACCAGCGAGTCATTATCGCGACGCCGACGACTTTGATTGCGCTCTTGAAAGCGATTTCGTATGGATGGCAGCAGGAGCAACGCGCGGCGAACGCTGACGAAGTCGGCAAGCTCGGCAAAGAGCTTTACGATCGGATGCGCACCTTCATCAACTACTTCGCGGATATTGGACGCAATCTCGATCGCGCGCTCGAGTCCTACAACAAAGGCGTGGGTTCGCTCGAAGCGCGTGTGCTTGTGACTGCGCGCAAGTTCAAGGAACGCGGCGCGATTGCGGGCGAAGAAATAGACACCCTTGAACCCGTCGATAAGTCCTCGCGTGTGCTCAACCTTGATGAAGGCGGATTGTTTCCTGAATTGGTCGCGGGAAACTCCGAACCCGACGATGAGGATGATGATCGGCATCCGCTGTTGAACGTGAAGTCGGCGCGCGCCGGCGATTAGGAAGTGCCAAGAGAAATCTGGTTAGGTCCTGTTCTCGGAACCAATCGCGCTTCGCTGCTCGCGCGTTGCGCTGAGTATGTCTCGCGAGCTGAAACCGACCGGCTGATCTACATCGCCGCCTCGCATCCGCTGCTCGATCTAGCCACCCAGAAAATCCTGGACGGACAAAACGCGCGCGGCGTCTGGGGCGAATTTCCTTTTTATCTTTTCCGCGGGTTTGTGCGGAGGATCCTGAGCAGCGCGATCGTGTCAGAAGCCCGACCGTCAGGGAGGGCCAGTAACGAGAGCGAGCCCTTGATTGGCACCCCGCGCGAGATGCTCGCGCGGGGACCCCGCCTTACGCGCGGGCTTCCGACACAACTAGCTCCGCGTGTTCCCATCGATCGTGAAGACCTGCCGCTGCGTCACAGCCTGGTCTCGCAAATCATCAAGCAACTGGCTGAGGCGCGTCAGCTTCCGGCCATTCAGCGTCTCGCGAATCGCGACGGCTGTGTCACCACGGTCGCTTCTTTGATTGGCGAACTTCAACGCGCGGGAAAAACCGCCGAGGAGTTCCAAACCATCGTTGAATCACGCACGGTCGAAGACCAAGACCCAAAGATCAAAGACCAAAGACCAAAGTCCCAATCTGATTTCGACCGCGACGTTGCACTGATTTACGCAACGTATTCCCAAGCTTTGGATCGCTTTGGCTTGACCGATGAAGATGCCGATCAACTGCGTGCGCTGCAAATTCTTCGCAGCGATAGCGCGCGAATCTCATGGTTCGACAACATCGATTTGCTGGTTCTTGACGGGTTCTTTGATTTCACGCCGGTGCAGGGCGAGATTCTTCGCCTCTTGATTCCGCGTATCCCGAACGTGATCGTCAACGTCAATCACGACACGCGTAACGAACAAATCTTCCAACCGTTTCGATCGACGATCGAACAGCTTAAGTCAATTGCGGATTTTGAGATCAAGAGCATCGACGACTGCGCGGAAGTAACAAGTACGCTGGCTCCGCTTCGCCCGCGATTGTTTAGTGCGAGCGCGACTACGAATGACGACGAAGGTGCGGGCAAAATGCCCGCAAATCCCGACTCGTCGGGACAGGATGCAGGCGCTCCCGTGCTCCTCCGTGAGTGCAGGGACCGCGAAACCGAGTTGCGTTGGATTGCGAAAGAAATCAAGCGATTGATCTTTGCAGATAATTACAAACTCTCCGATGTCGCTTTGGTAGTCCGTGAGCGGGCCGCTTACGCCGAATCAATTCTCCGCGTTTTCGAAACTGAATGTGTGCCGTGCAATCTCGAGCGTCGCGTGCACGCTAACGAGATTCCCGCGGTGCGCGCTTCGGCCAAGCTTTTTCAAATTCTGAAGAGTCCCGGGCGTGAGCACGTCGTCGATCCGAAGGCGAACGATTTGGCGCACCTGGTGAAGACTGCCTATTTCCGAGTCTCTGCTGACGATCTGAAAAATCTCACGAACAGTTTCGATAAGCAGTACGCGAAGCTTCTCGAAGTCGAGCCTGGCTCCGAGCGTGACACGCGATTGCGCGCGCGTCTTGGCATTGGCACCTGGTCGCCTGATGTCACCGAAAATGTAATCGCGTATGTCGGCAGCGAACAGCGAGTGCGTGCCTGGTTAGATCGCGCGGCGCGCTTGATTCGCGTTTTGCCCTCCTCGCAAGCCGCGCGCTCTTTCATCGGGGCGGATAGCGAAAGCGATGGGCCGGCCACCCTCGAATTGGAACCGCCCGCCGATGACGAAATTGCTCCAAAAGAAAAACCCAAGCGGCCGGCGCCTGTTCATCCAGCGGCAATTGCCTGGACCATGCTTTTGATGGAGCACATGCGGCAGGTGATCGCCGCCATGCCCGAAGAGGGGAAGCCGAACGACTTGCGCATCGCACTGATGACGTTGCTGGACAATTTCCAGTTTGCGAAGCAAGTGAGCGCTGCATTGACCAGACGCGAACGCGCGCCTGACGTTCCGCAGGTGATGCTGAACGTTCGCGGCATGGAAGCTTTGCGCCGCGCGCTGGCCGCAACCGTACGCAGCTTCGATTTCGCTCAGCAGGTCGTGTCAGGCGCTCGCGCGTCAGCAAATGCGTCTTCGGCGCGTCAGCAATCTCTGACACCCGAGTTCGCCACCCAGACCACGCTCGCTTCTTTCATCGATGAGTTGGAGCGCTGTTTGAAATCGCAAGTTCTCTCAATTACCGCGGGCGATCGCGACGGCGTGCGCGTATTGGAAGCGACTGATGTACGGGGGTTGAGGTTTCGCGCGATCTTCATTGCTGGCATGAACGAAGGCAGTTTCCCGTTGCGCACCTCACGCGATTGGCTCTACCCGCACGAAGAACGCGAGCGTCTGAAAAAGCATGGTGTGATCCTCGAAGACATTTCGACGGAGACGCTGGTAAAAGAGGAGCACTACTTCTATCAGTGCGCCTGTCGTGCGACTGAGCGTCTGTATCTGACAAGGCCGCTTGCTGCCGACGATGGCATCGAAACCGTCGCGTCTTATTACATCGAGGAGTTACGTCGGGCGATTGCGCCAACTGAAATAGATGCGGATCAAGTTCGCAGCGATATTAGTCGCCAGGACATGCTTTCTGCGTCGAACGCCTCGGAGTTGGCGACGAAACTGATCGCGCAAAAGGCGCGACAGGATCACCGCCGCCGTGGGGAAAACAATTGGCCGGCAAGCGTAGTTTCGGAATTGATCGCACAAGCGCGCCGCGAGACCTTTATTTCTAATTCGGTGCTGCGGCGCGTGGCGATTGAGCTTCAGCGCTGCGGCGACACGTTCGGCGCTTACGACGGACAGATCACCCAAACGGATCTGCGCGCGCTCGTCGCTAACCATTTCGGGCCGGAATACGTCTACAGCGCCAGTGGCTTGAGCGCGTTCGGCAACTGCCCGTTCAAATTCTTCGCCGCTCGCGTGCTACGTCTCGAGCCGCGCAACGAAGCCGCGCTCGATCTTCCGGCGATCGATGCGGGCAAATTACTGCACGATATTCTGCGGCGGTTCTTTGAACGACATCGCAAAGAATATTTGCCGGGGAAGAATCGAGACGCCCTGTTAAAGGAAATCGCCGGGGTTGCGGACGAAGTATTCAAAGAGCATGAGCGCAAGGTGCCGCCGCTTAATGAACGCATCTGGAAAATCGATTGTGAGATTCGGAAACTGATTCTTGAACAGGTCTTGTTGCACGAGTTACGTCTGCAGGAGAAGACGCAGCCACGCGGCATGTCACCCACGTTTTTCGAATTGGCATTCGGACGCGTCTCAGATGGGAGCGATCCAGCTTCCAAGACTGACTACTTGAAAATAGAGCGCGACGGCAACATGCCTGAAGTTGCACTCATTCAGGGTCAAATCGACCGCGTCGATGTCAGCGAATCATGCAAGAGGGTGGTTGCGTACGACTACAAGCTTTCGCAAGGCGCGCGCATCATCGACATGGAAGCGGGCAGGCAGTTACAGATTCCGATCTATCTCGCGGCGCTTGAGCAATTATTTTTGCCGAGTTTCGAGCTGGCCGGCGGAGGCTATTACCGTCTGCGCGGCAAAGGGAAAAGGCTGAACCAGGGACTGTATCGGAAGATGCTTGACGATTGCACCTATGTTAGCAGCCACGCGGCTAAAGTTGATGACATGCAGTGGCAGCGTCTGCGGCGCGACATTAGCCGCCGCATCTGGCAATTCATTGACGCAATCCGCGCCGGAGACTTTCGCGTGAAACCGTCCGAAGGCAGAAAGACGTGCAAGTTCTGTGATTATGCCGCTGCTTGTCGATATGACAGTTATCGAATTAATCGGAAGAATTGATGCATTGATTCATCGAGTCATTGATTCAATGAAACGATGAGCCAATGAATCAATCAAACACCGACCAATCGCTTCGTGACCACGTGCTCTACGTCCTCCGTGGCGAAGGCGCCCACCTCACTTTCGATGACTTCGTCGCAGACTTTCCCGTCACGCGTTGTGGCGAACGTGTCGCAGGATTGCCTTACACCGCGTGGCAAGTCCTCGAACACATGCGTATCGCGCTGTGGGACATCGTCGAATTCAGTCGCGATGCAAAGCACGTTTCACCGAAGTGGCCGGAAGGATACTGGCCACCGAAGGATCAACTTGGCACGCCTGAACTTTGGAATGAAACGGTGGCGAAGTTCCGTAATGACTTAAAGCAGATGCAGGAGTTGGTGGCTGATTCGGCGACCGACCTACTCACAACAATTCCACACGGCACGGGCCAGACGATTCTGCGCGAAGCGCTACTCATCGCCGATCACAATTCCTACCACCTCGGCGTACTCGTCGCAATGAGCCGAGTCCTTAAAGAGGCTTAACTTAGCGTGACCTCCCGTCGGCGCGCATCGGCGCGCGCTTTTCTGAAACGGACCCGCTCCTCGGGCGTGCAAGTCAACGGAACCCTTAAAAACATTCAACCACATTACAGGAGCGAATGACATGAGCGACTTGTGTTTGGAAGCGCTTGAGCGTCGCGTCAGGCGACAAGAGCGTTGGCTGAGAATATCGATCGGAGGCTGGGTGGTCCTGGGAATTCTCGTGGTGTGTGCGTTCAAAATCGAATCAAAGTCTCAACAAGCGAACAATCCTTCGTCGCTAAAGGTTTCCGAGCTGGTAGTGGTCGACCCGAAAGGCGTCGAGCGTGTGCGCATTGGCGGCGATCTTCCAGACGCCGTTTACAACGGCAAGCGCGTGCCGCGGGGCGGCAAGGCGGCGGGCGTATTGCTCTATGACGATACTGGTCGTGAACGCGGAGGGTACGTAACATGGGGTTCTGAAAATATCGGGCTCACGCTCGATTCGGCAAAACAACAGGTTGCATTGTTCGCCGCGGGCCTCGAAGGCTCAGCGCTGAACATGAGATACGGCAACGATTCGATTGAGTTGCGCTCCGACGAGGACGGCTCACGCATCACTGCGGTGCAGAACGGCGGCATTGCGATGCAACAGCCGGGCACGATCAAAATCAGCACCAGCTCGTGCGAGGATTATCGTGGCATCCGCGCAAAACGTTCTTTGGAGCGAGCTATAAGTATTTGTCAGCAGCGCTTTAGCGAGAGCGCCTGCCGCGTATGTCTGGAGCAGAAGTGAGGCGTGTCAGAACCAGGCAATGCGAAGCCCGTCATTCTGATCTCCTACGCAGATGTTTCTGCTCGCCCACTGCATACGCTTCGCGAATCCATGTCGCAAATTCGTCGTCAAGCTCCGCCAGACTGTTGAGCCGAAACGCGTGCAAATGATTTCGGGGCGAAAAAGTTTCGACGCGCAGAAAGCGTGGACTCTCAACCCGTCGCGCAAAAACAAAATGACCGATGAGGTAGTTTCGCCGTACCTGCACAGCGATGAATGACATCCGCATTTGGAAAGCTATGCGCGTCTTCTCAGGAAGGACCTTTACCGGCCCACATTTTTTGATCCTCGCTACGAGCGCATCGAATAACTTGCGCACGTGCTCGCTCTTTCCCGTGAAGTGTGCCTGCAAGCTGATATCACTGCACGAGTGACTCTGGTTGCGATTGGCGAATCCACGGCCGCATTCGGGACAGCGCCAAAGCGGCGGAAGTTTTTTCGCGGTGCCCGGCATTGAAGTGCGCAGGTTAGGTTAGTCAGAACCCGGAACTAGAGACCGGCTGACGTCTTCACGCATACGAGTGAGCGATTCACGATTCAAGTGAACGTTGACGTTCATCGTGCCTCTTTCTACTGACTAACGATCGAGACGGCCCGCTCCAATTGTTCGTCGCGCTTCTCTCTTATGCCTTTGATCGTGCGCGAAACTGGAACGGTTGGTTGAATCCCAATGCCATGGTGCTGCGAGCCGTCGTGCTTTAAAACCTTCATGCCGGTCCACACTACACTGTAGTTTCCAGGAAGCACGAATGGGTTGATATTGCCATTCGTTCCCGCCGTGGGCTCGCCGACAATTTCCGCAAGTTTGTAGGCTTCGATGATGCCCATATAAGACTCGGCATAACTGATCGCTCGTCCGTCGGTGAGAAAAGCGATTTTTCCTTTCAGCCGCGGCGCAATTGGTTTCAGGTCCCAGCGGCCACCGGTCTCGTAATCGTCGACTGTCGAGTGATCAGGTTTCGTAATGATCGGAACCATCCAGCGCGCCGATGTCGAGGGACTATCAATTAAGTGCGAAATTACCATCGGCGACACTGTCGGGTACCCCCGAAGATCGAAGATGATGCCTTTGGCTCTTTCAAGCTGAGGCAACGCAGCCTGAAAGTCTTCATCTTTGATTCGATCGAGAGCGACGTAAACAATCCCTGGTTTGAGTTCGCTGATTTTCGGCGGTCGCGTTTCGTTCAAACTCTCGGTCTCTACAGTTCGACGCAAAGTTACCGCGCGCATTTCGCCGTTCGCATTTTGCACGTCAAGTTTCAGCTCAGAGTCTTTTGCAGCATCGGCCAGGAGTACCAATGCAATGTAACGACGCCACTGGGGTGTCGCGCCGGAAATCAAGGTTTCCAGTTCTGTTAGCGCTTCAGCACCGGGCTTGCCATTCACTTTCAGAACGATGTCTCCCGGCTGGACGTCATTCGCGCCACCGGCAGCAACATCGGTGATCACCAAACGGCCTTCAACCCAACCGAAAATTACCGGAACACTAAAGCCTCGTGGTTCGCCCGGATAATAAACGTTGCCGTGACCGTCGTGGAGCTGCGCCACCATTCGCCTGAGCGTGATCAGAAAGGCCAAGTCGTTCTCATCGGTCGCGGCAGAAGCAAGCGCGTTCTTCAGCGCTGCCGGCCAGTCAGTCTTGACGACATCAAAGTATGGATAGAAATGCTGAAGAATATTCCAGGCGAGTGCGACATTAGCCAGGCGCGTGGCGCGATCGTTACCCGAGACTCAACCAGCGAATTCTGTAACTGAGTCGCCTGAGAGGCCCCGTGCGGCAGGGTGCCTTTAGCATCAACAAACAAAGCGAGCGGCACGATACAGGAAACGCCGCCGCCAAGATCGGCCGTGAAAGGTTTTCGCGGATCAGGCGAGTTCGGGTTGAGCGACGTACGTACACGCTCGCTGTGATAGGTTGCGTCCGGCTTTGTGCTTGGGCCAAAGCCGCGATGTTTCCAGGAAAGGATTTCCACACCGGAGGTATTTGCCGGAGGCGTTAGCTCTCCGGGAAGCGGCACGGTTCTGCCCGTTGGAAATACCCGCACCGTCGGCGCGACCTGGTGAAAAATTTCGTTTAGTTTCTGAGCTAGCTCACCGGCATTCTTCGCACTCTCAACTGCGAGCACTCCATTAACCGCAAATGCATTCCAGTCAGTGGCAGCGGCTTCATCGCTTGGGTGAAAATGTCTGACATACCCAAGCAGGCGACTGAATGCGATCAGATTTTCGAGCCCGCGCGTTGTCACTGGCCTCGGCGGATCCGCGCGGACCACCACCTTTCCCAAATCTTCAATCGAGACAGCGTCCAGCCACGCTTTACCTTTACGGAGCAGGAGCATGCCGATGTTCAAGACTTCCGCATCGTCTGCGATGTTGCCGGCGATCTCGTACTCGCGCCATTCGCCCGAAGTGATCGGGCGGTCCATCATGTTGTCAAAGAAACCAATCTTGTTTCCGGTGCGATCCACGCGCATCCAGAGTTGCGCGCGTCCTGCCTGGCCTTCCATGCGCACTGAGGCTCGAAACCGGACCCGTCTGCCCCGGTAGGGCCTGGCGTCAAATGCCTGCATTAGATTGCCAAAAGGCGAGCCGGCCGCCGCGGTCTCTTTGCTAAAAAGTACCGCCGAGTATTTTCCGGACTTGGGCTGTTCGGGAGTGATCTCCGCTCCATAGTTGACTGTGGTCGGGCAATGCCACCCGTCCGGCACCTGGCCGAGAGTTCCTTGCTCAAAATCTAAATTCGCAGGATGAGGCTCGACGTTTTGTACGCGAACCAGATTGGACTGAGCTACGGCGTTCGCCAAGCTTATGAGGCACACCAAATTGATGATCAAACAAATGGCGAGAAAGGGACGAAGCATTGTCAGTGTGCCTTCTTGTTTGTTTGCATTGAAAATGTTTTGAAGACAGCACCAACAAAATCCGAAAGGTGACAGGCGCGCCGCTTATACCATTTAAGATTGTTAGTGACAAGAAGTTGTTGATGAAATCATTGCGTGATAAGAATCTCCCGATTTTTCTGCCTTTACGCTCATGACCTGGTCACAAGTTTACGATCCGCTCGGCAACGTGTGGGCTTCAACATTGTGCGCTGCACTGCCGATTGTCATCTTACTCGGCAGTCTCGCGATTTTTCGCATCCGCGCATATTACGCAGCACTGTTAGGTCTGTTTACGTCGTTAGCCGTGGCCGTCATCGTTTTTCGGATGCCGGCGAAGATGATTTCTGCGAGCGCGATTTATGGCGCGGCATACGGCCTGTTTCCGATTGGTTGGATCGTCCTCAACGTAATTTTTCTTTATCAACTGACGAACGAATGCGGGCTGTTCGCGCGTTTGCGCCACAGCATCACCGGCCTGACCGAAGATCGAAGGTTACAGTTGCTGCTGGTCGCTTTTTGCTTTGGCGCATTCATTGAAGGCGCCTGCGGATTCGGCACTCCAGTCGCAGTGACCGGCGCGATTTTGATCGGGTTGGGCTTCTCGCCGCTCTCGGCATCAGGTCTTTCATTAATCGCCAACACTGCACCCGTGGCGTTTGGCGCCTTGGGTGCACCGCTGATTGGCTTGCAAGGCGTCACCGGGTTGGACCTAAAGCAACTAAGCGCGATGGTCGGACGGCAGCTCCCATTTTTTTCGCTGCTTGTTCCGTTCTGGTTAATCTGGGCATTCGCCGGCTTTCGCGGAATGCTCGAAATCTGGCCGGCGATTGTCGTCGCCGGAGTGTGCTTCGCGATTCCGCAATTTTTGGTTTCAAATTTCCACGGACCATGGTTGGTTGATGTCGCGGCCGCGATTGTTTCGATTGGTGCGCTCGCGTTGTTTCTGAAGTTTTGGCAACCGAAGAATATATGGAAGCAGGAGGCAGGAGGCGGGAGGCAGGAAAAAACAAAGCCGGATGAGACTGTCGCTCCACAAATCGATGCTGGGCGCAAATCGGCAATCGGCAATCCGAAATCGGCAATGCTTCGTCCCTGGCTCCCCTGGATAATCCTCAGTGTCGTCGTGTTCATTTGGGGTCTGCCACAGACAAAGAGCCTTCTCGATGGCATCGCCGCGCCAAAAATTCCGGTGCCAGGTCTGGATAAACTGGTGGCACGCGTCCCTCCTGCAGTTCCGAAACCCACGGCTGAAGCTGCCGTCTTCAACTTCAACTTTTTGTCCGCGGCCGGCACAGGAATTCTTTTTGCTTCGATCATCGCGGGTTTGGTGATGGGATTTTCGCTCCGTGGTTTGCTGCGCGTTTACTGGCGAACGCTGCGGCTGGTTAGCTCATCGTTGCTGACCATCGCGCTGATGATGGCGATTGGATTTTCGACGCGCTATTCCGGAATGGATGCGACGCTGGGACTGGCGTTCGCGAAAACCGGCTGGCTCTATCCGTTCTTCGGCACAATGCTGGGATGGTTAGGTGTCGCGTTAACCGGGTCAGACACGTCATCCAATGTCCTGTTCGGGAGTCTGCAAAAGATCACGGCCACTCAATTAGGTCTCAGCCCAATTCTCATGGGCGCAGCCAATAGCTCCGGCGGTGTGATGGGCAAGATGATCGACGCGCAATCGATCGTCGTCGCCAGCACGGCCACCCGCTGGTACGGTCACGAAGGCGACATCCTTCGTTACGTGTTCTTTCACAGTCTGGTACTGGCGGCGCTGGTCGGAATACTGGTAATGATTCAGGCTTATCTTTTGCCGTTTTTAATTGTGCCTTGAACATAGCGAGGCAGTAGCAAGAGGCGTCTTCTCCGGTTGAACCTTCACCGCCGCACACTTTTCGATCAATACCGCCAGTGCATCGAACATCTCGTGTAGCTTGTCACTCTTGCCGGCAAAGTGTGATTCGAGTTTGACGTTACTGCATGAGTGACTTCCAGATCATTGAACATCAAGCAGCTTTGATCAGGCGATCCTCCCTGGATCGCATTCCGCCCGTGAGCTCATTCACTCTTTTTCGCGACACGATTGCATCGAGGGACCATCGTCCCGGCCCTGCAATCAACAAAAATGCGCACGAAGCGAGTTGTGCATACTCCGAGCGGATCTCATGCAAAACAGCCCAGAAGCCCACTTGCGGAGGCACTGGCGGCAGGGGCAGCGGTGACGTCCCGAGATACATCGGAATTTTTGTCGAAGCCATCGCTACCAGCATTTCGATGATAAAAGGAATCGCAATCACGCGCGTCAACAAGCCGGTGATGAGCAAAATGCCGCCGATGATTTCGAACCAGCCGTCGGCCGTCGCGGTAAAGTGCGGCGCCGGAAATCCAAGCTTGGTGAATCGCCCAACCCCTTGATTGGCAAACACAAATTTCATCACGCCTTCCCAAAAGAAAACTGTTCCCGCCATCATCCTGATTAAGATCGTCGCTCGCGGACCATCGATCGGCGGATGCAGCAGCCATTTGATTTGATTGTTCATTTTTAGAATCTCCTTTTTCGAAATTGCTTACACCTGTACAGACCAACTGCGCTGTGTGAATATTCCTGCTTCCAGATCAACAAATTCGCCGGGAATAAAATCGGGTGAGCGGGAGTCTTTAGTTTCAGGAGCGAGGTGCACTTGCCGGAACAGAGCAGTAGCGCGGGTCGCTTTGAGGCGGTGGTGTTGCCGCATTTGCCCGCCGCATACAATCTGGCGCGCTGGCTAGTGCGCAACGATCAGGACGCGGAAGATGTCGTGCAGGAGGCTTACCTGCGCGCCTTCAAATTTTTTGGCGGCTATCGCGGTGGTGAAAGCCGGACGTGGCTGCTCACGATTGTGCGCAACACTTGTTACTCATGGCTGCAACGAAACCGCAGTCGCGAGCTGACCGACTCAATCGATGAAACGCATGAAGACGCGATAATCGATTTTGGGAATCCTGAGTTACGGCTAGTGCAAAGTACTGATGCGCAGATGGTCCGCGCCGCTCTCACAGAATTGCCGCTCGAATTTCGCGAGGTGATGGTCATGCGCGAGCTGGAAGAACTTTCATACAAAGAGATCGCTGCTATTGCCGATCTGCCGATCGGCACTGTGATGTCGCGGCTCGCGCGTGGCCGGAAGAGACTACATTCGCTGTTGGCAACTCGTATGGGAATCGAGACGAAGGGAGGTGCCGCATGACTTGTCAGGAAACAGGGTTGCTGATGCACGCGCTCGCAGATGGCGAATTGGATCTCACCAAGAGCCTTGAGATGGAAGCGCATTTGCGAGAGTGCCAATCATGCGCGCGTGCTCAGAAAGAAATTCACCGTCTCAGTAACCTGATGAAAGACTCGTCGCTTCGCTTCACACCGTCGCCAACCTTTGAAAAGCGTCTGCGTTCCGCGGTGCGTCGCGAAACCAAAGAGAAGCCTGCGAACGCCAAGTGGTGGCGCTGGTCGCTGGTCGTCGCTTCGCTCGTTGCAATGGTGTTAGCGGTTTGGGCGATCGTGGTGATTCTCAATCGACCGTCTTCAGACACATTAGTCGCCCAGGAAGTCGTATCGAGTCACGTGCGCTCGCTCATGGCCCAGCATCTGACGGATGTACCGTCTTCCGATCAGCACACCGTCAAACCCTGGTTCGATGGCAAGCTCGACTTCTCACCACCCGTCAAAGACCTGAAGGAGCAGGGGTTTGAATTGAAAGGTGGACGGCTCGACTATATCGCTAGTCGACCGGTGGCGGCGCTCGTTTATCAACGACGGCAACATCTCATCAACGTGTTTGTTTGGCCCGCAAAGAGCGGATCTAGATCAACTGCGCAGGCATCAGTGAGCCAGGGTTACAATCTGATTCGCTGGACGAATTCAGGTATGGAGTGGTGGGCCATCTCCGATCTGAATCTGGCGGAGCTGCAACAGTTGGTGCAGATGTTGCAGGGCTAGTCAGAGATGAATCGGCGCGGCAACGAGCCGCGGAGCCACGGCAGAGTTTAGCCTGGAAGCGTGGTCACCGCGCGCGCATCGCGCGTGAAGTGCTTGTGCGAGCGAAGCGAGCGTAACCCCCCGGATCAGGTCCCAATTAGATACCAAGCCCGCGAAGCGGGCGACAGAGACTCATGGTTTCCGCGATGCACGACGCAGGCGCTGTCGCCCGCTTCGCGGGCCCCTGATTTTGTTACCCGCTGTTCCTCGGGTTCCGCTTCGCTTCACCCGAGGCTTTATGCTGCCGCCTGCTCCGCAGGCTCGTGGCGTGGTTTATCTATTCACGATTTACGATTCACGATTTACGGCTTTAATCGGTGGGCTCTTGTCATTCGTTTCCTGCGCGACTCTAAATGATTTTTCCTTAGCCAACCTGACATCTCTCCGCGCATCACTTATAATCAACTTGCTTCAAAACGGGGGCGACAGGCTTCGACAGGGGCCGTAACGTCCGTCGCGATGCATGCCGGGCCTTCTCTCTGTGGGGACCGTTATCAAATTGCAGGGAAAATCAATTGCCAACTCTAACGAGTTAGCTCTCGCAGCCTAATTAGCCTGTGAGCGTCTCTGCCGCAAGTTGCTCATGCGCGCGGATGGAGATGTCACCTTAGATGAGCTGGCCCATTGCTTCGGTCCGTGGTGATGGGCGAGACCAAAGTCGGACTAGCCCGTTCGAACGTCTTGCTGATTCACTTAGTTCGAGATGGGCAAAGATTGTGCGAGCCGCAAGGTTCACACAAAAAGAGAAGCAGCTAAGCATGTAGAGTCCTTCGACGTTGACCTTTGGATCCGGGTTCAATTCCCGGCGCCTCCACCAAAAACAGAAGGCAGTAAGCAGGCGGCAGTAGGCAGGAACAGTCCGAATCCGCAGATTTCGCAGATTACGCAGAGCAGAAGGTAGTAAGCAATAAGCAGTAGGCAGGAAAACCACGCCCGAGTTATCCGCAAATTAAACAGGCCGCTGAAGAAGATCGCGATCAGCGAAGCCGATAATTGACAATCGACATTTGGGAATCGGCAATCAACCCGGGAGTTGCCATGAATAGGTCAATGGTCGAGAAAGAGTTGAAGGAAGTTTACGTCACACTCAATGGCTGGATGCCGGTGCTGCAATGTGACCGGTGCAAGCGTCGCTGGGAGCCATTCCAGTTTGCCGGTGACGGGTCTGCACCGACGGTCAGGCTGGACTACTGGAGATGTCCCAACGGTTGCAACAGTCTGTTGGACGCAAGTGACGCCTTAAAAACCGCAATCCCCAGGTATGTCGAGGTGAAAGACAATCCGGGAATGATATTCGGCGACGAAGACCTGCCTGATTTTGAACGCTATGTCGCCTCAATGGACGTGACCGAGGTCGCAAATCGAAACCCTCAGTGATATTTGCGATCATCAATTCTCAGTCCGCAGATTACGCAGATTTCACAGATTCGACAAAACATCAGATTCAGAGAAGGTGAAGCATTCTGTTCAGATGGCTTTCTCTTTTTCTTTTCTGCGCAATCTGTGTAATCTGCGGATTCGTCTTCTTGTAATCCGTGGATGAGCACCTCGCTTCCGATTGGCATATTCGACAGTGGCGTGGGCGGACTGACAGTCTACCGCGCGCTGCATGAGCACCTGCCCAACGAAAGGTTCGTTTATCTTGGCGACACGGCGAGAGTGCCCTACGGAACTAAGTCACTAGCGACAGTAGAAAGATACGCGGTTGAGAATGCGAGGTTCCTTGCGGCGCACGGAATCAAGATGCTCGTAGTCGCGTGCAACACGGCATCAGCTCTCGCGTTGCCGGCGATCCGGAGTGCTTTGGAGATCGATGTGGTCGGTGTGATTGGGCCGGGTGCGAGGGCAGCGGTGCTCAGCGAATCGGCGAAGGAAATGCAAACCGGTGGCCCCCGGCAACTGCGGTCGATCGGCGTGATTGCAACCGAATCGACCGTGCAAAGCGGCGCTTACACGAAAGCGATTGGCCGCATCGACCCAGGCATCAACGTGGTGGAAAGGGCCTGTCCCCTTTTTGTGCCGCTCGCTGAGGAAGGCTGGGCCGAGGAGGAAGTCGCGCGCAGTATCGCGAAAACTTATCTCGAGGATATTCGCGGGCAGATCGATACCCTGGTTCTCGGTTGCACTCATTACCCAATTCTCAAATCTGTGATTCAGCAGGCGGTCGGCGAATTCGTTA
>DASYPX010000028.1:0-3408 GCA_036006125.1 Pyrinomonadaceae bacterium | reverse complement strand
CGACGGGCACAAGTCTGTAGTATCCTCTCGCGACTCCGATATGATTCGAGAAAAACTTATCGACAGGGGCGTCGGCGATAGCATGAGGTTTCGTTGGCGCAGTCATGAAATATCGCGCATTGAAGGCCTCAGCGATGCGGTATTCGCTTTCGCGGTGACCTTGCTGGTGGTCTCACTGGAAGTGCCCAAGACGTTCGAGGAGCTGATGCATGCGATGCGCGGATTTGGCGCATTCGCGATCTGCTTCGCCCTTCTGTTCGTCGTTTGGTTCAATCAATACAAGTTTTTCCGCCGCTACGGTCTGCAGGACGCGCTCACGATGATCATCAATGCGGTGCTCTTGTTTGTGGTCCTCTTCTACGTCTATCCGCTCAAGTTCGTGTTCACGGTTCTCATCGATCGATTTACCGGCGGTCATGGCGAAGTGCGACTGCCGAACGGAACGGTTGAAAGTATGGTGGACAGCGCCGATCAAGTTGCTAGTCTGATGATCATTTTCGGCGCGGGTTACATCGCTGTCTTTGGAGTGTTCGCGCTGCTGTACTGGCACGCCTATCGCAAACGCCAGCAACTTGAGCTCAACGAGTTGGAAAGCTTCGACACGCGCACAGACATTCGTGAAAGTTTGCTAAACGTTGGCATCGGTGTCGTATCGGTAAGTCTGGCGGTGTTTGGCGGTGGTAATTACGCCGGATTGTCAGGAATCACTTATATGCTTACACCGGTTGTCATGACACTGCACGGTACGCTCAACGGCCGCCGCCGTCGAAAACTTGAAGCAGCTCTCGCTCCTGCCCTCTAGCTCGCCCGGCGCTTCTTCCGAAAGTAGTATCCGTTGCGCGCGCGTACGACCAGCTTTTTGTTCGTTTTCATGACCGCCGGCGTCAACTGCACTCTCACACGCCGAAATTTTCCTTCTTCATTGTTCTCAGGCGGCCGATAGCCGAGGGTGTACCGCGTGCGCAGGCGCGTGAACATCTCCGCGAGCCGAGTGTCCACTTCCTTTCGATCCGCGCCGAGAACTTCCCCGCCTGTTTCTTCACAGTACGAGTTGACGCCGTGAATGGTCCCGAAACTGAGAATGTTGAAGACCTTGCCAAACGCGGCGCGCACGATTAATCCATAGACAACCGTTTCCGAGTCCAGCAGATCGTTGATGACTTTGGCTTCCCCGAATTTTCCGCCGGCCGGCGCGATATTGTCGGTGATCACGATGATCGCGCGTCGATTTGTCGGACTGCTCGCCTTGTTCATCCGCTCGGCCGCTTCATGCAGCGCTTCGTTCAAATACGTCCCATGTCCCAGGTACGTCGCGCTGGCTTCGCTGATCTTTTCCGCCGTGAGTTTTCGATCTTTAGTAAACGGCTGAATGAGTTTTGGGTAATCCGCGAAGGCCATGACCGCAACTTCATCTTCAGATTTGAGTCGTTGCAACGCATCATTGGCGCCGGCGCCGACTTGTTCGATGATCGGCGTGACGCTTCGACTAATGTCGAGCAGGAGCAAAACGGACAACGGCAATTGATCCTGACTGAAGTAAGCGATCGGCTGTTTGACGTTCTCTTCATAGACTTCAAAAGCGTCCCGGGTCAGCCCGCCAAACATTTTCCGCGTTTTCTTGTCAATGACCTGCGCATCAAAGACGACGAGGTCGGTGTTCACTTTGATGACGTCGTTCGGATCGATATCCTGCGCCGTAACCGATTGCACGAGCAGCAGCGTGAGACAAAGACTGATGGCCACGGAGGAAGTCAGAACTTCTCGAATTCGTCGCATCATTTATTTTCTACGCGCAGGAGAGTCAAAAGGTTTGCACTACGGGACGACTGCCGTTTGCTGACTGGTTATCGCCTGACTGCAGTTTGATGTGCAGCGCGCGGCTGGTGCGCGTTGTCCGATGATCCCGAGATATTACCGGGCTGTTTCTGCGCGCATCGCAAGCAACGGACTAAGGTTTCAACGGTTTGCCGCCGTTATCGGCGCTCTTGATCGCGCCCGACTGATCCATCCAATACGATAGTTTTCCCGTTTGACCATGACGCACGGGCTGGGCCGAAACGGTGTAGCTCTTGGCGTCTTTGGCAAGCGTGATTCCAAACTGATAGCCGCTCAGCTTCGGATCGATGACGTCGTTCGAAAACATACCGGCCTGAATCAGCGCATTAAAGTCACCGTAAAGTCCGTTGTGCTGGGAATTGTAGATGCCTTCCCAGATGGCTAGCCGTTTCAAAAAATCTTCGACGTCGGCCTCGTGTCCTTCCATCAGCGCGTCGAGAAAATAGCGACGCCCCGCTTTCTTGATTTCCGCCGCGTCGGCTTCTGATCCGAACAGGATGATCCAATCGTTGCCTGACTTGATGAGATTCAACGGTTGTGAAGTAACTTGCGGACTACTTTCGGTGACGGGCACCTTCACGAACACCGTCGCGTTATTTCCGCTGATTTGCTCGCCGGTGACTTCGATGTTCGCGGGGATCGTCGCGGCCTTCTCTTCAAAGCCGGGTCGCAGCAACTCCATCTCCTCGGCGTTGAGGCCTTCGACGGCGGGTTTGTAACTGGTCAGCGAAAAGGCGTCGCGATAGCGATGCTCGCGCATCGCCTTGTAGAACTCGCGAACAACCTCGGTGGGCGTGCGCGGCGCCGGATTGTTCTGTGCGTTACAGGCGAGCGCGGCGAGCGTCGTCAGACTTGCGCAGACGCAAATCAGGGGAAGAAAACGGTTCGAAAAGAATTTCATGAAAAGCCCTCGAATTATTTGTGAGGCGCGCCAGACTTCAGCGCGCCTCAGATAGTTTTACGATACTGTTTGATGTTTTAGCCAGTCTTGGCGGTGTCTTTGCCGCGCAGGATCAATTCACGACCCGCGAGATACAAGAGCACTGTGATGATCACAAACGGAATCAACGGCAGGAAGTTCTCGAAGTTGCCGTGGAAAAACGGATTGTGTGCCGCCCAAGCCCCGATCTTATCGTTGAAGTTTGATAACGCAGGCATGCTGTTCAGGAAAGCGAAGATGATTCCCGCCAACGCACCGCCCGCGATGTAGCCCGAGGCCATCAAGACTCCTGGACTCTTGTCGCCCTCGGCGACAAGTTGTTCTTCTGTCAGGTTCTGCCTGGCGAACTTCCGTCGCAGGTACTTGTCGACCAGCCAACGTACCATGCCGCCGATGAAGATCGGACTGGACGAAGAGAGCGGCAGGTAAACTCCCACGGCAAACGCGAGCGAAGGAATGCCCGACATCTCGAGCACGATCGCGATCATCACTCCCAGCAACACCAGCGTCCAGGGCAGTTTGTGACTGAGGATGCCTTTGATGATGTAGCTCATAAGTACGGCTTTGGGCGCGTCGAACTTCGTCACGGTCGAATGGTCAGGTCGCTCTTTGTGCGTACCGTTAATCGCTGG
>DASYPX010000027.1:0-7613 GCA_036006125.1 Pyrinomonadaceae bacterium | reverse complement strand
CAGGGCTTCATGATGGATGAAGACGAGCGTTACGCAACCGCCGTCCACGAAGCCGGTCACGTTGCGGTGGGGCTCGCCGTCACGAACAGCGATCCGATTCACAAAGTTTCGATTCTGCCGCGCGGTCGCGCGCTCGGCGTCACACAAGCTTTGCCCGAACGGGATCGCTTAATGAAGAAGCGCGAGTATCTCGAAGATCAGATTGCCATTCTGTTGGGCGGGCGCGCCGCGGAACAGATCGTGCTAAACACAATGACTGCCGGCGCCGCTAACGACATCGAACGCGCTGTCGAAATCGCGACCAAGATGGTGCGCGAATTTGGCATGAGCCCACTCGGTCCTGTTTACCTCACTGACAAACAGACAGAGAGCCCAAGCCTTCTCGATCGCGCGGACGAAGCAACCAACGAGATCATCAACGCGCAACTGAAACGTGCCTGCGAGGTTGTTGCTCGTGATAGAGAATCAATTGCTCGCCTGGTTGAATTGCTTTTGGAGCGCGACACGGTTGAGGCTGACGACATTCAGAGCTGCTTTGCTCCTGCAGCGCCGCCATTTCTGCCGGCCCGCGAGATTCAAACGCAGTCAACTGCGGCGGTTTAGTTCCTCCACTCAATCTAAACACAGAGCGGCGGCACGTAACGTGTCGCCGCTTATTTTTCCGTCTGCACCTCAATAAGTAAATGCTAAAACATGCGCCGAGAAATCACGTGCCTGCCTAATACTCGAGTTTACCCTCGAAGATCATGTCTTTGACTTTGAACCGCATACTTAACTCAGGCCCACCGTTCAAGCTGGAGTGAAACAAGAGTTCGCCATCGGTTTCGGCAATGAACGGCTGTCCATCAACTATGCGCGGAAAAATGAATCGTGCGCCCAGCCCATCGGGACGTGGAGGCTGATATTCGACGAGGAAGAGTCGCTTTCCCTTCAACGATAGATACGTGTCGGGTTTTAGTTGGACCGTTGTCTGACGATCAAGCAACGAAGCCGCGCTACCCATTTGACTGCCTGATTTTGCCACTTCCAGGATGACCGTAATGATGATGTAGTCGGGGAAGTCAGCATTCGCGAGCCCTTCAAGTTGTGCGGCCAACTGTTTACTGATTTCGCCCTTGCGCTGGATCTCTATCATTCGGCAAGTCGCCTGACGGACAGGTTTCGAGCTGAAGAAGCGAATGTGGAACTTTGTCTCAGGCACTTCCGCCTCACGCCGTTCATTTGAGAGCACAGCACGTCCGGTGTCGAACATGCGTGAAGTGTCTGTGCTGGTCTGCGTTTGCGCCCAGGGCGAATTGTCGAGGATGCCGCGAGCTTCTTTTTCAGACCATTCTCTGTACGGTTTTTTCTGCCATTGACCCGGCGCGAGAACCGCGAACGACAACGTCAATGCGATTACCTTACAGGTCAGTAAGGGACGTAACATAATTCCTCCATCCACGATTTTCGGCAAATTCTACGCCGTTTTGCCTTCACGTAACACTCAGATGAACCGGCGACCGCTATGCTTCGACGTGAGCATGTCTTAGCCGCAAAGCGTTGCCGATCACGGAAACCGAACTGAAACTCATGGCCGCGGCTGCGATCATCGGGCTCAGCAGTGTGCCAAAAAACGGATAAAGCACTCCGGCAGCGATCGGCACGCCAAGGATGTTGTAAACGAAAGCCCAAAACAGGTTCTGTTTGACGTTTCGCATCGTCGCGCGACTCAGGCGCCGCGCGCGGAGCACCCCGCGCAGGTCACCCTTCACCAACGTAACGTCGGCGCTCTCCATGGCGATGTCGGTTCCCGTGCCCATCGCAATTCCGACGTGCGCCTGCGCCAGCGCGGGTGCGTCATTGATGCCATCACCGGCCATCGCGACGATACGTCCCTGGTCCTGCAAACGCTTCACGATTGCTAGCTTCTCTTCGGGCAGCACGTCGGAAATGACTTGATCGATGTTCAATTTTTCTCCGACCGCTTGAGCGGTTGTGCGGTGGTCGCCGGTAACCATGACGATGCGCATCCCTTCCGCATGGAGAGCCTCAATGGCCTCTGGCGTTGACGGTTTGATCGGATCGGCGACCGCGATAAGACCGCTCGCGCGTTCGTTTATGATCACGAACATCACTGTCTGCCCATCCGCGCGCAAACGCTCAGCTTCCTCATTCAGATTTCCAGTATCGATTTTTGATTCATCAATCAGTGCGCGATTTCCAATTACGACTGAGCGTCCTGCAATCATTCCACGCACGCCTTTGCCGGTGATTGACTCGAACGAATCAACTTTTGAAAATGAAATCGCGCGCTCCTCCGCCCCGCGGACGATGGCCGCCGCAAGGGGGTGTTCGCTTGCGCGCTCAAGGCTGGCGGCCAACCGAAGCAGTTCGGTTTCGTCAATATCTCCGGTCGCGACCACAGATATAAGTTTCGGTGTTCCTTCAGTGAGCGTGCCGGTTTTGTCCATAACGAGCGTGTCGATCTTTCGCATTACTTCGATCGCTTTGGCACTTTTGAAAAGCACGCCCACCGTGGCGCCTTTGCCCATGGCGACCATGACTGACATCGGCGTTGCCAACCCGAGTGCACAGGGGCAGGCAATAATCAGTACGGCCACTGTGTTGATGAGCGCGTAAGCGAGACGAGGTTCCGGGCCAAAGAAAGCCCACACAAGAAACGTGACGATGGCGGCGACGATGACGGCTGGCACGAAGTAACTCGCCACTACATCGGCGAGTCTCTGAATTGGCGCGCGGCTTCGTTGTGCGTCAGCGACCATTTGCACTATCCGCGCGAGCATCGTTTCTGAGCCGACCCGTTCGGCGCGCATGACAAACGATCCAGTCATGTTCACCGTGGCGCCGATGACCACATCACCTTCGTGTTTTTCGAGAGCGATTGGTTCACCGGTCACCATCGATTCATCTACAAAACTGGCGCCGCTCATAACCTGACCATCCACCGGAATTCTCTCGCCCGGTCGCACCCGCAGAAGGTTGCCAACTTGAACAGCATCGAGCGCGACGTCTTCTTCGCCACCGTCAATGCGAATCAGACGCGCGGTCTTTGGCGCGAGATCCAGCAATGCGCGAATCGCCGCTCCAGTGCGGCTGCGCGCTTTCAACTCCAGCACCTGCCCCAGCAACACCAGTGTCGTAATGACGGCGGCAGCTTCAAAGTAGACGGGCACAGCACCGTGTTCCTTAAACGATTCTGGAAAAACACCCGGCGCGATCTTCGCAATAACGCTGTAGACGTAGGAGACGGCAACACCTAATCCAATCAGCGTGAACATGTTCGGGCTGCGATTGATGAACGATTGCCACGCGCGCACGAAAAACGGCCAGCCACACCAAAGCACAACCGGAGTGGCCAGCATGAGCTGAATCCACCCCAGGACATCCATCGTCGCCAGTCGTTCGAGCGGGCGACCCGGGAGCAAATCGTTCATACCGATCAGAAACACGGGCAACGTCAGAAACACGCTCACCCAAAACCGCCGCGTCATGTCCGTTAATTCCGGATTCTCTTCTTCGGTGGTGGTGATGGTGCGGGGCTCGAGAGCCATGCCGCAGATCGGACAATTGCCCGGCCGTTCGCGAATAATCTGCGGATGCATGGGACAGGTGTATTCACGAGCGCCGGTCTTGGACGGCGTAACACGCTCGCGATGAACACCGATCTTAGTAAGTGGCTGAGGTTGTGAAGTCAGATAATGTGACGGTTCGGCGCGAAACCTCTCGACGCAATGCCTGCTGCAGAAAAAATACGTTTGCCCTTCGAATTCGACGGTTCCCGCGGCGGCGTCTGTTTTGACGGTCATACCACAAACGGGATCGATTGTTTGATTATTCGAGGGAATAGAGCGCTCGTGGTTCATCGCTGGCACGAAGATACTCTGCGAACTCACCAACAAAAGACAAGCGGCCACACCCATATGGGTGCGACCGCAAGGTAACGAGAGCCGTGGAGCAGGCGAAGCTACAAGCTAGTTAGTGGTCTCCGCCAGATTCGATTTGTACCTCGTATTCGTTTGACGATCGGTCATCTCAATGTAAACCCAGCTCGGCGGAACGACGCTATCTTCAATGGCAAAATAGATACCGTTTAAGTCCGCGGGCTTTGCCAGGGCACAGAACCCATAAAGACGCTTCCCGCTTTGGTAAAAGAAATCGATCCAGGTTCGTGATGCGTTCGCGTTCCTGCCGCAAGGCGGCAGATTTGGCGAGGCCGCGAACATCGCTGCGGGGTATTGATCCTTGTTAAGGACGTCGTAGCTATAGCGAATGAATGTCTTGCCGCCTTGCTGAAACGCCTCACTCTTAAGCAGGTACAGCACAGGATTTGGAATCGGCGGGGCGGAAGCTGTGGGCCGAGTCACGCTGAAGAAAGTCACTACGCACGTGACCAGAACCAGCGCGCGTAATATCTTGGGGGGTCATAACAAGCTCCTTTGAATGAGATTCGCGCGGAATTCTATTCGCAAAGAAAAGGCTGTCAACCCTAAATTTGTCTCTACCGCTGTTTTGGCCGCACACCCCAAGTCGGCGGTGGCGGCTCTTTGGTCATGCGATTACTCGGATGCAGTTTCAGCAAGCGCATCGCTTCTTCGACTGCTCGTTCGAGTTGCGGATCGCGTCCGGCGATCACGTCTTTCGGCCAGTTCTCGACGTCGATGTCCGGAGCGACGCCTTCATTTTCCACCGCCCAACGGCCGTCGTGACTGAAGAAACCACCGCGCGGCGCGATCATCGATCCACCATCGATAAATGGCGGCGTGTCAGCCGTGTGAACTAAGCCGCCCCACGTGCGTTTACCGACCAGCGTGCCCAGCTTTCGATAATGAAACATGTAAGGCATGAGGTCGCCGCCCGAGCCGGCCATCTCGTTAATGATCATCACCTTGGGTCCCCAAATGCCGGCAGACGGGCTCGTGAATGGATAACGATCGCCAGCGACGTTGTTGAAGTAGCCGTCAAAGTCGCGCTGCAAGACATCGATGATGTAATCAGCGGCGGAACCGCCGCCGTTGTAACGCTCATCGATCACCACTCCCTTCTTGTCCTGCTGCGAGAAGTAGTAGCGATTGAAACTCGAGTAACCCGGCTGGCCCGTATTCGGCAAATAGACGTAAGCGAGCTGTCCCTCGGAAATTTTCTCAACCAGCCGCCGGTTTGATTCAACCCACGCACGCGTGCGCAACGCCTGTTCGTTCGCTACGGGAACTACGAGCACGTGACGCGCGCCATCCATCGTGGGTTTGTCATTTACGGTCAAGGAGGTTTGGCGACCCGCTGTTCCGTCGAGTAAACGATAGATGTTATCGGGAGCTTTCAACTCGATTCCGTTGATCGCCAGGATGTAGTCGCCGACATCCACATTCGCGCCCGGCACCGCCAGCGGAGAACGCAAGTCGGGATTCCAATTTTCGTTGTCGTAAATCCGTGTGACTTTGTAGCGGCCGCCTTCGATCGCGAAGTCGGCGCCCAGCAGCCCGCCTTGCACCTGCGGCACTTCCGGCATGTCTCCGCCGCGCACATACGAGTGACCGATGGCGATCTCTGCCCCCATCATGTCGAGCAGGTAATTCAAGTCCGCGCGATGCATGACGGACGGCAACATCGCGCCGTACATCTCTTTGTCTTTGTTCCAATCCGTGCCGTGGAGTGTCGGCACATAAAGATAGTCGCGTTGATTACGCCAGCCTTCATTGAAGATCTGTTTGAACTCTTCTTTCGGATCGAGATACATCCGCAGCATGTAGTTCAGCCGACCACTACCGGGCTGAGGAACAGTTCGATCCGCGTCAACGATGAACATTTGCGGCGCCGGCTGCCGTGCCGCGGCCGCAGCGCCACCAAAACCACCGCCGCCGGCAGCGGCACGATAGACGAGCTTGCGGCCGTCCGCGCTGACTTCAAACGCCGCCACACTACTGGCAAAAGTCGTCGCTCGGCGATCACACAAGCGGTACCGAATTAGTTCGTTACCACCGCCGCCAAGTCCGCCGGCACCGGCGCCCTGCGCGCGCAAAGCCTCGAGAAAGAAAACTATTCCGTCGGCGCCGGATTGCAAAGATGAATACTGGCGTTCGGGCACCCCGGGCACTGAGATGATCCGTTTCGATAGTCCATCGAAATCGATCTGAACCGTTGGTGGTTGTCGCGGTCCGCGCGGACCTTGCGGAGCAGCTGCTTGATCTGCCGCGCCTCCTTCCGCGGCCGCGCCACCGCCGCCGCCCGCTGTGGCGACATCACCGGCGCATTGCCCAGGGGCCAGTGTGCGACGACCCGTGCCCACACCGCGGTCTTCGTCGCTCTCTGGCAACAAAGGACTCGAGTCGCTCTTCTTCAACACGGCGAAATACAAGCCAAAATTCTCGTCGTGGTCATAGGAGGTCATATCGAGCCACTGCGAACGTAAACCAAAATCAGTCGATGCGAGGAACCACAAGTATTTTCCGCTTGCGTCGAACGCGGGCCAGACGGCGTCGGACAATCCGTCAGTCACTTGCTTGCTCTCGCCGCTATCAGCATTCGCCACAAAGATCGCGTGATAGAGCGAGAGCAACCGGCTGGAATAAGCGACCCACTTGGAGTCAGGACTCCACACCGGATTCAAGGTGCGCTGCGGGACCATCCATGGATCATTGCCGACGATTTTCGCCTTGCCGGTGGCAACATCCAGCACCCACACATGCAAACCTGTGTCGGTGAACAGCAGCTTCTTTGAATCCGGAGACCATGATGGCATGTAGTAATGCGTCGGATTGTCGAGTGTGATTTCGCGCGGCGGCGTGAGGCCGTCTTGCGCTTCAATATAGAGCCGATATTCACCGGAACGATCGCTGAAGTAAGAGATCCATTTGCCGTCAGGTGACCAGGCCGGATCGCGATCGGCCGATGCACTCGAGTTCGTCAGGTTCCGCACGTCGCCTTTCTCTGCCGGGATCGTGAAGACTTCCCCACGCGCCTCGACCGCCACGCGTTTGCCGGTTGGCGAAATCGCCATGTTCGAGACGCGATTGCTGACGTCTTCCCAGTGCGGCATCATCCACGGAAAGTCTCCGGTCGCCGTGATGTTCACAACATGCTCGCGTCCGGATTTCGGATCGAGTTCGTGAATGAAGCCGGCTTGCTCAAAAACCACTGAGCCCGCGCCCGAGTCCATCGTCTTCACGTCAAAGTCCGTGAACTTCGTTACCTGGGCGAGCTTCTTACTGGCGGCGTCATACGTCCAGATGTTTGCCACTCCATCACGATCAGAAATGAAGTAGACCGTATCGCCCACCCAAACCGGATCCATGTCCTTCGAATCAGTCCACGGCGGTGAGACGAGATCGTAAGTTTTGAGATCCACAATCCAGATTGGACGGTTTTGTCCGCCGCGATAGTTGCGACGCTCTTCGTCCCACGAATTGTTCATGCGGTAGGCGATGTGCGATCCGTCGGCAGAAATCTTGCCCTGATAACCGCGCGGCAAAGCCATCGGCTCTTCAACTCCGCCTTCAACTGGCACCGTCCAAAACCGCGGCGCGCCACTTGGCGACCAGGTCGCGCGCGTCGTCGAAAACATGATCGAGCGTCCGTCGGCGGTCCATCCTTGCACCGTGTCACCACCCGGATGCCAC
>DASYPX010000026.1:0-10843 GCA_036006125.1 Pyrinomonadaceae bacterium | reverse complement strand
TCTGAGTTTCGATCTGATGACGCTGGGTGGTGTGGCCGCCGCGATTGGGCTGGTGATCGACGATGCAATTGTCGTGGTCGAAAACATCTACACGCACGTCAGCAGCGGCCAATCACGCAAGCAGGCGGTGCAGACCGCCGTGTCTGAAATAACCGTTCCCATAATTGGTTCGACGATCACGCCGGTCGTCGTTTTTCTGCCGCTCACGATCCTGACTGGTGTGACCGGCGTCTTCTTCCGCTCGCTGGCGCTGACGATGTCCGTCGCGCTGTTGACGTCACTCGTCTTAGCCTTGAGTTTTACGCCGGTGTTGGCTGAGCGCTTTGTCCGGGCGAAGCGACGCACGACAAGGACCGATGCTGCGGGCGAAACCAATGCCGGCCATGAATTGAGCTCAGCCGAATTCGAACACGAAGCTGAATCCGGCCGTTTCCTGCATGCCATCGTTACGCGTTATGAATGGGTTTTGTCGCGGGCGCTGGATCATCGCTGGATCGTCGTCGTGATTGTGGCGGTCGTGCTGCTCGGATCGTACTTGCTTTATCGATCTTTGGGTTCGGAATTCCTGCCTGAATTCGACGAGAGCGCGTTTGTGCTTGATTATTGGGCGCCGCCCGGATCTTCCCTCGCCGAAACGGACCACATGCTGCGCGACGTCGAAGCGAAGTTGATGAAGACGCCGGAAATTGAAAGCTATTCGCGCCGCACGGGTCTTGAGATGGGATTGTTCGTGACTGAGCCAAATCGTGGCGACTACGCGGTTAAACTGAAGCCGGGACACAAGAGAGCAACCGAAGATGTCATTTCCGATCTGCGTCAACAAATCGCCGAAGCCGAACCTGCGCTCGAGATTGAATTCGTCGGGATCGTCCCGGACGTTATTGGCGATCTGCAGGGCAATCCCGAGCCGATCGAAATCAAACTATTCAGCGAGGACGCCGTCGTGTTGCAGGCAAAGGCCGACGAAGTCGAAGCTGCCATCCAGAAAATTTCCGGTGTAGTCGACACAAATAACGGAGTTGTCGTGAGCGGGCCGGCGGTCACCTTCAAGATCGATCCGCAACGTGCCGCGCGTTTCGGCGTAACCACCGACGACGTTGCTAAGACTGCGTCGATTGCGATGACCGGCGATGCCGGCTCGTTCATCCTCCAGCAGGATCGTCTGATCAGAGTGCGCGTTTTGTTTCCGGCGGATGTGCGCACTTCGCTCGATAAAATTCGCGGGCTGCAGATTCGTTCGGCGTCCGGTCAACTGTTTCGCATCGATCAAGTTGCGGACGTCGAATACGACAAAGGTCAGACGGAAATCGGCCGCGAAAATCTGCGACAGATGGTTTCGGTTACCGGTCGTCTCGAGGGGAAAGACCTCGGGACGGCGATTAACGAAATCAAGACTCGGTTGTCGAAAGAGGTCAGGTTGCCGCCGGGAATGACAATCGAATACGGCGGACTTTACCAGGAGCAACAGGCGAGTTTTCGCGAACTAATGATCTCTCTGGTGCTGGCGGTGTTGCTGGTGTTCATCACGTTGCTGATCGAATTTAGACGGTTCGCGCATCCGGTTGCGATCGTCACGGGCGCAGTGTTGGCAATCGCGGGAGTCCTGCTCGCCCTGTTCATTACCGGCATGACACTAAACGTGGTTTCGCTGATGGGAATGATCATGATTGTCGGCATTGTCGCGAAAAACGGAATTCTGATGCTCGACGCCGTCGAAGATCATCGCGCCGCAGGCGATACCTTACGCGAGGCATTGCTGCGTTCAGGGCGTCGCCGCTTTCGTCCCGTGCTAATGACTTCGCTCGCCGCAATGCTGGGCATGTTGCCGCTGGCTTTGGCATTCGGTGCCGGCGCCGAGTTGCTGCAGCCGCTGGCGATCGGTGTGATTGGCGGACTGACGATGGCGCTGCTGTTTTCATTGGTCGTCACTCCAACCGTTTATGCGATGCTGAGGCGTGACCCAGTGTCGCGTGTGAAAGGATGACGCTATGAAATTCGACCTGAACATTTTTGCGGCGCTGCTGGTCTTAGGAGTATCGTTTGTCGGCATTGCGGCGCAGGAGAAGAAGATTAGCCGAAAACAACTGCCGCCAGCCGTCGAAAAGGCCGTGGCCGCTGAAAGCGAAGGGGCGACGATCAAAGGCTTTGCCAGCGAGAGAGAGCATGGGCAGCAGTTTTACGAAGTTTCGCTGAACGTAAATGGCCACAACAAGGACATTCTCATGGACGCACACGGTAACGTCGTGGAAGTGGAAGAGGAAGTCTCGTTAGATTCGCTGACCTCGAACGTTCAGGATGCGTTGAAGAAACTTGCTCGCGGCGGAATAATCACTGTCGTCGAATCATTGACTAAACAAGGGCGACTGGTAGCTTACGAAGCTCACGTCAAGCACGGAATAAGGCGTTCGGAAATTCAGGTTGGACCAAGCGGCGAGAAACTCAAACGGCCGGAATAATGATCGCAAAAGGATGAGCGAACATGAATCTTAATAGCGCACTCATAGTTTTGTCCCTTACCCTGTCAACGTTCCAAAGCGGCACGGGATACCATGTCGAGACTCGTTACCCAGTGCCAGGCAACGGCGGGTTCGACTACATCTTTATCGATAGCGCCGCGCGCCGCCTGTACGTTTCGCATGGAACTGAAGTAAACGTCGTCAACCCCGACAACGGCAAATTGATTGGCACCATCGGCGACACACCCGGAGTTCACGGTACCGCGATCGCTTCGGAATTCAAACATGGATTCACGAGCAACGGCCGTGAGAACAAAGTGTCAATGTTTGACCTGGTGACGTTGCAAACAATCAAGAAGATCGACGTGGGCAAAGGACCCGATGGTATCTACTACGATCCGGCAACGAAACGTGTCTTCACCAACAATCACGGTACGCATGACATCACGGCGATCGATGCGAACACCGGTGAGGTGGTTGGCACTGTGAAGGCGGAAGGCGACGGTGAGTCGGCAGTTGTCGCTGACGGCGTCGTTTATTTGAATCTCGAGGACACGAACGAGGTCGTTACTTTCGATCCGAAATCACTTCAGGTGAAGAAGCGTTTTCCGATTGGCGTGGCAAAAACGCCTACCGGTCTCGCCTACGACGAAAAGACGAAGCGCTTGTTTATTGGATGTCGCAACGAGCCAAAGATGGTGGTCATGGACGCCAATTCGGGCAAAGTCGTTAGCAGCTTTCCGATTGGCCGCGGGGTCGATTATGCAGCGTTCGATCCGCAGGCAAAGCTCGTTTTCTTTTCGTGTAGTGAAGGAGTCTTGAGCATTTTTCACGAGAAGGCCGCCGACGATTACGAAGACACCGGCGCGGTCAAAACTCAGCCTAGCGCGCGGACGATGGCTTTTGACCCCAAGACGAAAAAAGTTTTTCTCAGCGCGGCTGAGTATTCCGAAACACCCGCAGCAACACCCGGAGGACGGCCGCAGCGCACGATCAAGCCGGACTCGTTCGTAGTGTTAGTAGTCAGCAAGTAGCCACCAGGCTTTACAAGGAGAAGTACCGATGCGAAGTAACAGAAGATCGCTTTGCCTCTTCAGCATGACCGTTCTAATTGCGTTAATCGTGACGATCGCCGCGCGCGCGCAAACAGCATTACCAAACCCGTCGCCAACTCCGTCCAGCCGCAGCCTCGAGCATGAATTCTTCAAAAACATCCTGCTCGATCAGAAGGCGATTTGGACTTCGCCATTTCATCTTGACCAACGTGATGCGCGTTGGCTGGCGCCGATTGGCTTGGGGACGGCGGCGTTAATTGCTACGGATCGCCAGACTGGTGACGAGTTGGCAGAGTCAAGCGGGCAATTGCAAATCAGTCGCTTGGTGAGTTACGCCGGATCGATCTACGGCGTCGCCGCCGTTACCGGAGCGTTCTATATTGTCGGTCGCACGAACCACGATGATCGCGCGCGTGAAACCGGAATACTGGGCGCGGAGGCCTTGGTTGACAGCGGGGTTGTGGTGACAGTCGTGAAAGAGATCACGCAGCGTCGTCGGCCTACCGCTACGAAAGGCCGCAGCGATTTCTGGGATGGCGGATCTTCATTTCCATCCGGTCACAGCATTCAAGCGTGGTCGTTGGCCACGGTGATCGCCAACGAATATCACGATCATCGCGCCGTTCAGATCGCCGCGTACGGCATCGCGAGCGCCGTCAGCATTTCACGCTTCACGGGAGAAAAGCACTATCTTTCGGACATCCTGGTCGGCAGCGCAATGGGTTATGGAATCGGTCGTTACGTGTATCGCGCGCATCACCGCGTAAGTTCGAGCGGCGGTGGTGAAGAAGAGGAAGGACGATTAATTGAGCGGTCTGGTCGCTGGCCCGCAGTGACTCCTGTTTTTGACACCCACGCGCACCGTTATGGTTTGGGTTTGGATTGGAGTTTTTAATCAAGCATCTCATTTATGGGGACATAGCTCAGCATGACGTCGAATGAAATCATCCTTGCCTTTGTCGAGGCCATCAACGCTCATGATGTCAGCCGTCTCGGTAAGTTAATGACTAATGACCACACGTTTGTTGATCCATACGGAAGTGAAGTCACCGGTCGAGAACCAATGCTCGCGGGCTGGCGCGGATACTTTGAATGGTTTCCCGATTATCAGATTGAAGTGAACGAAATCTTCGAAAACGAGAACGAGTTTGGCATGTTCGGTTTCGCCGGCGGGTCATTCAAGGGGAATGCGGATCGAAATGGCGTCTCCCCGCAGCGTGGAAGGCGATCGTGCGCGAGGGACAAATTGCGCTGTGGCAGGTCTTTGCCGACACGAAGATTCCCTTCGAGGCAATGTCCGCAAGTAATTGAAATGCTCCTCACCGGCTGCGGCTGAACCACGGCGAACGCAACCGAATTGTAACCTTCACGCTGACGCCAGATGTTATAGTCGCGATCATTAGGTGTCGTCTTTTCCCGATTCGCTTGGCCCGGGGGCTCGCCTCAACGTCACCGTAAACTAATCTAAGCAAAGAACTGAGGGAAGAAATACCGTGAGCGCTCAAGCAGTTGCGACAACCAGAGAGCGAGAACAACGCGTCAACGTTGCGAAGGACAACTGGCTCGGCTTCGTCGGTGATGTAGTCAAGTTTTCCGGCGAGGTAACCTTCAAAACGTCCTTACGAATCGATGGGAATTTTTGCGGCAAAGTGAATTCGCCCAACGGCACCCTCGTCATCAGTACAGGGGCCAACCTCAGTGAGGCCGTCATAAACGTCGCGGTCGCAAAAATAAATGGCGCCGTCGAAGGCGAGGTTAACGCGGCGGAGGTTGTGCTGGGCCGTACTGCGAAATTGACGGGCGATGTGTCAGCGCAGAGTTTGATTATCGAAGACGGAGCGCTTTTTAACGGTCGGTGCCGCAAAGTTGCCGGGGCCGCAGACCGTGCGCGAGTTACTTGATTGGAACAGTTGAATCACCCATCAAAAGCCTTTGCGGGATCTGTTTGAATTTGTATTTGCCCGCCCGCCGGTCGAGATCGAAAACCCAAATCATGTCGAAGCGATCCTCAGGCCATTCGTCCGGTATACGGTCGTGGCGGCCGAGCAGGTAAGTAGCGATTCGCGGGATGTACTCGCGTTGCCAGCACATCAGCACCACGCCGCGACGCGACAAAACTTCGTCGATGACGCCTTCGACGTCAGATCTCTCGTAATGCAGGTTGATCGGAATCCCGAGTTTCTCCGCCAGCGGCAAGATCGTTTGGAACGGTCGCCGACTGCCTTTCCGGCGTAAAGGTTTTGAGGCATAAAGAAACTGTGGCCTCGCCAGCGAGCCAGTCTGAATCTGACCATTAGTTGGCGCGAACAAATTTGTGAGCGCCCCCGCCCTTTGCCATCCGCGCGGTTGTAGCGATTCTTTGTTTCGCTCGCCCTCCAGGGTCACGCCGTGCGGGGCCCCATCTTTGGCAGGCTTTTCAGCGTGCCGCATCACCATAATCTTTGTCGCTTTCGGAATGCGCTTACCCATCTTCTTCCTCCGAACTATTCGCAAACACGCACCGGCCGTTGGTCATTCTGCGACGCGGGACCATTTCGGTCGGGCAGCGACGATGATGCGTGGCGAAAATTGCCCGTTAGCTTAACTCGCAAACTTCGTTTGGAAAAGACGCCGCCGGTTCACATCGAGTTCACGGGTTATTAAGACGGATGTAACACCGCCAGCTTAGATTTCCTACTTCTATTCAACCGCCACTTCGGAGGTACTACCATGCCCCTGTCCAAGTCACTACGTCTCTACGTGTTCGTCATCAGCATTGTGGTCATGCTAATCGCACCTGCGTGCGGTGGCAGCAAGAGCGGCGGCGGCGCAGTCAAATTGCAGGGCGCCGGCGCAACCTTCCCAAATCCGCTCTATCAAAAATGGATTCATGAATTCAGCGTCGCGAATGCGAACGTGCAGATCGATTACCAGTCAATAGGATCGGGGGGCGGCATCAAGCAACTTCAGGCGCAGACCGTCGACTTTGGCGCATCTGATGCGCCGATGACAGATGATGAACTGAAGGCGAGCCCAGCCGCCGTCGTGCACGTCCCGACTGTGCTGGGCGCAGTGGTGGTTACTTACAACCTGCCGGGCCTTTCGAACCCGCTTAAGTTTTCGCCTGACGTGGTGGCTGACATCTTCCTCGGAAAGATCACAAAGTGGAACGACGCACGGATCAAAGCTGACAATCCTGACGCGAACTTACCAGCCGCCGATATTTCGACCGTGCATCGCGCTGAAAGTAGCGGCACCACTTTCGTATTTACGGATTACCTTTCTAAGGTTAGCGCTGAATGGAAAGAGAAAGTCGGCGCGAACAAATCTCCAAAATGGATTGGCGGCATTGGCGGCAAAGGCAACGAAGGCGTCACGGGTCAGATCAAGCAAACGCCAAACACGATCGGGTACGTGGAGCTCGCTTACGCAGTACAGAACAAACTGCCGGCCGCAATGATCAAGAACAAGGCGGGCACCTTCATCGAACCGACCATTGACGCCGTCACGGCGGCGGCGGCCGGAGCAATCGCCACGACGCCGGACGACCTGCGCGTTTCGATCACGAACGCGGACGGCGCAACCGCGTATCCAATTTCGAGTTACACCTACATCCTCGCGTATCAGGATCAAAAAGATGCGACCAAGGGAAAAGCTGTTGTCGATTTCCTTTGGTGGGGCATTCACGACGGGCAGAGATTCGCAAAGGACCTGCAGTACGCGTCACTCCCGGACGAGATAGTCAAACGTGCTGAAGCTAAGATCAATTCAGTTGCCTCGGGAGGAAAGCCGCTCCGGTAATCGCTTCCTCGTTGGCGGGTTAGAGCCAGCGTCTTTTGAAATGGGCCAAGCAATTGCGCAGCGTTCGCCGCTAAACAAGCTGCTCTGGAAACGTTTGTCGCCGACAGGTAATGCCGGCGACGCTCTGTTTCGCTTTCTGATGTTTGGCGTCGCCCTGCTCATGCTGCTGATCGTCGTGGGAATGATCCTGGCGCTTGGGTCTCATGCGGTTGATTCGCTTCGTCAATTCGGATTCAGCTTTCTGACGGGTCGCGAATGGGATCCACCGAACGCTCAGTTCGGCGCGCTTCCATTTATATACGGAACACTTGCGTCGTCTTTGATTGCCTTGCTGATTAGCGTCCCGTTATCGCTGGGTATCGCAGTGTTTCTCGTTGAACAAGCGCCGCGGGCGGTCGCCCGACCGGTGACTTTCCTGGTTGAGTTGCTGGCAGCAATTCCTTCGGTCGTTTATGGGCTGTGGGGAATTTTCGTGCTGGCGCCTTTCCTTCGCGAACATGTTGAGCCGACGCTCGGTCGTTGGTTCGGATGGCTGCCGCTGTTTCGCGGGCCGATCACTGGCATCGGATTACTGACCGGCGGCGTCATTCTCGCCATCATGATTACGCCGATCATTTCAGCGGTGGTGCGCGACGTCCTGGCGGCAGTCCCCGACAGCCAGCGCGAAGCTGCCCTGGCGCTGGGTGCGACGAAGTGGGAAACGACGCGAGTCGTTTTGGTGAATGGGACGCCCGGCATCGCGGGCGCAATCATCCTCGGTTTGGGACGCGCGTTGGGCGAGACCATGGCGGTGACCATGGTCATTGGCAATCGTCCCGAAATCAGTCTGTCGCTATTTCAGCCTTCGTACACGTTGGCCTCAGTGATTGCAAATGAATTTACGGAAGCCACACAGGACATCTATCTGAGTTCGCTGATCGAATTAGGCTTGATTCTCTTTCTCGTGACATTCGTCGTTAACGCCATCGCGCGATTGCTGGTGTGGAGGGTGACGCGTACAACGGCGGGCGCCGCCGCATAACATGAAACTTTCTCGTTCAGATCGAATGCGACGCGTCGCGAGCAGCGTGATGACTTCACTGACAGCTCTGTGCACAGTCGCCGCCGTTGGCGCACTGATCATCATTCTTACTTACATAGCGCAACGTGGGATCAGTTCTCTGAGCTTTCGTTTCCTGGTCGAGGCGCCCAAACCCGTCGGTGAAGGCGGGGGCATCGGGAATGCAATCGTGGGCTCAGCCTTGCTGTTGGTGCTTTCGTGTGTAGTCGGTATTCCCGTAGGTATTTCAACCGGAGTGTATTTATCCGAAGTTGGGCGGGGTTGGTTTGCGTCAACCGTCCGGTTTTTAGTCGATACGTTGACTGGGATTCCATCGATCGTGACGGGCGTTTTTGTCTATGCCGTGATCGTATTGCGCATGAAACACTTCTCGGCGTATGCCGGGGGAGCCGCACTCGCGCTCATCATGATTCCGATCGTGGCGCGCACGACCGAAGAGATGATCAAGCTCGTACCGCACAGTCTGCGCGAAGGCGCGCTGGCCCTCGGCGCGCCACAATGGCGGGTAACGCTTGGTGTGGTGCTGCCCGCGGCGGCTGCAGGCATCGCCACCGGTGCGATGCTCGCGATCGCGCGTGTGTCGGGCGAAACAGCGCCGCTGCTGTTCACCGCCTTCGGTAGCCGGTTCTTTCCCAGCCGCCTCGACGAGCCGATCGCGTCCTTAACGGTGCAGATTTACAACTATGCGATTTCTCCGTACGACGAGTGGCATGCGCAAGCCTGGGCGGCCACGCTCGTGCTGATGACCTTGATTCTCGGGATTAATCTGACGGTGAGATTCTTCACGAGAAGAAAGTTCTAAGCTGAAATGTCGACGCCCACCGCCAAGATGACCCCGAAGTTCGACATCAGGAGCAATTCTGTTGCCGCGTCGCGGGCGGTAAAGATCTCAGTGCACCATTTGAATTTTTTCTACGGACGCAATCAGGCGTTGCACGACATTTCGATGGAGTTGCCGGAACGAATGGTCAGTGCGTTCATCGGACCGTCCGGGTGCGGCAAAACGACTTTTTTGCGCACGCTCAATCGCATGAACGATGTGATTCCCGGCGCTCGAGTCGAGGGCGAAGTCCTGATCGATGGCGAGAGCACTTACGCGCCGGGCGCCGATGTGGTCGAACTGCGGCGCAAAGTCGGCATGGTCTTCCAGAAGTCCAATCCATTTCCAAAGTCGATCTTCGACAATGTGGCCTACGGTCTGCGAATCAATCGGTTAACTTCCACCCGGGCCGAATTGGCGGAACGCGTCGAGGAAGCCCTGACAAATGCCGCACTTTGGTCGGAGGTCAAGGATCGACTAAATTCATCCGCGCTTGGACTTTCCGGTGGACAACAGCAGAGACTGTGCATCGCGCGCGCATTGGCGATCAGACCGGAAGTGATTCTAATGGACGAACCGGCATCGGCGCTCGATCCGATTGCGACTTCAAAAATCGAGGAATTGATCTTCGATCTAAAGAAGCAGTACACCATCGCAATCGTCACGCACAACATGCAGCAAGCGGCGCGCGTTTCGGATTTTACGGCGTTCTTTTTGCTCGGAAAACTGATTGAAGTAAACACCACTGAGACGATGTTCACCGCTCCCGAACAGAAGCTTACTGAGGATTACATCACTGGAAGATTTGGCTGACGATGGAAGTTCACAGACATCTCGACGAGGAACTCGATAAGTTGCGCGACACCGTGTTTCGTCTCGGTGGCGAAGCTGAAACGGCCTTGCGCCTGGCGATGCACGCACTGGTTGATCGGGACGTGACGGTGGCGCGCGAAGTGCTGGAACACGACGACGCGGTGGATGCGCTAGAAGTAGAAGTCGATCGGCAATGCATTGATATCTTCGTCCTGCGGCAACCCGCGGCGCGTGACTTGCGGTTCGTCATGTCGGTTGCGAAAACTGCGCCGCTGCTCGAACGGATCGCGGATCACGCCTGCAATATCGCCCGCTCGGCCATCGACCTGGCACAAGAGCCTGAGCTGAAGAACCACATCAGAATCGGCGAGATGGGCGAGATCGCTTCGTCAATGCTGGCCGCTGCGCTGGATGCCTTTACCAGATCCGACGCGAACGCTGCACGCGAAATCATCAAACGCGACGCCGAGATTAACGATCTCTACAATGATATCTTCAGCGAGCTCATCGGCATGATGGTGACCGCTCCGGCGACGGCAACGCGCGATGCGCGCTTGCTTCTGGTGGCGAAACACCTGGAGCGGATCGGCGATTATGTCACCGACATCAGCGAATTGACGGTGTACATGGCTGAAGCGGCAATCATTAAACATCAACGTGGGAACGTGTAACGGGCGGGTTCATGAAACGCGCGTTAATCATTGAAGACGATCCGGATATCGCTGAGACCGTTCGATATAACCTGGCGTCCGAAGGGTTCGCCACGCGCGTGGCACTGACGGGCGAAGAAGGGCTGTCCCTCGCGCTCGATCGCAAAAACACTCCTTCCTTGATCATTCTCGACTTGATGTTGCCGGGT
>DASYPX010000025.1:0-3391 GCA_036006125.1 Pyrinomonadaceae bacterium | reverse complement strand
TCTCGAGCTGCCCTGGAAAGTTTCTTCGGAAGATAAACTCGATTTGAACGAAGCGCAGAGAATTCTGGATGAAGATCACTACGATATCCAGGACATCAAAGAACGTATCCTCGAGTTCCTCGCGGTGCGAAAACTGCGCGCTGACGCCAAGAGTCCGATTCTGTGCTTCGTCGGACCGCCCGGTGTCGGCAAAACGAGTTTGGGACGCTCGATTGCGCGTGCGATGGATCGCAAGTTCGAGCGGTTGAGCCTGGGCGGCGTCCGAGACGAAGCCGAACTCCGCGGCCATCGGCGCACTTACGTCGGCGCGATGCCCGGACGGATCATTCAATCGATTCGCCGCGCCAACGTAAACAATCCGGTGATGATGCTCGACGAGATCGATAAGCTGGGGGCTGATTATCGTGGCGATCCGGCGGCGGCTTTGCTTGAGATTCTCGATCCCGAACAAAACAACACATTCACGGATCATTATCTCGATCTGCCTTTCGATCTCTCCAGAGTTTTCTTCATCGCCACCGCTAATCAGCTCGGACCGATTCCGCCGCCGCTGCGCGATCGCATGGAGGTGATTCAGCTCGCCGGTTACAGCGATCGCGAGAAGCTGCAAATCGCCAAACGTTATCTCGTGCCCCGTCAGGTTCGCGAGAACGGCGTGACGGCTGAGCAACTCGAATTCGAGGATGAGGCGATTTACTTAATCGCGACGCGCTACACGCGCGAGGCCGGCGTGCGTCAGCTGGAACGGAACATAGGTCGCGTTGCGCGCAAGGTCGCGTTGAAGATCGCCAAGGGCGAAACGGAAACGATTGTCGTTAAGGAAGCAGACATCAAGGAATTCCTGGGCGGCCCGAAGTTCTATCCGGAAGAGGCGCGCAAAGAGTTGCCCGCCGGTGTGGCGACCGGAATGGCGTGGACCGAAATGGGCGGCGAGATTCTGTTCATCGAGGCGAGCCTGTTGCCCGGCGGCCGCGGCTTTACGATCACCGGTCAGCTCGGTGACGTGATGCAGGAATCAGCGCGCGCGGCACAATCTTACTTGTGGTCGCACGCCGAAGAATTCGGGATTGGCCCCGAGATGTTCAAAGATTATGGCGTCCATCTGCATGTTCCGGCCGGCGCGATTCGCAAAGATGGGCCATCGGCGGGAGTGACGATTACTGCGGCGCTGGCATCGCTCTACACGGGCCGGCGCGTCCGGCCTGATACGGCCATGACCGGTGAGATCACTTTGTCGGGACTGGTCTTTCCGGTGGGCGGAATCAAAGAAAAAGTTTTAGCCGCGCATCGCGCAGGCATTCACCGCATCCTTTTGCCTG
This sequence comes from Pyrinomonadaceae bacterium, assembly GCA_036006125.1. Classification (GTDB taxonomy): domain Bacteria; phylum Acidobacteriota; class Blastocatellia; order Pyrinomonadales; family Pyrinomonadaceae; genus UBA11740. The sequence goes on along the minus strand of DASYPX010000025.1, from coordinate 2,072 downwards.
CTCGCAACGAAGCCGACATGGAAGAGATTCCTGAAGACGTCCGCAAGGAACTCGAAGTGGTCCCGCTCGCGCGCATTCGTGAAGTTTTCGATGCTGCCCTGGAAAAATTTGTCGCGAACCCACCGCCGCCACTGCCTCCACCGGGCGACAGTCCGCATTCACCTGAGCCTCAACCGCAACCGCTCGTCGCAAAAGAGCGGTAGCCTTTCCGGCTATTCCAATAAATCTTTCAATCGTCCGAGTGCGTCAGCCCAGAACTGTTTCATCTTCGCGCCCGCCTTGGCGTCTTTCAGCTTTCCGTGCTGCGCCACGACCTGGCTCTTTGCTTCGTCTTTGGGATAGAAACCGACTACGAGATCCGTGCCATCGCTCCATGTGATGCGAATGGTTTTGTTCGCAGTGGATTTGCGGATCGTGAAGTTCGCCGGCAGCCATTGTTTTCGCGTCTTCTCATCAGTCCACGCCCGGAAAGTTTGGCTGATCGATGCAGTGATCGTACGACTGACGATGATTTCGTACCCACTCGGCTTCTCGTGTATTTCACGCAGCCCGCGCGCCTGTTCGTAAGTGACCGCAACCATCTGCTGCCACCACGGACGCACATCATGTTTGTCGCGCAGGTGCGCAACGATTTCCTGATGCGTCATCTTCCTTGCGCCGGCAGCGTCGAGATGTTTGAACCAGCGCGACCAGGTCTTACCGGTTTTTGCTTCGACGGCTTCGTCACTCATCCGAGGTTTTGTCTTAGTTGTCAATTCGCGTCTCTGCTCAGCAAGTAAACCACTAAGACACAAAGCCTGAAGCAATAAATACTTTGTGTCTTCGTGTTTTTGTGGTGAATTCCCTTACGCGTCGCGATCATATGCGACGCGAAGCCATCGTTTGACTTCATCGTCAATATCTTTTGACGAATTGATTTCAAATCGGTGAGTAATGCGATCCTTCTTCTCGTAACCGCCAGTGTTGATGAGGCGCTTCGGCGTTTTCTTGGTGTCGCCGAGCGCCAAACCGAAATCGATACGAGTTAACGTTGTCGGCTTGATCTGCGCGAAGACGTGATTGCGATAGAGCGGCACAATTGTCTGACACGGGCAGGCTTTCGCATCCTTGCCCATCGACAATCCTAATTTCAACAGGACATCATAAATCGGTCGCAGGTGTTCTTTCTTGCCCGCAAACATCTCATCGACATACCTTTCGGCAGCTTTGAGGTAAGCGTCGGGATCGCCTGACTCTTCGCCCTTGCCAACTGAACGTTCGGCGAGCCACCACGCGGTGTTCGTTCCCAATCCATACTTCATCTTCAACCATTCGCGCCGCGGTTGCTCGTCCTTTGGACCTTCCTTCTTGATGAGTTTCAGCCACTTTTCCAATGAGCGGCCGGTCTTCTGTTTCAATTCCGTGATCCACTTTTGGGTCATTACCACGCCGGGATGCACGCCGTAGATCGATTTCTTCTTAATTGCTGTGCCTGCCATCGTTACTCCTTTAGATTGCCGTTTTGCCGCGTACGAACTTTGCCATGACCAGTCCCGCAAGAATCCATCCGATCACCAGCGCGCCGAATTGCATCATCGTGTAAGCGTTGCTGAACCCCCACCAGTTCCATTCGTCCAAATGACCGGCGAGAAAGACAAGTAGCCCAAGCCCAGCAACAAACAAGACCCTCCCGCGATAACTCAATCGATCGGTTTGCAGCAGCAGAACGCACGCCAGGAAGACCGCCATGACGTTCGTGAAAAAACCAACGATCATCGCTTTGGCCATCGAGACCGGCTCGAGCCGCACTGCGGCGAAGACCATCGGACCGTTGTTCATCCGATCCTCGGCGTCTTTTGTCGCCTTCTGATATTGCTCCTCAGTCATGCCGGGTAACCGTTGCGGCTCATTCGGGATCAGATAGTTTCCCGAGCGTGGCGCATTCGCTTTGATCGCGGCGACGATCGCGTCTTCACTCGTAAAATGTCGCAATGGTTCGCCGGGCCACGGAATAATCATCCATGCCAGCGCGTTCCAAACGAACAAAACGATCGCGCCGAGAATTGTGCCGAGTCCTAACTGCTTGATCATGG
>DASYPX010000024.1:0-4951 GCA_036006125.1 Pyrinomonadaceae bacterium | reverse complement strand
GTGTTGTTGCGCGCGCTGCGAATGTTAGGCGCTACCGCTGGTTATCACGTGCCGCACCGATTCACCGAAGGCTACGGAATTCAGCAGGCGGCGTTAGAGAAAGCTGCGAGCGAAGGCTACAAATTGGTTGTCAGCGTCGATTGCGGCATTCGCGCGCATGAACCGCTCGTGTGGGCGCGCGAGAATGGACTCGACGTCATCATTACTGATCATCACCTGCCTGATGAAGATGAAGGCGCGCCGCCAGCACTCACAGTGCTGAATCCGAATCAGAATGGATGTACTTACCCCGACAAGAACCTCGCGGGTGTCGGCGTCGCTTTCAAACTGGTTCACGCCTTGTTCCGCGAGCGCGGACGCGAATCAGCCGTGCCGGGTTTCCTTAAGATGGTCGCGATCGGGACGGTTGCCGATGTCGCAAAGTTAGTCGGTGAGAATCGCGCCATCGTTGCGCTCGGACTTTCTGATTTACCAAAGGCCGTGAATTATGGATTGCGCGCGCTGATCGATATCGCGGGTTGTGGTGATGGCGCTGAAGTGAACGCGTACGATCTCGGCTTCCGCATTGGACCGCGAATCAACGCGGCCGGACGCATGGACGCGGCGAGCGCCGTTGTCGATCTATTCAACGCGAAAGACCGGGAAGAAGCTCGCCGTTTGGCTGAGCATCTCGACACTCGCAACCGCGAACGGATGGAGATGCAGCGCGAAATCTTCAATCGTGCCATCGAGGAGTTCGAATCCGGTCCTGATCGAGATCATCAAACTCACGCAGCCGTAATCGCCGGCGATGATTGGCATCGCGGCGTCATCGGACTGGCGGCCTCAAAGATTGCCGAGCGCTTAAATCGACCGTGTGTGGTGATTTCCTTCGAAGGCGATATCGGCCACGGTTCGGCGCGCAGCATTGAGGCTTACCACCTTTTCAATGGACTGACCGCGTGTCGTGATCTGCTGGACAAATTCGGTGGCCATTCACACGCCGCGGGTCTGGCAATTCGCCGCGAATGCCTTCCGGAATTTCGGCGACGCTTGAACGAACATGCAGCGTCGTGTTTGACTGAAGATGATTTGACGCCGGCGATCGCGATCGATACGGAAGTGGCGGCAACCGACCTGGGTTTTGAGTTATCGAAGGAATTAGGGATGCTGGAGCCGTTTGGCGCTGGAAATCCGCGACCTGTTTTTGCGACGCGCGGTTTGCGGGTGATGGGTGAACCGCAAATCATCAAGGATCAGCATCTAAAGTTCCGCGTGGCCGGCAACAATAATCGACCGTTTGAAGCTATTTGGTGGCGCGGCGCAGAAGAGGCGGACGTCAAACCTCAACCCAATCAGAGGATCGATTTGGCGTATGAATTCGAAGCGCAGCCGTGGATGGGCGATATTCGACTACAATTGAATGTCCGGGATGTGAGGGCGAGTAAATCGTGAATCGTAAATCGTAAATAGAAGGCCACAGGTCGCGGCTCTATTTACTATTCACGATTTACGATTCACTAAAGATGCCGTGTCTATTTACGATTCACGATTTACGATTTACACGTAATGCAAGTTGTAACCCGAAAAAGACGAATCAGCGCGGTTGACTTGCGTGCGCGCGTGCCCGCGATCGCGCGCGCCTTCGCCCTGTTTTTGTTGATTGTCGGAACAATCTTTGTTGGCGTGTCTTACTACAAGATGCGCAATCACCAACCGTTTCGGTTGAGGTCCGAAGCTCCTGCGCTTTCGAAGGAAGTGACGGGCATCATCAACGGCTATGAACAACGCATTACCAAAGAGGATCGGCTTTATCTTTGGTTGCGAGCGGCACGTGATGTGACGTATGCGGACGGCCATCATGAACTCGAGCAGGTAAATCTTCAGGTGTTTCAGGCGAACGCAGACAAGCCTGACCAGATCGTGTCGGATCGTTCGCTCTACGATCAGAAAAACGGCCTACTGCAATTCAACGGGAACGTTCAGATCGAAACCCACGATGCGCTGAAAGCGAAAACTGACGCGCTTGTCTATCATCAGGACAAGGCCATGGGCGAGACCTCTTCGCCGATCACGTTCGAACGTGACAATGTATCGGGTAAATCGACCGGTGCGCTCGTCGATAACAAGAACAAACGGCTCGAGCTGCGCAATGATGTTGAGATTACAGTTGCGCCACAATCGAATGCTTCGAATTTGAAAGGCTCGCGCGCCAAACCCGTCACTATTCATTCGCGACAGGCCGTGTTCGAACAAGCATCAATGCGCCTGACGTTCTCGGGTGGCGCTACCGCTGAACAGGATCAGGACATCATGAGTGGCGACATGCTCACGGCAAATCTGAATGAGCAGCGCAAACTCCAGAAGCTCGAGATGCGCGGCAATTCATATCTGCGTTCGATGGATGAAGGCCATGCGGCGGAAGCTCATGCAAACGACATGGACTTTTATCTCGACGGCGATCAGAAGTTGCAGCGGGCATATGCGGCGCGTGAAGTGCGCGCGCAGACTTTGAATGCTGATTCAGACGTGCAGCTTACCGGCGCCAATGTCGTGGATATCACTTTTCAACCGCAAGGAGATCGCAGCGTCATCAAGGAAATGAAATCCGAAGGGCGCTCAGTTGTGAATCTGTCGGCGCCCAAATCGCGCGCGAACGATCCGCGGGCCGCGAGCAAGCGTTTGACGGCAGATGCGATCAAGCTGACGTGGCGCGTCAAAGGCCAGGACCTGGAAAAGGCGGAAGCGGCGGGTAACGCCGAATTGTACGTTGAACCGGTGCAGAAAACGGCCAAAGCCGACAAGAAGACGCTGACCGCGACGCGGTTCGACTGTGACTTTTTCGAAGCGGGAAACATCGCGCACAACTGTCTGGCGACAGGCCCTGCGAAGGCGTTGATCGAGCCTTTTCAGCCGACGGACAAGCGGGGCACGCGCACGATTACTTCACAAAAGATGACCGCAGCGTTTATTCGTGAGACGCAGGACGTTGATAAGATCGACGCAACTGGCGACGCAAAGTTCAACGAACTGGACCGAAACGGCGTCGCTGCTTCGGCGAGTTACACGGCGTCCGATGAAACGCTGCGATTGCGCGGGGGCGACCCCACGGTGTGGGATTCGCGCGCGCGCACGAAAGCGGGCGAGATTGATTCAAATAATGCGACGAACGTGTCCTACTGTCGCGGTAAAGTGCAGACGACGTATTACAGTCAGGAACAGACGAATGGCGCGGCCCCGTTTCGAAACGTGAAGAGTCCCGTCTACCTGCTGGCCGATCGCGCCGAGATCAATCAAGACAAAGGCGTCGCGACTTACACCGGGAACGGGCGCATGTGGCAGGATGACAACTTTGTCCGAGGCGATGTGATTACACTGTTCCGCGAAAATAAGAGCATGGATGCACGCGGCCACGTGCAGACCGCGCTGTATCAAGCAAAGCAAAAACAGGGAAATACGATGGAGGTTGTGCCGGTTTTCGCGACGGCCGACTACATGCGTTATTCGGCTCCCGATCGGCTGCTGCACTACGAAACGAACGTTGATATCAAACAAGGAACGGATCGAATGACTGCGGCTGTCGCTGATGTCTATTTGCAAAAAGATGTGAACGAACTCGAAAGAGTGATCGCGCAACGCGACGTCGTGTTAGTTCAACCCGGCAAGCGCGGCACAGGCGATTGGTGCCAATTCACCGCGGCCGACGAAGTCGCGATTCTCAAGGGCAATCCCGCGCACGTCGAAGACGCTGAGCAGGGAACGACCGACGGCAATCGCTTGACGATGTATCGCCGCGAGAACCGTGTCGTCGTGGATGACACGCGCGGTCCGCAATCACCCGGACGCGTGCGCTCGACACATCCGGTGAAGAAGAATCCGGGATGAGGCTAGAGACTGGAGGCTGGAGACTAGAGGCTAGAGACTAGAGATTAGTGATTAGATTTAGCAATTCAGACAACGACAGCACTTACAGAAACTGGAGACCACTTCCGACTGTATCCCAGCCTCAAGTCTCCAGTCTCCAGCCTCTAGTCTCTAGCCTCTAGTCTCTAGCCCCCCAGTCCTTTTGACATGAATTCAATCTCACAACCTGATTTGCTTGGTCACTGGGGGCCGTATGGTGGTCGCTTCGTGCCCGAGACCTTGATGGCTCCGCTTGAAGAGCTGGCTGCGGCGTATGAATTAGCGCGGGCGGATGAGAGTTTTGAGAACCAACTCGATCAGTTGCTGCGTGACTACGCTGGACGTCCCACGCCGTTGTTCTTCGCGCGCCGTCTGACTGAACACTGCGGCGGCGCGCGAATTTATCTGAAGCGCGAAGACCTGCTGCATACCGGCGCACACAAGATCAACAACACGCTCGGGCAAATTCTGTTGGCGCGGCGCATGCGCAAACAGCGCATCATTGCCGAAACAGGCGCGGGGCAACATGGCGTGGCAACAGCGACCGTGTGCGCGCTGTTCGGTTTGCAGTGCGTGGTTTACATGGGGGCCGAGGACATGCGGCGACAGGAGCTGAACGTCTTTCGCATGCAGTTGCTCGGCGCCGAAGTTCGTGAAGTCGATGCCGGCTCCCGCACTCTCAAAGATGCCATTAATGAAGCGTTGCGCGATTGGGTGACGAACGTCGGCGACAGTTATTATCTGCTCGGCAGCGCGCTCGGCCCGCATCCATATCCGCTGATGGTGCGGGACTTCCAAAGTGTCATCGGTCGTGAAACGCGCGAACAAATCCTCGCAAAGGAAGGGCGCTTGCCGGATTGTTTGGTTGCTTGTGTGGGCGGCGGATCGAATTCGATTGGCATGTTTCATCCTTTCCTGAGTGATGAATCGATTCGCATGATTGGCGTCGAAGCGGGCGGCCGCGGATCGGCGTTGGGGGAGCACGCGGCGCGATTTAATTCCAACGGCGGTGGACGGCCGGGTGTGCTGCAGGGCACGATGAGTTACGTCTTGCAGGACGAACGCGGGC
>DASYPX010000023.1:0-11349 GCA_036006125.1 Pyrinomonadaceae bacterium | reverse complement strand
CGAGTACCTCGCGTCCGGAAAGCCGGTCGTGATCTCGCCTTTGCCTGAATACGAGTCGATGCGTGATGTTTTGCGGATCGGCCGAACCCGCGATCAGTTTCTTAATTTAGTTGAAGACGCGCTGCGCGAAACCGGATTTACACTAATGCGCGCGCGGCAAGCGGCAGTCAAAGACGGAACCTGGGACGCACGCGCGGAATGGGTGAGCGGATTGATTGAAGAGAAACTTAAAACGAAGTAACAAGCAACAAGTGATAAGTGATGAATGATGAGGAAAAACGAGTCTCATTCACGCCGCGTTTTTAGCGAGGTGTAACGAGAATAAACTGAAACACGCAAAGCCTTTTCAACGGCGTTCGCGATAAGCGCTTGAAAGCGTTCTAATGGAAAGCATTGCGTCGATTCACCTTCTTGAAACAAGGTGAGAATTAGATGCCTCTCGTGTAATCAAAATGTGCGGTATTGCCGGATTAATTGATCGGGACGCGGAAGCGCGCACCAGCGCGATGCTGCAAGCCATCGAACATCGCGGCCGTGACGACGAAGGTGTGTGGACGTCGGCTTCCATCAACGAACAAGGCCAGCGCGTCTGTTTCGGTCATCGACGCTTATCCATTATCGACACCAGTAGCGCGGGACATCAGCCGATGATCTCGCACGACCGCTTCGTCGTAATTCTCAATGGCGAGATTTACAACTATCGAGAACTGCGCGACGAACTCACTGCAAAGGGTCACCAATTTCACACTCACGCCGATACCGAAGTCCTTTTGCACTCCTGGGCTGAATGGGGAACTACGTGTCTCGATCGTTTGAACGGCATGTTCGCGTTTGCGTTGTGGGACGATCGAGAGCGCTCGCTGTACCTGGTTCGCGATCGGGTCGGTATCAAGCCGCTTTACTATGCATGCGGACAGGATGCCCGCGCTCCCTGGTTGGCATTTGCCTCCGAGATCAAAAGCATTCTCGCCAGCGGTCTCATCAAACCCGAACTCGATCACCAATCACTTCACCAGTTCCTCACGTTTCTCTGGGCGCCTGATCCGAACACGCTTTTCAAGAGCATCAAGACCGTCCGACCCGGTCACTTCGTGAAAGTTTCTGACGCCGAACTAGCTGAGCATCAATGGTGGGACATCTCATTCGACGAAATTGAAGAAGATAAAGACGAGTCGTGGTGGCAGGACCGCGTGCTCGAGACGCTCGATCGCGTCGTGAAACTTGAAATGGTGGCTGACGTACCGCTGGGATCGTTTCTTTCCGGCGGCGTAGATTCGTCTTCGATCGTCGCGATGATGAAGCAACACAGCAACGGCCGGCCGGTTGGAACCTATGCGATTGGAATCGAAGCAGAGGATTTGCGTTACGACATCATTCCCGACGACGTGCAGTGGGCGCGGCGCGTGAATCAGCAGCTTGCCACGGATTACCACGAGATTATGCTGAAGCCCGAAGTCGCGGATCTGCTGCCGAAACTCGTCTATCACATGGACGAGCCGGCCATCGATATGGCGATACCGAGTTATTTGGTTAGCCGCGCCGCGCGCGAGTCGATGCGCGTGATGTTGAGCGGCATGGGTGGCGATGAAGTCTTTGCCGGCTATCCGCGGCAGATGGCGATGAAGCTGGCCGGCGCATTCGATCCGGTGCCGCAGCTTCTGCGACGGCCATTGATGAAAACAGTTGCCGCAGTTTTGCCCGGTGGCATGCCCGGAAGACTCACCGCGTCGCTGCGCAACGCGAAAAAGTTTGCGCGCAGCGCGGCGCTCGATTTTCAGGACCGCTACCTCGGATTTGAAACCTACTTCACTGAGGAAATGAAGTCGCAGCTGTACACGGATGAATTGCGAGAGTCGACACGCGGGCTCGACGCTTACGCCGCGCACCGCGATTACTTTACGCGCGCGCAGAACGCAGCGCCGCTGAATCAGTTGCTTTACGTCGACCTGAAAACGTTCCTGCCGTGTCTCAACTTAATGACGACTGACAAAACGTCGATGGCGGCGAATCTCGAAGTGCGCGTCCCGTTTCTGAATGTCGAAATGTTGAATCTCGCGGCCCGCATGCCGCCCGATCTGAAACTACGAGGCTTGAAACGCAAGTACATCCTGAAGCGTGCCGCGGAAAAACTTCTGCCGCGCGAAGTCGTCTGGCGGAAGAAGGCCGGGTTTGGCGCGCCGATTCGGTCGTGGTTGCGTGGGCCGCTGCGACCGCTGGTCGATGATTTGTTGTCGGTGGATGCGGTGCGCCAACGCGGATTGTTCCAGCCACAGGAAGTGCGACGGATTATTGACGCGAACCTCTCAGGCCGCGAAGATTACAATCTTCAGGTATTTCAACTTCTCAACCTTGAGTTGTGGCATCGCCAGTTTATCGATTAACGCCTTAACTTTGCGTTTCTTTGCGACTTTGCGTCTTAGCGTGAATCCGCCATCTGATCTCACTCAAAGGCGCGAAGGCGCGCGAGCTTCTTGTTTCAAAGATAAAACAGAGTATTGCGCCTAAAATCAGCTCGTGTTAAGCTTTTGGCCCATGGCACATAAAAGCGGAGTGAATACAGCCGAACTCGGCAGCGCAATTCGCCGCCGCCGTGAACAGCAAGGCATGAGTTTGCGTGATCTCGCCGACGAGACGGGCGTCTCAGCCTCGACGTTGTCCCGCATCGAAAACGGGACCGGCAAGCCTGATGCGGACAACATTGCGCGGCTCGCCGCTTGGCTCGACATGCCGATTGAACGCGTGCTACATCATGGACACCGCGCCGCGAACGATCCAAATCCCGTCGTCTATTATCCGCACGAGTCGACTCCCGAAATTGTCGAAGCGCACCTGCGCGCTGACAAGCATCTGACACCGCAAACTGCCAAAGCGCTTTCGGAACTTTTCCGTGTTGCTTACGCGCAGTTCAGCCAACCTGACGGCAAGCCTACTCGCAAAGCTAAATAGCCGAGAAGAACACCACGCTTGGCAAAGCTTCGCCTCACGGGGCACAATCTCGGAGCTTGGCTCCGGAAACAAGAATTGAGTCTGCCGACCTTGACCGTCGCATGATGCGGCGGGCGCTTGAGCTGGCGGCGCGCGGCGTTGGCCTGGTGAGCCCGGGACCGCTGGTCGGTTGTGTGATCGTCAACGATCGACAGCAGATCGTCGGCGAAGGGTTCTACGTATACGACGAACTCAAACACGCGGAGACCATCGCGCTTGAACAGGCGGGAGAAGCCACCCGTGGCGCAACTGCGTACATCTCGCTGGAACCGCACGCACACCAGGGACGCACGCCGCCGTGCACCGACGCGTTAATTAAAGCAGGCGTTCAGCGCGTTGTCGCGCCTATCGAAGATCCCAATCCGAAGGTTTCCGGCCGCGGCTTTGCTCACTTGCGCGAGGCCGGTATCGAAGTTTGCACAGGGTTGCTCGCTGAAGAAGCGATGCAACTGAACGAAGCCTACCATCATTTCATGCGCACGGGCCGGCCGTTTGTTCATCTGAAGATGGCAGTCAGTTTGGACGGCAAGGTCGCTACGGCGACCGGCGAATCGCGCTGGATCTCCGGCGAGACTTCGCGTGAACGCGCGCACGAAATGCGGCACCAGTATGACGCGATTATGGTCGGCGGCCGCACTGTACGCCTTGATGATCCATTGTTGACTGACCGCTCGGGAAAGCCGCGACGACGCCCGCTGATGCGTGTTGTCATCGAACAGTACTTGCGCACGGCGCCGGAATCGCAGTTGGCGCAGACGACGGATTCAGCGCCGGTGATCATCTTCGCGTGCGACGACGCGGATCGCGATGTTCTCGATGGGTTGCGTGAGCGGGGGGTTGAAGTGGTTGCTCAGGGTTCGGCGCTGGACCTTGGCAGTGTTTTGGACGACCTCGGCAGGCGTTCGGTTCAGAGCGTGCTGGTTGAAGGCGGGCCGTCGCTGGCGGCGTTGCTGCTCGAAGCCGGCCTGGTCGACAAAGTCACATTTTTTGTGGCGCCGATGATCATCGGTGGCCAGGATGCGCCATCCGCCATCGCCGGCGCCGGTGCGGAAAAGATTGCCGAGGCGGTAAGACTCGAGCGAATCGAAATTCGCCAGCAGGGCGATGACGTTGAAATCACGGGATACCCGCGAAAGCAAGGATGAAGGAAGAAGGCGGAAGGATGAAAGACAGGGGTTCAACAGATTCGAATGATTCGTCCTTCGTCCCTCATCCTTCATCCTTACCTGCCAAGCGTCGTTTCGGACAAAACTTCCTAGTCGATCGGCATGTTATCGATCGCATCATCGCTTCCGTCAATCCTCGGACAGACGAACCTATTATTGAGATTGGTCCGGGTCGCGGCGCGTTAACGAAGCGGCTGGTGCAGAGCGGCGCGCGCGTCGCCGCGATCGAATTCGATCGCGATCTGGCGGCGCAGCTGCGCGAAGAATTTCGCGAACACGCAAACTTTCGGCTCGTCGAAGCTGATGCTTTGGAAGTCGACTTCTGCGAGGTCATTCAACCAGCTAAAACTGCGCGTGTGGTCGCGAATCTCCCATACAACATCGGCACCGCGATTCTGCAACGGTTGATTGAGCAGAGATCCTGCATTGGCGAGATGACGCTCATGCTTCAGCGCGAAGTCGCCGATCGAGTTACGGCGGCGGCGGATTCATTGGATCGCGGTTATCTTTCGGTCTTTGTCGAAGCCTATTGCGACGCCCAAAGGTTATTTGACGTATCGCCGCAATCATTTCGTCCGGTTCCGAAAGTCGTCAGCACCGTCGTGCGCTTGCGTGTGCGCCAAAAGATTGCGGCTGACGTCAAAGACGAGAATCTGTTGTGGCAGATTGTGAGTGCCGGGTTCGCGCATCCGCGCAAGACGATTCTGAATAATTTGCGCGAAGCTCCGGAATCGATTCAGGAGTTACTGAAAAAGCGTGGCGGTGCCAGCATCGTACTTTGCGATGCCGCCATCCCCGCCCTCCGTCGCGCGGAAACGCTGGCATTGGAGGAGTGGGCGCTGCTCACGAATGCAATGATTTAGACTCTTCGCCTTGCGACGGTCACCTTCACGCCTGCTTTAGGCCGCAAAGACATCGCCGGATACGTTTCCACTAAATGATTCGGATCAAGCCTGAGATGAAACCTTTGCCCAATGGTGGCCAGCACCAGGATCATCTCCATCATCGCAAATGACGCGCCGATGCAGACGCGCGGGCCGGCGCCGAAAGGAAAGTAGGCGTACTTCGGGAGTTGCGCTTCGAACTCGGCGGTCCAGCGCTCAGGTTTGAATCGCAGCGGCTCGGCGAAAAAGCGCGCGTCGCGGTGTGTGGTCCATTGAAACATGAAAACCTGCGTGCCTGGCGGCACGTGATAGCCGCCAATCTCGCAATCGTTAATCGCTTCGCGGCCAAGACCGTACGCAGGCGGGTAAAGACGCATCGACTCTTTCACGATCCGTTCCGTGTATTTCAGTCGTGACAAGTTGGCAAACGTTGCATCGCGATCGCCAAGCACCTCGTCGAGTTCCGCGTGAAATCTCTTTTCGGCCTCCGGATTTTCCCCAAGCAAATACCAACTCCACGCCAGCGTTAGCGCTGTCGTCTCGTGACCGGCAAGAAACAGCGTCATCACCTCATCACGCAGTTGCTGATCGTTCATACCGCTGCCGTCTTCATCATGCGCCGCCAGGAGCATCGACAGCAGATCGCCTTCATCTTTTCCGCTGGCGCGACGCTCGGAGATGATGCGATACACCACGCGATCAATTTTTCGTGCGAGGCGATGAAACCGAATATGTTCGGGTGTCGGCAAGCGATTATTGAGAATCCATTTCAAAGTAGCTTGCGACGCGAATGGCTTCACCATTTCAGAGAGCGTCTCGCCAACGTGATCGACGTCGTGCGACACATCGGCGCTGAAGAGACAACGCACGACGATCTCCAATGTCAAGCGCATCATTTCGCGATGCATGTCGCGCATTTCGCCGTGGCGCCAATTGGCCGTTAGGCGCTTGGTGTAATCGACCATGGTCGTCGCATAAGTCGCCACGCGCTCGCGATGAAATGCGGGGTTCAACAGACGTCGCTGGCGCTTCCACTCGTTACCCTCGCTCGTCAGCAGACCGTTGCCGACCAGTCGCTGAAAGAAATTCGAGCGCAGCGTCATGGCTTTCCGGAAATTCTTCGCATTCGTGGTCAGCACCGATTCGATTTCATTTGGGTGGTAAAGAAACAGCGCCGGCACATAGAGAAATCGCGACCACACGATGTCGCCATAGTCGCGTTGCAGGCGGTCGATGAAGCCGAGTGGGTCGCGATTGAACTCGCGCATCACGCCCATCACACGCGTGCCCTTTGGCCCGGGAAGCCGCGTCCCAATGTCCAGTTTCTTGCCGGCGGAATAAGCGCGCGCCAGTTCGCTAATTGAAGGATTCGAGCTCACTGCTTCTTGAGAAGGTCGGTGTAGATGCCTGGTTCGCTGTCTGGGATAAGGGTGGCGCCGACTGCCGCCTGATAAAACTCAACCGGCCCAGCGCCGCCGATGATTCCGTAGACGTAACCAAGCTCACGCAATCCCCACAGCGCGGCAATTAGCAAAGTCTTTCCGATGCCGTGGCCGCGCTCGGTCGCAGTGACGCCGGTCGGGCCAAAGAAAGCCTTACGCGTGCATTCGTAGCCGGCAAAGCCAATCACGCCCCCACCGCGCGTCGCGATCACGACGGTTACCGGCTTGTTCGCAAATCCTACGGAAACTTCATCAGCCCACGCGACTGAGAAGTGCTCTTCGATAAATTGTCGCAAGGGCGTGATCTCGAACGGTTGCGCGCGACGAATAACGACGCCGTGCTGATGTGATTCATCGACTAACGGTTGAAGTTCCGGCAACTTCAGCAAGTTAACGAGAAGATCGGGCATTGCGGGCAAGTTTACCGAAGAAACCTGCGGCGGGCGAGAATGGACGTTGTCAGAGCCGGCGAACGGAACGGCCAATCCCGCTTCAATTCTTCAATCGTCCCATTGAAGACGTCGATATCCATGTCGTACTCGGTGCCGGGAACCGTGTAGAGACAGGATGCGCGGTTGTCGCGTGCGCAATTAATCTCGCTCGAGAACTGCCAAAGCGTGTAGCTGCTCCACGTGCCTTTCGGAAAATCGGTGACCACGGGTTTGAACCGCCGTACCAAAGCGGCGTCCGCGAAAACACATCAGCCGGTCCCCTGGAGTCATTGATCGCCTTCACAACGAGATTATTTGCGTACACGAATGGGTAGCGGCCGGTTTTTTCTTTAATGCGATTAATAAATACACGCGCTTCATCAAAGCTCATGTGTTTTCCGAAGTCTGTGCTTTCCAAATCAAGCGCTATCAAGTCATCGGGCTCAGGCTTAACTGTTTCGAGAAAGAAGTCGGCCTGTTTGATCGGATCGCCCGGTTTGCCGTAGTGGTAAGCGCCCCACTTGTAGCCGCGCTTCTTCGCCTCAATTTTTCGATCCGCGTACTTCCTGTCGACGCGATCGCCAATCGTCGCTCGATGAATAATGGCGACAACGCGCTTGTCGGTCGCGAGCTTGTCCCAATCGATGTCGTTACCTTCGAAGGGATCGATCACGATGGCGACATTCGGATTCTTCCAGGGTTCGATGAATTCGGGGAATTGGGCGAAGGCGGACGACAAACCGAGAGCTGCCAGGAACAGAATTGCGCGTATGACAGACTTCATGTGTTGTTTACCGAAGTAGCGGGCGATTGCCCATGATATACTCAGCGCGCCCCGTCCAGAGAGTCGAGCTAGAAATCACAAGTGTCCAACGTCATTGAAATCATTCCCCTCGGCGGTATCGGCGAGTTTGGAATGAATTGTACGCTGCTGCGTTATGGCGATGAGATGCTCGTGCTCGACGCCGGCATGGGCTTTCCGGAAGAGAGTGTTTACGGCGTTGATGTCTGCATTCCTGATTTCGAAATTCTCGAACAGTACAAGCAGGAAATCACCGCGATCATTCTCACGCACGGCCACGAAGATCATCTCGGCGCGCTGCCGTATGTGCTGAAGAAGATCAACGTTCCAGTTTACGCGTCACATTTCACGCTCGGGCTGGCGGAGAGCAAACTCGATGAGCACGGTATTCTCGGTGACGTGATGTTACATCGCGTCGAGCCGCGCGACGTCGTCACGATCGGATCATTCACCATCGAATTTATTCGTGCCTCGCATTCGCTGATCGATTGTTTTCATCTCGCGATCAAAACGCCGGTCGGCACGATCATTCACACTGGTGATTACAAAGTTGACGAGACGCCGGTGATCGGCGAGCCGATCGACCTCAGGACTCTTCGCCGGTATGGACAGGAAGGCGTCCTCGCGCTGCTTTCCGATTCGACTAACGCGACCGTGCCGGGTCGCACGCCATCCGAGCGTGCCGTGATTCCTGCGTTCGAAGAGATCTTTGCTGAAGCTCAGGGCCGAATTATCGTCGCGGCGTTTGCTTCTTCGATTCATCGCCTGCAGATCGTCTTTGATGTCGCGCAGCAATTCGATCGCAAGGTCTGTGTGCTCGGTCGCTCGATGCAGAAGAACGTTGAGATTGCCGAGCGGCTTGGCTATCTTGACATCCATGACCGAATGCTCGTCAGTATCAACGATGCGAAACTGCTGCCCGACAACGAAATCGTTTTTCTGGTGACCGGTTCGCAAGCCGAACCGCGCGCAGCGCTCTACCAACTTGCGACCCAAATTTACAAAGGACTTACGATCGAAGAAAGCGATACAGTCGTTCTGTCTGCGCGCATCATTCCCGGAAACGAACGCGCGATCTCGAAACTTATCGGTCATATCTACAAACGCGGCGCGAACATTATCGAAGAAAAACGCCGGCTGATTCACGTGAGCGGTCACGCGTCACAGGACGACATTCGCATCATGACGGAGGCGGTGCGCCCGAAATTTGTCGTGCCGATTCACGGCGAGTACCGCATGCTGTTTCGCCACAAAGAGTTCGTGAAAAACCATCTTGGTTATGCGGAAGAGAACATCGTCCTGATCGAAAACGGTGACGTGCTGGAGCTGGACGGCGAGCGCGCGGCGATTGTCGACAAGAAAGAGATTAAACGCACATTCATCGACGAGTCGGGCTTTGAAGAGATCGAGTACGACACGGTGCGCGAGCGAAAGAAGATGGCGTACGAAGGAATGATCACACTGGTTTTGATCATCGATCGTGACACCGGCGAGTTACAGTCACCTCCGCAAATCGTCGCTCAGGGCGTGCGCGGCCTGGAAAGCGCAAACGGAATGACAAAGGATGCGCAACGTGTGGTGACTGCTGCCCTGGCGGGGGCTTCCCGACAAACATTCGAAGATGAATCGCTTTTGAAAGAACACGTGCGCGTCGAATTGAAGCGGTTCATTCAGAAGGAAACGGGCGCGAAGCCGGTCATCGTTCCGGTCATTCAACAGATATGACCGCCAGTTTCAAGTTTCAAGTTTAGAGTTTCAAGTTGGTGACGCTCCGTCAGGAGCGCAATGTTTATAGAACCTGCTTGATTTAGGATTCTTTCCTCCTGAGCGCGAAGCGCTGAGGCGGAGCTGGTTTGGCTTATTAGGCCGTGTGCTATAAACATTTCGTCCCTACTGGACTCCAAACCATTGTCTTCTTGGTCTGACAAAGTAGTTCTAATCACCGGCGCTTCTTCCGGAATTGGGCGCGGACTGGCGATTGACCTTGCTGGTCGTGGTGCGAAGCTTGGCCTTGTTGCCCGTCGCAAGGAAGTTCTCGATGAAATCATCACTGAGATTAGCGGAACTAAGACCCCAAACGGCGAAGGTCAGTTACCAAGGGTGCTCGCGATTTCCGCTGATGTTCAGGACGCAGAATCAATGCGCGCGGCCGCAGAACAGTTACGGTCACAGTTTGGAAAGATCGATGTGCTGATCGCGAATGCCGGTATTGGTGGGAACGACGACTCGGCTCAATTGGACGCGGCGAAGTTCGCGAACGTCATCAACACCAATGTTATCGGCGTTTCAAACAGCGTCGCCGCGGTAATTCCTGATATGGTGAAGCGTGGCAGCGGTCAACTCGTGGTGATTTCCAGTCTGGCCGCGTACCGCGGTCTGCCGAAGTCAGCCGCATATTGTGCGAGCAAAGCGGCGGTCTCAGCAATGTTCGAAAGTCTTCGCCTTGATCTGAAACCGCGCGGTATCGACGTCACGATTATTCACCCGGGCTTTATCAAGACGCCTTTGACCGCCGGAAGACGTGCGAAGTTGCCATGGTTTCTGGAGCTTGAACCTGCCGTAAAGCTGATTGTGAACGCGATCGAGAAGCGGAAGAAGTCTTACGCGTTTCCCTGGCAGCTCGCCATGGTCGTTCGCAGCGGAATGATTATGCCGACCGCGTTGTATGACTGGATCGCCAGCCGGAATTCGTTTCGCGAATGATCAGCAATTTTGATTTTCGATTTGCGATTTGTGATTTCGTGGCCGATACTGCGGCATCGCGTGCCTAAGCTCCGTCAATCTAAAATCTAAAATCTAAAATCAAAAATCTCAAATGTCCCTTCTTCAAGCCATCATCCTCGGCATTGTCCAAGGCCTCACAGAATTCATTCCCATCAGCTCAACCGCACATCTGGTTTTGGCCAGTCGCGCCATGAATCAGTCGCTGACGCCCGAACAACTGACGGCCGCGATTGCAGTAATCCAACTGGGCACTCTGGTCGCGGTGATCATCTATTTCGCGCGCGACATTTGGCGGATTACGCGAGCATTCATAGTCGAT
The DNA here is from genome assembly GCA_036006125.1 of Pyrinomonadaceae bacterium. Classification (GTDB taxonomy): domain Bacteria; phylum Acidobacteriota; class Blastocatellia; order Pyrinomonadales; family Pyrinomonadaceae; genus UBA11740. The sequence goes on along the minus strand of DASYPX010000023.1, from coordinate 596 downwards.
CATCTCGCACTCCTGAGGAACCGCGGCGACGGTGCCGGGCTGTCGCATGAAGCGTGGCTCGGGTGGTTGGTTATTGTCGGCTCGATTCCGGTAGGCGTTGTCGGTTTGCTTTTCAAGCATCAGATTGAAGGCGCATTCACCAAAAACCTTTGGGTGATCGCCACAATGATGCTGGTGATTGCCGTGCTGCTGGGGGTCGCGGAGGCTGTCAGCAAGAAACGCCGCGGCATGAACGAGCTGCGTTTCTGGGATGCCATCGTCGTTGGGTTCGCACAATGTCTGGCGCTGATTCCCGGCTCCAGTCGTTCCGGTTCGACAATCATGGCCGGCTTGTTTGCGGGAGAGACTCGTGAGACCGCGGCGAGATTTTCTTTTCTCCTGTCAATGCCGGCTATCGCCGCCAGCGGCTTGATCGAATTGAAGGAGGCACTGCACAAACTGCCGCATGATATTTTTCTCACACTTATGTTCGGAACCGTGATTTCGGGGATCGTCGGCTACCTGTCAATTTGGTTTCTGCTCCGTTACTTGCGCACGCACACGACCGGCATTTTCATTGCTTATCGACTGATCGTTGGTGGCGCGATTTTGATCGC
>DASYPX010000022.1:0-4276 GCA_036006125.1 Pyrinomonadaceae bacterium | reverse complement strand
ACCAGGATCATGCGGGCGTCGGATCCGCGTTGCCGAACCGACTTCAATACTTTCGTGTTGAAAAGTTGAAAGAGATGGGTTCAAACGCTTATCGGACCTCACACAATCCGCCCACGCCCGAGCTGCTCGACGCATGCGATCTCCTGGGCATGCTCGTAATGGACGAGGCGCGCATGATGTCTTCCACTCCTGAAGGAATGAGTCAGCTAGAACGTCTGATTCGACGAGATCGAAATCATCCAAGCGTGATCATTTGGTCGCTCGGCAACGAAGAGCGCGAACAAGGATCGGAACGCGGCGCGCGCATCGTGACGACAATGAAGCGATTGGCAAAGCAACTCGATCCTACTCGCCCAGTGACGGTGGCGATGAACGGCGCTTGGGGCCGAGGGGTGAGCAACGTCGTCGATGTGATGGGCTTCAACTATGCCGGTGGTGGCGGTCAGGGTGGCGTGGCTACCGCCAAGAACATCGATGACTTTCACTCCAAGTTTCCGAAGTTACCGACTGTTGGTTCTGAGATGGGGAGCGAATTCTTCACGCGCGGCATTTACGCAAACGACAAGGAGCGTGGCTACGTCAGCGCTTATGATCTGAATCATCCCGGCTATACAGTTACCACCGAAGGCTGGTGGAAGGTATTCGCGGAACGTGCGTTCTTGTCAGGTGCGTTCAACTGGACCGGCTTCGACTATCGGGGCGAGCCATCCCCTTATCCGTGGCCGTGCATCAGTTCCCATTTTGGAATTCTCGACACGTGTGGCTTCCCTAAGGACATTTTCTATTACTACCGATCATGGTGGCAGGCGGAGCCGGTGTTGCACCTGTTCCCGCATTGGAATTGGAGCGGCAAGGAAGGTCAGGAGATCGACGTCTGGTGCTACACGAATCTGGATAACGTCGAACTGTCTGTGAATGGCGCAGGCTTGGGCTCGAAAACCGTCGAGCGAAATTCTCACGTCGAGTGGAAGGTAAAGTACGCGCCTGGATTTATCGAGGCGCGCGGTTATAAGAACGGCAAAGTCGTGAAGACTACGAAACGCGAAACGACTGGTCCTCCATCGCGCCTGGCGCTTCATCCTGATCACTCGTCGATCTCCGCGGATGGCGAAGATGTGTCGATTGTAGCTGTTGAAGTTCATGATGCCCGGGGACTACTGATGCCAACCGCCACCGATGAGATCACATTTAAGCTAACCGGCCCCGGTCGTCTGATCGGCCTCGGCAACGGCGATCCAAGTTGCCATGAACCCGATAGACCTTCGTCGCCGTACGATGCAAAGCGCAGCGCCTTCAATGGTCTCTGTATGGCAATTGTCCAATCGCTGAAGCAGCCGGGCGAGATACTCGTCGAGGCGACGGGCAAAGGCCTACAAACCGCGTCGATAACCATTACGGCAAAGCCAGCGACGCTGCGACCGTCGATCTAGCTATGACTATAACGAGCGAGCGATTTGGCGTAACGCCGGCTGGCGAAGAGGTTCACCTCTTCTCGCTGGACAACGATCAGGGAATGTCAGTAGAGATCATTAACTACGGCGGCATCATCTCCTCAATTCGCGTTCCCGACTGCAATGGAAACCTCGCCGACGTAGTCCTGGGCCATGACGCTCTGGAAGGCTATCTGAACCGTTCAAGATATTTCGGCGCCTTGATTGGTCGCTTTGCCAACCGGATCGCCCGCGGCCGGTTCACCTTGGATGGCATCGGCTATCAGCTTGCTATCAACAATGGACATAATCATCTACACGGCGGCGTCAGGGGTTTCGACAAGGTTGTCTGGGAGGCGCAGGTGATCGACGAAGGTGTTCAGCTCAACTACCTTAGTAAGGACGCCGACGAAGATTACCCGGGGAATCTGAATACCACGGTAACCTACCGACTGAACGACGCAAATGAATTGCGCATTGACTATTACGCGACCACCGATCGCGACACTATCATCAACCTCACCAATCACTCATATTTCAATCTCGCCGGGAGTGAGACAATTCTCAATCATGAATTGCAAATCGACGCCGACGCATTCACTCCCGTCGACGAAACGCTGATACCCACGGGTGAGATCAGAAACGTGAAAGGAACGCCGATGGACTTCACCTCCCCGACAGCGATCGGGGCGCGCATCGGTAACCCTGACCAGCAGTTAAGATTCGCAGGCGGCTACGACCACAATTTTGTTTTGCGTGGCGACCCAGGGATGCCAAGGACTGCCGCCAGAGTTTATGAACCGCAAACAGGACGCGTCATGGAAGTGTTCACGACTCAACCTGGTTTGCAGTTTTACTCCGGCAATTTTTTGGATGGCACTCTAGTGGGGAAGCGGGGCCGCGCTTACACGAAGAATTCGGGATGCTGTTTCGAGGCGCAGCACTTTCCCGATTCGCCTAATCAACCCGACTTTCCTTCAACCATCTTACGACCCGGTGAGAAATATCACCACACAACCATTTACAAGTTCTCGGTGGAGTAAACCCATGAAGAGATTTCAACTCATCATCGTCGTTGCGTTGTTCGCTATCGTTTTCGCAGGAGTGATCGGCGCGATCGTTGGCGCGCGCCAATCACCCGAGCCATTGACCGGCAACTGGGTTGTGCGTACCGACAACAGGGACGGCACGTTCCGCACGACGTACCTGAACCTGAAGCAAGAGGGACAAAAAATCACCGGCACAATTCGCGTCACCCAGTTTTTCTATCGCATCAGTGAGAGCACACCGGGCGACGACGGCCGCATTGCACTGACCGGATCGATGATGGATGGCAAGAACGAACGCAAGGTCCAGTACGAGATAAAGCTCAACGGCAACGAGCTGCAGGTGTGGACGCGTCGACGTGCACAGGATCCGCTGACCCAGATGAGCGCGGTGCGTGCGCCCGAGGGCGAAGGCGCCATGCCGGCGCGCAATCCCCTTCCTACTCTGCACAAGGTTCCGGACAACGGGCTCGCGCGCACGCCGCCCATGGGCTGGAACAGTTGGAACAAGTTCGCCAGCCGCGTTGACGATCCGACCGTCCGCAGTATTGCCGACGCGATGGCTTCGAATGGCATGAAGGAAGCCGGCTATCTCTACATCAACATCGACGACACGTGGGAAGGCAGCCGCGACGCACAGGGCAACATTCAAACAAACAAGAAATTTCCCGACATGAAGGCGCTGGCTGACTACGTCCACAGCAAAGGTTTGAAGCTCGGCATTTATTCCTCGCCGGGACCGAACACGTGCGCAGGTTATGAAGGCACCTACGGTCACGAAGAGCAGGATGCGCGCACGTACGCTGACTGGGGAATTGACTACTTGAAATACGATTGGTGCGGCGCGCGAAATCTGTACACCGATGAAGAGATGCAGGCGGTCTATCAAATCATGGGCGACGCGTTGCGGAAAACGAAGCGGCCGATTGTGTACAGCCTTTGCCAGTATGGCCGCCAGGAGGTTTGGAAATGGGGCGCAGATGTTGGCGGAAATCTCTGGCGCACGACCGGCGATATTCGCGACGCGTGGGATTCAATGACGCGCATCGGCTTCAACCAAAACGATCTGGCGCCTTATGCAAAGCCGGGTCATTGGAACGATCCGGACATGCTCGAGATCGGCAATGGCGCAATGAGTGAAACGGAATACAAAACTCACATGAGTCTCTGGGCCATGCTGGCGGCGCCGCTGCTGGCTGGCAATGATTTACGCAGCATGAGTCCTGAGATCCTTGCAATCCTTACTAATCGCGAGGTGATTGCCGTCGACCAGGACAAACTCGGAAACCAGGGAAAGCAGGTTTGGAAATCAGGCGATCAGGAGATTTGGTCGCGTCCTCTTTCCGGCAGAGCGCAAGCCGTCGCGTTTTTCAATCGCGCTGCCGAAGCAGCGAAAGTCACAGTGAAGTGGGCGGATATCGGAATTGAGGGTAAGCGGCGGCTCAGGGATCTTTGGTTGCATCAGGACGTGACGTGGCCCGGACCTGAATACTCAGTTACGATCCCGGGACACGGAGTAGTGATGCTGCGAGCGACTCGATAACATCGCGGCGACGGGGTTTCTAAAAGGAAATCCCGTTGATCCACCACTCAGAACCCAGCGATCACTCTTTAACCTGATGTTCGTTGTCTCTCGATCGGACCACTCTTAAGAATGCCTTCGCGGCGTGTGACAGCGTCGCATTTTTTCGAAAGATTAAGTGGAGCCGTCTCTCCAAACGCATCTCGCGCACGCTCAGGCCGGCCAACTGCCTTCGGTCAATTTCAGTCTGAGCTGCCAACCGCGGGATTAATGCCACA
>DASYPX010000021.1:0-2189 GCA_036006125.1 Pyrinomonadaceae bacterium | reverse complement strand
GCCTTCGGCGCGAAAGCCAAAGCATTTACTCATCACGCATCACTCATTACTCGTCACTTCTTTACGCCGCGGCGGCTTGCGCCCGCTCCGTCCACGTCTCTTTGAAATCTTTCAGCGACTGATGCAGATCCTTTTCGATATCCGCATCGATCGCCTTCTTCTCACGAAGCTGTTGCAACACGCCGGGATGCGAATTTTCCATGAAGCGCACGAGGTCAGCTTCGAGTGTACGCACATCAGAGACCGGCACGTCATCCGTGTAACCATTGTTCGCGGCCCAGATGACCAGCACCTGCTTCTCGACATCGATTGGTTGATACTGCGGCTGCTTCAGAATCTCCGTTAAGCGTTCGCCGAGCGCGAGCTGTGCCTGCGTCGCTTTGTCGAGATCCGATCCAAACTGCGCGAACGCCGCCAGCGCGCGATATTGCGCGAGTGAAAGACGCAATCCGCCGGCGACCTGGCGCATCATCTTTACCTGCGCCGAACCACCGACGCGCGACACTGAGTTGCCGACGTCAATCGCCGGTCGAATACCGGAGTTAAAAAGATCTGCTTCCAAAAAAATCTGCCCATCGGTAATCGAAATAACGTTGGTCGGAATGTATGCGGAGATGTCGCCCGCCTGCGTTTCAATCACGGGCAAGCTCGTGAGCGAACCGGCGCCTTTCGCATCCGAAAGTTTCGCCGCGCGCTCAAGCAGCCGCGAGTGCAGATAGAACACGTCGCCCGGATAAGCTTCGCGGCCCGGTGGTCGTCGCAGCAGCAAAGAGATCTCGCGATACGCTGCCGCTTGCTTGGAAAGATCATCGTAGATCGTCAGCGCGTGCTGGCCGCGATCACGGAAGTACTCGCCCATCGCGACGCCTGAATACGGAGCGAGATATTGCATCGCGGCGGGATCAGACGCAGTTGCTTTAACCACGATCGTGTAATCCATCGCGCCGTAGTCCTGAAGTGTCTTCACGACCTGCGCTACTGTCGAAGCCTTCTGTCCAATCGCGACGTAGATGCAAATCACGTCTTTGCCGCGTTGATTGATAATCGTGTCAACCGCGATCGCGGTTTTTCCGGTTTGACGATCGCCGATGATTAGTTCGCGCTGACCGCGACCAATCGGCACCATCGAGTCAATCGCCTTCAGACCGGTCTGCAAAGCCTCTTTCACCGGTTGCCGGTCCACGACGCCGGGCGCGATGCGCTCAACCGCATTGAATTCTTCGGCGATGATGGGCCCGCGCTCATCGACAGGATTTCCGAGCGCGTCGACCACACGACCGACCAGCGCCTGACCAACGGGCACCTGCATGATGCGTCCGGTGCGCTTTACGAGATCGCCTTCTTTGACCTTTTGGAAATCGCCGAAAAGGACGACGCCAACTTTGTCTTCTTCAAGGTTCAGCGCCAGTCCGCGCACCTCGTGCGGGAACTCGAGTAGTTCACTCGCCATCACTTTTTCCAGGCCGTGAACCTCGGCGATGCCGTCACCGACTTTGATCACGGTGCCGACTTCCATCACGGTCACGCCGGCTTCAAAGTTCTCGATCTGCTGGCGAATGATTTCGTTGATTTCGTTTGCTTTGATTGGTTCCATGAGTCATTTCCGATTTGCGATTGCCAATTGCCGATTTGATTGTGCTTCAATCGGCAATCGAAATTTGGCAATCGGCAATGTTTATCCAGCCATTCTTTCTTTCATCAGTTGCAACTGATTGCGAACGGAGCCGTCGTACACTGTCGAGCCGATGCGCGTCACAAGTCCGCCGATAAGATCGGCATCCTGCTTGAAATTCAGCCGCACTTTTTTCTGAGTCACCGTAGTCAGCCGCTGCTCCAGACTTTGCTGGATATCACCGGGCACTGGCCGCGCGGTCGTGACAATCGCGGCCACCATTCCGGCGCGTTCATCCAGGATGTCCGTCAATTTTCGATTGATTTCGGGGAGCTCAGTCAGCCGTTGGTTTTGTAACAACACCTTCAGAAAGTTCGTGGTCGTTGGTCGCGGCTTCGCACGCTCGATTAGTTTATTCAGAACCGCGCGCTTCTTGTCCAAAGCGATCGTTGGGTTGCGAAAAACTTCCTGAAGCGCAGGGTTCGACTGCAGCAATTCTTCCCACTGCTCAAGCTCGCGCTGAACATCTTTGGCTTCGCCGCGTTCGAGAGTGACGTCCGCCAACGCTGACGCATAG
>DASYPX010000020.1:0-6778 GCA_036006125.1 Pyrinomonadaceae bacterium | reverse complement strand
GACGCGTCTGCGCAGTCAAGTTCCCTGGAATGAACTCCCCACGGTATAGCTCCCCTTACAATTAGTTACTGACACGACGGATCGGTCTATGTTACTAATGCCGTGTCAGGGAGGTTCACGATGAAACGATTTTCTGCCATCTTTTTTGTCATATTTGCTTGCGCTATTTGCGCGTTCGCACAGAACTCCAACAGCTCAACCACTGATCCGTATTCGTCGCCAACACGCTCGCGTACTATGGCGCCGCCGAAGCCTTCACCCACGCCGAAGACTGTTTCAAAAGCGCCCACGACGCAGGCGACGCCGTCCGCAACTCCGCGGGCATCACGCAACGAAACAACGGGTGCGCAAACATCGTCGTCGGGCACGGTACTGACGGCGTTCAACAATCTGCTTGATGGCATCCGCAACGCTGATGTGAAGGCAGTCACGAATGCTTATCAGAACACGCCGCGGCTTCTTCTCTTCAACTACAACGGCACGGTGACGAAGGGTTGGGACCAACTAAAGGCGAATCGCGAAGCTTCGTATCCGAACATGAGCGACGTGAAGCTCGATGTGCGCGATTTGCGCGTGACGATGCTGGGCACAACCGCAGCACTAATCACTTGTCAGTGGACACAGTCAATGACTTTCAACGGCACGCCGGAAACCGACACCGGCCGCATGACAATTGTCTTTCGCAAAATTGGAAAGGATTGGAAGGCCGTCCACCTGCATACATCACCGGACAATCCGGATCCGTCACGCGTGCCGGCATCAGAGCAGGCGACGCCGCGGCCGAACTAGGGGCTGGAGGCGGGAGGCTAGAGGCTGGAGACTTGAGGCTGGGAGCCACCGAGTTTGAGTTGTCACGAAGAACATCTAGTCTCTAGCCTCTAATCCCTAGCCTCTAGTCTCTTGCTTAATCTCCCGATAAAGATTCCACCCAGCACTGAGAGAATCGGGAAGAATTCCACCACGTAGCGCGGTTCGGGATTTTCAAGAGAAGAAAACAGAACCAGACGCAGAAAGACCGCGAGCGCCGCGAGCAGCAACCACTGTTTCGCTTCGAGTTTTCGCGCGCGCCATAAGACCCACGCGCCCGCCAAACCTAACAGCGTGTAGACCGCCGTCAATCCGGCAAAGAGCGGCAGCCAGTACTGCTGATGGATGTCGTAGTCGAGGTCATCGAGTGGCAATAACTCGCCTTCGAATGGCCAGTACTGCGAATGCGTGTCAAACCACATCGTGCGCGCGCGCTTGATGGGCAGCCACACGTAATAACGAAGCGGATGCCGGGCGATCCGCTCACGCGCAATCTGCATGAAACCAGCATCAATATCCGGCGTCATCTCAACGTCGGATTGTTCCTGATCAGTTTCTTCCGATTCACCTTCTTCGTCGTTGTTCTCGTCAGGCGTTGGTGAAGCCGTTGGGTTCGTCTTCGTCGATTGACCCGCGGGACTGGCTGAAGGCGTGGGTGTGGGACTTGCAGTTGGTTCAGCTGACGCGCCATTTGTATCGGAGTTCTCAGAGTCGTCAGGCTTGTTGTACTTCTCCAACAACGTGGCGACGCGTTTCTTTTCTTCCGGCGAATCAAATGCGGAATCCGGCAGCTCGTCAACGTCGATCGGTTCAACCTCAAGCGGCCATAAGAACTGCGCAACATACTTCTGGTCATCAAGCCACGAGCGCACCCAAAGCAGATAACCGCGCGGCACAAATTCGCCCGGCATCTCGGCGTGTTGTGGCGCTAACGGCTGAAACACGTGAAAGACGCGCCAGTTCCGAATTGTCCATGGCGCCAGGACGAGGATGAACACTAACGACATTGCCGCGCCGGAGGCGATGACGCGCGTGATGATTCTCTTGGCCTTTGGTCTCAGGTCCTTGGTCTTCGATCTTTCATCTTCGGCGCTTTCCTTTCTAAGACCTGAGACCAAAGGCCAAAGACCCCCAATTACCAGCGTCAATCCGACCGCCGCGAGGAACAGTCCCGCATCAGGCCGCATCATGACGGCAATGCCGCCGATTAGACCGGCAACGCACCACCAAAAAAGAGCTCGTTTTAAATTTCTCTTGCTGTCAGCATCCGCGGTACTTCGCAGCGCGAAGGTCGCCGATAGCAGCAACGCGACCAATAAAAAATTCGTCAGCACTTCCGTGAGAATCGTTGCTGTGTAAATCGTGGTGAACGGGCAGACAGCGGCCAACGCCAGCGCGGCCAGCGCAGTGACGCGCTTCTTTTTCTCCTCGGGCTGCCAATAGAAAGCGAGCACTGCGATTAGGGCGCAACTCGCCGTGTCGATCAGCGCCTGAACAATTCGCACGGCGCCGTTGTTCTGATGTCCAAAAACGGAGTAGATCGATGCGAGAAAGAATGGGTAGCCGGGAAGCCGAATCAGCGAAGAATTAAATGGCGGTTCGGGATCGTGAGAATAGACGTGCTGCTCAAGCACATTGCGCGCCATCTGCCCGTACACGCGCCCGTCATCAGGCGTATCGTTCGGGAGCCAATGCGCGACGGCAATGCGGAAGGCAAGTCCGATGAGTAGGAAAGCGGCGAAAGCAATCAGCCATTTTCCATTTGTCATTTTCCATTTTTCATTTTTCATTTCGGCCGACAACTGTTTTCGAATGGCAAATGAAAAATGTCAAATGACAAATGGAAAATGAATCATCGAACTCGCCTTACGACCGTACTTCCACCGTGGCCTTGCGCTCCAGCTTGCCCCAGCCGACGACGGCGCCGCGCGCGGCGGTCGCCACTGACTTCACCATGACGTAGTACATCACCTGGCGATAACAGAACCTTTGCAGGAAAAGCCACCACAGGAGGCGCCAGCGCTCTTTGCGTTCGAGCAGAAAAGCGAAGGCAGCGGCGAACCAGTCAACCGCGAGAAACAGCGCGTAATAAAAGAGAACCTGACGCAGATTTGTGAACGAAAAACCCGAAGGTTGCGCGAAGCGATAATAAATTGACGATGCCACCGTGTAGATCACAATCAGATCCATGATTGGCGAAATCAGCGGGAAGAGAACTTGAAAGATCCAAACGTTCGGCATTCCGATGAGCCCGAGCGTTCCGTAACGGGGCCGGAACAACGCATCGCGATGCTTCCACAAACATTGCAGCGTCCCGTACGCCCAGCGAAATCTCTGCCGTGCTAGAGTCCCCAAACGATCCGGCGCTTCCGTCCATGCGATCGCGGCTTCTTCGTAACCGATCTTGTATCCGAGTTTGCGAATCAGCAGTGTCAGGTCCTGATCTTCTGCCAAAGTGTCGTTGCTGAATCCGCCGCACTGTTCGATCAATCCACGCCGCCACGCCCCGACTGCGCCAGGCACCACCGTGATGCAATTCAAACTGGCAAACGCGCGGCGATCCATATTCTGCGAAGTAATGTACTCCAGCGCTTGCCAACGCGTGACGATATTGATGCGATTACCGACTTTTGCATTGCCCGCGACGGCGCCGGTGTGCGGATCTACGAAGCGGCGCGCGAGCGCGCGAACCGTCTCGGGTGGAAACTGAGTGTCGGCATCGAGCGCTACGATCACGTCACCCTTGGCGTGACGCAAACCAAAATTGAGTGCCGCGGCTTTGCCTGCATTCGCGACCGTGAACAGTTGCACGAGCGGCTCGCTGCCAAACTTGTCGCTGACTAATTCGCTCGTGCGATCGGCTGAGCCATCATCGACCACGATGATTTCAAACTTCGCATAGTCGGAACTGAGCAGACTGCGAATCGTGCTTTGGATCACCTGCTCTTCGTTGTAAGCCGGAACGATGATCGAGACGAACGGTTCGAATCGCTCGCCCGTGTGTTCATGCTCGCGGCGTCGCGAACGCACCCACTGCGCAAACGCGAGCGCGCCAATTACCGCCAGCCGAGTCAGACCGAGCGCAATGCCGATCAAAAAGGCCCATTGCATTAACCAGCCGCCAACCGAAAGGACCATGAACGTCAACCTATCGGTGCGTGTGTAGAGATTCTCGCTGGGCGGCAGTTTCGGCATCACCTGATCGCGGCTCCAACCGCCCAGTTCCGACACGGGCACGAACTTTTTGCCACGCGCCTTCAACTGATGAATCAACTCTGGTAAGGCCGCGATTGTGGCGCTACGATCGCCGCCCGAATCGTGTAGCAGCACGACTTGGCCGCGAGTTTCGGGATTGTCGTCTTCGGCCCGGTCGATAGTGTTTTGGACGATCTCGTTCGCGGTTACGCCCGGCTTCCAGTCGCCCGGGTCGATGCGCACGCCGACCATGATGTAGCCTAGTTTCTGCGCGATGATGGCGGGCTCAACTTCACCGGGCTTGTCAGCTTCGGCGTCGCCGAAATAGGGGGGGCGAAACAGCACCGTCGAGCGCCCGGTAATTGACTCGATCAAGCGCTGGTTCGCGTTAAGTTCAAGCGTGGTGATCCCGGCCGGGACTTCACCGAGGTTCGGATGCGTATACGTGTGATTACCTACTTCGTGACCTTCATCGACAATGCGTCGCAGCAGGTCGGGATAGGCGTCGCCATTCTTTCCGATGACGAAGAACGTTGCCGGCACATTCTCCCTTTTTAAAATGTCGAGGATCGCGGGCGTCCAGGTGGGGTCAGGTCCATCATCGAAGGTCAACGCGATCAGGCCAGGTTTGTCACCGGTACGCTCGACCACGTACGAAGACGGAATGCCTTTTTGATCGTACGTTTCTGAATTGATGTAGCCGTTGGCCGGATCGACTTTGATATCACGCCAACCGTCATGTGGACTGGCCGTCACTTCCAGCAACTCGCCAGTGCCTTCGAAATCTACTTCGTATCCGTAGGCAATCCGGCGCAGCAAATCCGGCGACGCTGTCGGTTGATCGCTGCCGAAGATCGACCAGATCGAAGGGTCCTCAGAACCCAGACGCCACAACGCGAAGCCGGCGCAGTGATAGCCACTGGCGGCGTGAATTTCGTTGTAAGCCGTCACTGCATCAAGGAACCAGATGGTGTGATGCGTGTCGTCAGTTTCGTCAAACTCGAAATAGGGATTGCGCGTCGCCGGATCGAAAACGATGTCGGCTTCGGAATCGCGTGAAGCCATCACGGCTTCCTGAAAGCTCGTCTCTTTGCCGTGGCCAGGACCGTCAACCCATTCGTAACCGTAGCTGCCCAGCGCAACAATCGTTTTTGCCGGATCGATCTCACGCATCCGATTCGCGAGATTCTGTTCATACCAGGTTTGCGAAGCCACCGAACCGATCTCAGGGCCCGTCGACCAATGCTCGTCGTATGCCATCAGCATCAGGTAATCGCAGGCCGCCGAGTACTCGCGATAGTTCCACTTGTCGTCGTTGAAAGGCGCTGCCTGCGCGACCAACCAACCCTTCGGTTGAAACGCGGCGTGCAGCTCACGCATGAATTGCAGTAGCGCCGGCTGTGTTTCGTCTTTTGGCTCTTCGAAGTCGATACAAATGCCCGCGAACTTGTTCTGCTCGACGAAATCAGCAAGCGCCATGATGAGCCGGTGGCGTGCATCTTCTGTCCCCACCGCACGCGCGAGCAGGTCAGGTTGCCACTTTTCGTCGTCAAGGTTTTGCACGACGGGCAGGATCTGCATCTGCGGACGCTTCTCGCGGATCAGGTTGAGCGCCATCAACGCATTCTGATGTTCCACCCCAGAATCGGCATTGCTCAGATCGTCCGCGACTGGCCGGTCGGCCGGCTGGCCGTCAACGAGGCGCATCCACTGCGGCATCAGCAAGTCGATGTGATTCAGATTGCGTTCGAGCGACGCGTAACTCGATTCATCCCAGTCCACGTAGAAGCCAACACTTAATGGTCGCTTGGCAAACTGCGCCGGTGGCGGCAATGGCAACGGCGTGTTCGCCGGTGGCGGCACGCGCGGCATTAGCTCCGGCCGCTTGCCGGGAACGATACGAGTTTGCGCCTCGGCCTTTTGCAACTCGGCCTGGGCCTTTTTTGCTTTCAGTTCTCGGGCGTTCGTGATGGGCGTGGCGAGCGGACGCGGTTTGATGTCGCCGGCGCTCGGCAGATTCTTAAGCGGTTTCAGTGTCGGGGTTGCCAGAAACGGATTTGCGAGCACGCTGGCGATGAAAATGGTGACGATGATCGTGACGAAGATCGCCAGCGCCAGCCACGTGCGCCGCACACGCTTCCAGCGGCGGCCGCGGGGATCGTAAAAGACAGGGGAACTCGACTGCTTATCTGACACTTAATTTGGAATTCCTCAGATGCTTCTAACGCCGAAGAGGTTGATAAGTCAATTGCAGAAGAAAAGCCGCTCGCGATTGCTCGCCGAGCGGCTTTCCGGTGTACTGTTTGGATTGACCTCGGGCTGTGACCCTAGGAAAGAAGGTGTCACAGTGACTTACTCAGGAAGACAACCAAACAACCGATTATCAAATCCTGAGGTTAGGTCTCAGCCACCTCACTGTGATTAGAACTCATATTTTTTCGTATCCCCTCCTTTCCAGTTTTACGCGGATAATAAAAAAGAAGTGCGAAGTCGTCAACGAAAATTTTTGCTTGGTGACTTTGGGTCAGAAGCCCGACCGTGAGGGAGGGCAACTTTCGTTGCCGACAAGATTCGAGTTAACGATACGGCTCACCCCCCTGGCCAAACATCACGTACTCGATGGCCTCAGACAATAGGTCTTGCGTCCAGAAATATCGTGTGCTGCCATGTCGGGACCAAGGCTTCACCTTGGCGTCGAGCAGGCTCACGTCTCGCAGTTTCCGGTTGCGTAGGATTTGAAGGAATTCATCACATGTTCAGGTTTTACCGACGCAGC
>DASYPX010000019.1:0-2971 GCA_036006125.1 Pyrinomonadaceae bacterium | reverse complement strand
TCCTCCGTCAGGTGCTTTTTCATGATCGCGGGAATCGCGTTCGCTTTGAAGGGCACGTCACCCGCGAGCATTTGATAAAACATCACGCCAATACTGTAAACGTCCGCGCGCGAATCAGGCGGTTCGTCAGACCACTGTTCTGGTGCCATGTAAAACGGCGAGCCCATCAAACCGGTTGTCTGCGCCGCAATGAACGAACCGAGCAACTCGCCCGACTTAATTTTGGCGAGACCGAAATCCAGAATCTTTGTGCCCTCGGGAATCGGCAGGCCCGCCTGAATCATAACGTTGAGCGGCTTCAGATCACGGTGCACGATTCCCTGGCGATGCGCCGCGGCAATGCCTGCGCAAATGGGCTGCATCAACTCAAACGCGCGCACCGATCCAATCGCGCCTTCTTCGGACAGAATTTCCTGCAGCGATCGTCCCTGCACGAACTCCATCACCAGAAACGGCATCGTCCCGCGGACGACGCCAAAGTCCGTCACCGCGATAATGTTCTGATGTCGAATCGCGGCGGCAGCTAAAGCTTCCTGGCGAAACCTGGTGACTAAGTTCGGATCGTTACCGACAAGATCGGGAAGGATGATTTTGATTGCGTGCTGGGTTTTGAGAAAGATGTGACGCGCCTTGTAGACGATGCCCATGCCACCCTGGCCCAGCCGCCGCTCAAGGTTGTAGCGACCGTCGAGAATCGGCTCGCCGATAATTGAGGCAGTCGTGGCCGCGCCGTCATCAGGACAAAACGCAATTTCGTCAGGAAAGCAGGCGCGACAGGTTGGGCACTCTTTCATTCAGGGTTCGATTTACAGCACATTACGACTCCGTGCGAGTCTGGGTTCGCCGAAGATTTTAACGGTTCGAGACAGGCGCAAGCAAGAACTTACTTGACAACCACATTAACCAGCCGTTGCGGCACGACGATCACCTTCACCACCTTCTGACCATCGATAAACGTCTGTATTTTGGCGTCAGCCAACGCCAATTCGCGCAGATCGGCCTCTGAGATGTCTGGCGAGACAATCACACGCGAGCGCAATTTGCCGTTGACCTGAACGGGTATTTCCAGCTCGTCCTTCATTGCCAGCTCGGGATTGGCGACCGGCCATTGGGCAGACTTCAGCAGGCCGCCGCTATGGCCCAATCCTTCCCACATCTCTTCCGCGATGTGTGGCGAGAATGGCGCGAGCATGATGACCAGCGCTTCAATTGCTTCGCGGACTGCGAATACATCAGCGTCCGATGCGTTACCCGGTTCGACATTGAATTCGCCCAGAGCATTCAATAACTCCATCAAGGCCGCAACGTTCGTGTTCAGATCGAGCTTGTCGAAATCATCAGTCACGCGCGCGATTGTCTGATGTGTCTTACGTTGCAGTGCGCGGGCAGCGTCACTAAATTCTGCGGGCGGGATGCCCGCGCTTCCGGGCAGGCGTTCCCGCCATCTGTAAACCATCGTCCAAACGCGTCGCAGAAAACGCACGGCGCCTTCGATTCCGGTTTCGGACCAGCGCAATTCGTTTTCAACGGGCGCCGCGAACAAAACGAACAAGCGCGTCGCGTCGGCACCAAACGCTTCGATCATCTCGTCCGGATCTACTCCGTTGCCCAGCGACTTGGACATGGCTTTGTATTCATTCGTGCCTTCGACCTTATTGGTTACCATGCCCTGCGTCAGCAGTCGCTTAACCGGCTCGTTGAATTTCACCAGACCCAAATCGCGCATGACTTTTGTCCAGAAGCGGGTGTAGATCAGGTGCATCACCGCATGCGAGTCGCCACCGATGTACTGATCGACCGGAGTCCAGTAAGCCGCGATGCCCGGATCGAACGGCGACGTTTCATTGCGCGGGTCGCAGTAACGGAAGAAGTACCAGGACGAATCGACGAACGTGTCCATAGTGTCTGTCTCGCGCGTCGCGGCCTCGCCGCATGTCGGACACGTCGTATTCACAAACTCAGGAACGGTTTTCAAAGGTGATTCGCCGGTGCCGGTGAACTCAGCTTTTTCCGGCAACATCACGGGCAAATCCTTTTCCGGCACCGGAACCATTCCACATTTCGGACAGTACACGACGGGAATCGGAGCGCCCCAGAACCTCTGGCGCGAGATACCCCAATCGCGAATGCGATAAGTGACCGCACCACCGCCGAAATCTTTCTCAGCAGCATAGTCAGCCATCTCCCGAATCGCGTCCTGTGACAGCTTGCCGCTCCACTCGCCGCTGTTCACCAGCACGCCGTACTCGGTGAACGCGTTCTTCATTTCCATCGATTGATCGCCGCCGGGCGCCTGGTCGACAGGTTCGCTCTGTTGTCCATGAACGATCGGTGCAATGACTTGGCGAATTGGCAGCGTGTATTTCTGCGCGAACTCGAAATCGCGCTCGTCGTGCGCCGGCACACTCAT
Organism: Pyrinomonadaceae bacterium; assembly: GCA_036006125.1. Taxonomy (GTDB): domain Bacteria; phylum Acidobacteriota; class Blastocatellia; order Pyrinomonadales; family Pyrinomonadaceae; genus UBA11740. Next base: position 561 of record DASYPX010000019.1, on the reverse strand, counting down.
CACCGCGCCCGCTCCGTAATCCATCAACACATAGTTCGCCACCCAAATCGGCAGCAGCTCGCCGTTGAAAGGATTAAATGCCAGCCGGCCGGTGTTCATGCCGAGCTTCTCTTCTTCTTCGCTTTGGTCTTCGGTCTTGATCGCGCGCGATGCTTTCACTTGCTCAGCGAAGGTCATCACTTGATCTTTCAAGGCCGAGGCTTCCAGCAGCTTCGGCAAAATCGGATGCTCAACGGCGACGACAATCGCAGTCGCTCCGTAGATCGTATCGATGCGCGTGGTGAACACGCGAATCTTTTCATCGGAATCTTTGACTTTGAAATCGATGTACGCGCCTTCACTGCGACCGACCCAATCGCGTTGCCGCTTGATGACTTTCTCAGGCCAGCCCTTTTCGATCTCCTCGATATCGGCGACCAGTTGCTCCGCGTATTTTGTGGTGCGCAGATACCACTGCTCGATCTCCTTCTTTGTAACCTGCGTTCCACAGCGCCAGCAGATGCCGCCCGAGGACTGCTCGTTCGATAACACAGTCTCTTCTTTAGGACACCAGTTGACGGC
>DASYPX010000018.1:0-2332 GCA_036006125.1 Pyrinomonadaceae bacterium | reverse complement strand
ACTTCGATTTCTGTGAAGCAGCCGGTCGAAGGTCTGTTGCTCTCAAACACGGTGCGCGCCGGACTGACAAGTTGGGCCAAGACGGTCTCCAACGAAGTTGCCGCCGATGGCGTCACCATCAACAATGTCGCGCCGGGTTACACGTTGACTGAACGGCAGGATGATCTCGCCATCGCGCGCGGCAAAGCGCTCGGAAAATCGAAAGAAGAAATGATTGCGATGTGGGCTTCGCAAACGCCGGCGCATCGCATCGCTGCGCCGGAAGAGATCGCGGCGGCGATAGCATTCCTCGCTTCCGAGCGGGCGTCGTACATCACCGGTGTCACGCTGCAAGTTGATGGCGGCTGGACGCGCGGGTTGTTTTAGAATGGGATTGTCACGGCTTTAATTGAAAACGTTCCAATTACTAATTCACTTCTTCCGAAAGGAGACGGTATGAAATCGAATCATCTGGCATCGGCATCGGCCTTTGTGGTCTTTTTAGCCCTTTTGTTCGCCTGTAATTTCTCAACCGCCCACCTTAGTTCGCTGAAGGTCGGCAAGGATCGTGCGGTCAGTCAGGAGACGAATAGTTTCGCTCCCAACGATCCGTTTTACGCGGTCGCCACGGTTTCGAACGCGCCGGGCAAAACCCAAGTGAAAGGTCAATTGGTAGTCGAAGACGTCGCCGGCGAAAAACCGGGACCAGTGCCCAATCTCACAAAGACTTTGGATTTGGATGGCAGCGGGTCTGCCACCTTCTCGTTCACGCCGCCGCCTAGCGGTTGGCCCGTTGGCAAATACAAAATCGAAGTCATCATGCTCAACGATAAGGGCGAACAGAAGGACCAGAAGTCAGCTAGCTTCAGTGTTTCGTGATAGGGTCATGGCCCGCGGCTGGGAGAGTAAGTCCGTCGAAGATCAAGTCGCCGCGGCCGAGGCTGCGCGGGAAGCGCGCGGGAAACCGCATCTTTCCGCGCAGGAACGCGAAGCGCTGGAACGGAAGCGTTCTCTTCTTCTGTCGAGAGCGCAGGTTCGCTCGCGGCTTGCTTCAGCGACAAACGAGAATTACCGGAAACAGCTTGAGCGGGCACTCAAGCATTTGGATGGGCAATTGGAAGAGTTACAGAACCCCGAGTCGGGGTAGTGAATGGATCATAGACTTAACATTGAGTATCGGACCTACTCACTATCCCGACTCGTCGGGATTCTGTAGCTAGTCCAGTGTCGTCGCGCGAATCTTCTTTTCCTGCTCCGCCCGGAAATCGCGGAGTTCCTTTTTCAGTTCAGGGCGGCTGTTGGCGAGAATTGCGATTGCCAGTAATGCGGCGTTCGTGGCGCCGGCTTTGCCAATTGCCAACGTGCCCACCGGAATCCCGCCCGGCATCTGCACCGTCGACAACAATGAATCAAGTCCGTTGAGCGCACTTGTCATCGGCACGCCCAGCACAGGCAAAGTCGTATGCGCGGCCAGCACACCTGCGAGGTGTGCTGCGCCACCGGCGGCGCCGATTAATACTTCAATACCGCGCGCATCAGCATTGGCGGCAAATTCGGCCGCGTCGTTTGGCGTGCGGTGCGCTGACATCACATGACATTCGTGTGGTACGCCGAAATCCTTCAAGGTCTGCGACGCGGCGCGCATCACATCCCAGTCGGATTTGCTGCCCATTAGGATGGCAACTAGAGAAGACTCCGGGACACGGGGACGCGGGGACGCGGAGACCTTGGTTTTGGATTTTGACTTAGCCATAGACTTTTTCTCCGTGTCTCCCCATCACCATGTCTCGGTTTTTATTCCCCCTGATCGAGCGAGTACCCCCGCTCGCCGTCAAAGTTGCAAAGGTTCTCAATCTTAATGAAATCGAATCCAGCACCGGCAATGTTCGACAACAGTTTGATGATCTGCTCGTGATTGATTGTCGAGCCATTCTCAGGCATAAAGCGGCAGCGCCAGTGATCCGAACAGAATGTTTCTGATTTGCCACCGGGCCAAACTTTCACGCCGCGATTGCTGATCATCGTCAGCTTCAGATCGTCCGGCGTGATCCCAGTCAACGCAGCTCCGAGATTGTCCGGCGAACCTTTCATCCAATCCAGGAATACATCCACGCCAACCAATTCCTTGCGGGTGTCTGAACGTTCCTTAATGATCGTCTCTTCGGCCAACGTTCCTTCGCCGCCGTTCTGCTTGTACGCTACCGCTTTCAGCGTGTGAGGCTTCTTGCCGAGACGCTGCACGACCGCCTGCCCGAATTCCTTCGTTCCCACTTTTTCTTTGCTGACCGACTCGTCGAAGATGTCGTAGGTGTGCACGCCGTCTTCAATCGTGCGCAGCCACGCGTTATGCACG
>DASYPX010000017.1:0-7402 GCA_036006125.1 Pyrinomonadaceae bacterium | reverse complement strand
CCGCTTCTATCCATCTCACCATCGTTCATGGCTTTAAGATCGGCGGTTCCCATGCTCCACGCGGCGATGCCGAATAGCTGGCACAGCATTAACCCAAGGATTCCGTAAACCAGAATGATTGCAGCGCGATGGGGTTTCATGAGCGAATGCTAATTGAAACGCGCCCGCAGGTGGATGGTTTCAGATTGTGAGCGACTTCCCGCACGAATTACAGAATCGCGCCATCGCATCTTTCTGCATCGCGTTGCAATGCGGACAAGAGAGTCCCATGCGAAGGTTTGCCCCACACGCCGAACAGTAAGCCGCGCCGGCAGTCGCCGCCGCGCCGCACGTTCCGCAGCGTCCCGGCAGAGGCGGCACGTAACCGCCCGCTTTGCGTGCGATGTGAGCTTCGATCTTTTGCCACGCGTCCTGCGTGAGTTTGTATTGCCAATAAGCACCGAGTGCGGGCAGCGCCACCAACAATCCCGCTGATAACGCGAGCGCGACCGCGGCGACCGCCGCCTTGTCGAACCACTTCTGCATTCCGATTTCGACGCGCGTGCCGCCCGACTCGGGCGTTACTTTGATCGTGAGCGCGGCCGAGAGTCCGGTGATATCGCGCAACGTGCTAGACTTACGCGCTTGCAACACGGCTGTCGAAGAGACTTGCATCGTCTGGACTTCGAAATCTTCGTCGAACAGGTCGCGCAATTCGACCATGAGTTTTATCGTGTCGGCTTCGACGCCGGGGTAATAGCGGCTTTCCATTTCGCATTTTGCTCCTCAAGTTAATTCTACGTGAGGAGATGAAAGTTAGTTCAGTCTAAATCAACGAGGTACGTTCATGTCGCCAACTCGTCGCGCGTCGACTCTGCTAATCATTTCGGTCTTTATTTTTCATTCAATCGCTTTCGGTCAAAATCAATCACCCATTGATGGATTCAACCGCGAATCTTCAGACGCCGAGCGCAACTTCGAAGAACAGTTTCGCGCCATTCCGTCATCAAATTCCGCAAGCAAGCACTTGCATTTACTTACTGCTGAGCCGCACATCGCTGGTTCGAAGGAAGATTACGACACGGCGATCTATGTTCGCGATCAGATGCGCTCGTACGGGCTGAATGCGGAGCTCGCTGAGTATCAGGTTTGGCTTAATTATCCCAAAACCGATCCGATCGTTGAGTTAGTTTCGCCGCGACGCGAACGGCTCTCCGTTCGCGAAGCTGTTATCAAGGAAGACCCAACCTCTTCGAATAAGAAAATTACTCCGCTCTTCAATGGTTACGCCGCGACCGGCGACGTGACCGCGCCGTTGGTTTACGCGAACTACGGTTTACCCCCCGATTATGAAGCGCTCGAGAAGGCCGGCGTCGACGTGAAAGGGAAAATCGTCATCGTGCGGTATGGCAATTCGTTCCGCGGAGTGAAAGCAAAGGTCGCGCAGGATCACGGCGCAGTGGGCTGCATTATCTATTCTGATCCGGCGGACGACGGTTACGCGCAAGGCGAGGTCTATCCGAAAGGGCCGTGGCGACCCGTGGCTTCGGGACAGCGCGGATCGGTGCAGTTTTTGTTTCAGTATCCGGGCGATCCTTTAACACCCGGAAGGCCGGCGATACCCGGCACGCCACGAATAAGTTTGGAACAAGCTTACCAAGACATCCCGCGGATTCCGGTTCAGCCGCTTGCTTATGACGAAGCGCGCAAGTTGATTGAGCCGTTAAGAGGGCCGGTTCGGCCCAGAGGTTTTCAGGGCGCGTTTCCTTTTCCTTATCACGTCGGCGGCACAAACGACGTGCGCATTCACCTGAAGACCGACATGGATTACCAATCGCGCAAAATTTGGGACGTGGTAGCGCGCATCGACGGCTCCGCAGAGAAAGATCGTTGGACTGTCATGGGCAATCACCGCGATGCGTGGGTCTTCGGCGCCGTTGATCCCAACAGCGGGACCGCGACCATGCTGGAAACCGCACGCGGATTCGGACAACTTCTGAAGAACGGATGGCAACCGCGCCGCACAATTATTCTCTGTAGTTGGGACGCGGAAGAATACGGCCTGGAAGGTTCGACCGAATGGGCCGAAGAGCACGACGCCGAGTTGCAGCAGAAAGCAGTCGCTTACTTGAACGTCGATGTTGCCGTTAATGGGCCGAACTATAGCGCGTCGTCCGTGCCATCGCTCTGGAAATTGATTCGCAGCGCAACTCGCGAAATCAAGGATCCCAAGACAGGCAAGACCGTTTATCAGCAATGGCAAGATCGGGCGCGCGAGCAGAGAAATGAAACCGATGCTGATTACGATGCAGAAGCACACATCAGTCCGCTGGGATCGGGATCAGACTACACGCCCTTTTTGCAGCATCTTGGGATTGCTTCGACCGACATGGGATTCGGCGGCGACTATGGCGTTTACCATTCGGCGTTCGATTCGTTCACGTGGATGTCTAAGTTCGGCGATCCGGACTTCACGTATCACGTGGCGGCGGCACAACTGTGGGGCACCATGGCAATGCGACTCGCCGGCGCAGATGGTTTGCAATTCGACTATCGCGATTACGCCGATGCAATTCGCGAATACTTCAACGATGCGATGAGATTGGCCCGGCATCGCAAGCTGGATTCGGCAATCGATCAAAATGCGATGAACGAGGCGATCAAAAACTTCGGTGACGAAGCCGCCCGCATCGAAAGAGAGCGGCAGCAGCTAGTGGCGCAAGGCTCTGGTTCCTCGGCTAAACTTCGTCGCCTGAACGATGCGCTGATGTTAACGGAGCGGGCGTTTATCGATGACCGAGGTTTGAACGGCCGGCCCTGGTACAAGCATGAAATCTACGCGCCAGGAATTTTCACCGGCTATGCTTCGCAGCCGCTGACCGACTTCAGGCAAGCTTTGGACGATCGGAACACCACGAACCTGAAAGAAGGTCTACAAAGAATCGTAGCCGCGATCAATCGTGGGACTGAGGTGTTGAAGAAAGCCCGAGACTAGTTTTTGTTCAGCGGGATGGTGGTCGAAACTGAGCCTTAAGGCTTGCTTTTTTTATCGTTCGTAGGCGGAGGCAGTTTGCTGCCGACTTCGATAATGTCATTGGCGTTGGTCAACGCTTGCTCAATCGCTCCCAACTCCTCGTCATTTTTTGTTTGTTTACTTAAGGCCGTCAATTGCGTGACGTAGTTTGTGGCCGCGGCGGTCAGTCGACGAAGCGAACGTGCGAGCAACGGATTCTTTTCGTCGCGCCGGCTGACGTCGTCGATGTTGGTGATTGCCTCATCCAAAATTCCGGCGATGTCCCCAATCAGTTCCACGCGCGTGCCTTTCGGCGCATCGCCCCAGTCGGGCTCGCCTTTCATCACCTTCTTCATCTTCGGATCAGCCACGCCATTGATGATCTCAAATCGACGGTCGATGGCTTTGATGAAGACCTCAATTCGTTTGTCCAGTTCCTGATGAAAGCGGATTAGATCTGTCTCAGCATCGGTAAGGTGATCGCGAGTCTGCGATGTCGCTGAACCAGCAAAAAGCGGCAGGGCAGTTACCGCCGCTGCGAGCAAGAGATGTTTCCTGACGAGCTGAATGAGGGTGGTTTTGTTTGGCATGAGCAGTCAGGGTCGTTTGTTTTCCGGCGAAGCTATCTTCGCGTCGGTGTTCGGCGGCTCACGTAGCACCGTGTGGCCGTAAAACGAGTCGAGTGCGTCGCTGCGCGTGCTGCGCACAAACTCTTCGGCGGCCTTCAGATGGATGGAGTAATCAGCCGGCGTCTCACGTCGCATCACTGCCAGTCGCGGAATCTGCGCGCGCAGAGCGATATCCAGCCGACGGTAAAGATCGCGCGTGCTGTTTTTATCCTGGGTCATGGCGGCGACAAAATGCATCGCGTCCTCGATCAGTCCGAGGTAATTCCCGAGCGCTTCGGAAGCCTCGGGAAAACTTTTTTGCGCGGTGAGTTGCTCGATTTTCGTGAGTCGTGCCTCCGTCAATTCGATCGTCAATCGAATTCTCGCTTTCGGGTCTTTCGTCGCAATTAATCGATCGCGGTCTTCGGGCAGCACGAACCGCATCGGCGGCGGCGAAGGCATTTGCGGCGTTAGTGGCTGAGCGAGTGCGTTCGTGAACAGTATGAGAGTTGCGAATGTGATTGAAACGAGTGACGAAATATGAGCGAGACCGATTCGCATGTTCGTCGAGTTAAGACCTCAAGAGGTTTTTCGTTTGCCCTGGCCGCGCTTGATTTGATCGCGCAAGACCGGCAATCGCAAGTTTACTTTGTCAATCTCCAACTGGTTCGAAGCTGGATTGGCGCCCGCCAGAAATTTTTCGTACGCGGCCAGCGCTTCGGGGTACTCCTGGAGGTTATCATGCGCGATTGCGAGAAAAAAGTACGTCACCACGAGGTCCGGCCGCGCCGCGGCAATCCATTCGTATTCGGAAATCGCGCCGCGGAAGTCTTTCGATTCGAATAGTGCCAACGCGAGGTTTGTATGTGCTGTGTATTCATCAGGCGCGTGCGAAAGTACTCTTCGCAGAATCGCGATTGCTTCCGCGAATTGTCTACTCTGAATGAGCGCCGCTGCATAACCGACCGCGAACTTTGCGTTGTTCGGTTCAAGCTGTGATGCGCGGTAGTAGTAGTCCTGCGACTTGAGCGCATCGATTCGACGATACGCCGCGCCGAGTCGCGCCAGCAGCGTTGCATTCTTCGGTTCGCGTTGCAACAGTTGTTCGAGCGCGGCGCGCTCTTCGGCGGTTGACCCGTCGCCGCCGGTCAGTTCTGCGCGCAGCGCAACCACTTCCGGAGTCTGCCGATCTCTTTCCGTCAGTGCGTCGAGAACGCGCAAGGCGTCTTCATTGCGGCCGGCGCGCTCGTACATTTGGGCAAGTTCAAATGCGCCGGGAAGGTTCGTACCGTCACCAGCCTTCTCTAAGGCGCGCAGATCAACGAGCGCGCGCGTCTTATCTCCGACATCGAGTAAGAGTTTCGCGCGTTGATCGATCGCGCCGAGATTGTTCGGTTCCAGTGTTAGTGCGCGATCCAGACTCGCTAGCGCCGCGACACGGTCTCCGGCGCTGATTTCTATGATCGCGCGTTTGCGCCAGGTTGAAGCGGTTGCTTGCTTCGATGACGTCGCGCGTCGGCTTAACACCAGCGCTTCGTTCTGATCGCCGGCGCGCGTGCGCAGATCGGCAAGTGCGACCAATGCTTCTTCGTTCTCAGGCTCAAGCTCGAGTGCCTTGCGCAGAATGGGCTCACCATTTTTGTCGTCGTTGAAATACGCCGACAATTGGGAACCGAATCGCGCGTATGCAAACCCCCAATCGGGCCGCAACTCGACGGCACGATTGAATCCTTTCAGGGCGTCGTCTTTTCGATTTGAAAAGAGCAATGCCATGGCCCGCTGGAACTCCGCTTCAGGGAATTCAGGCTTCAGCCGGATGGCTGCATCATAGAACTCGATGGCGGTTTTGAAATCGCTTTTCGCGTGTGCGTCCTGCCCGCGCTCAAACAGCTTTACGGGATCATCCTGATCGACTCCGCTGGTTTGCGCCGCCGCGCTGAGAACAGAAAACGCGATCGAGCAGAGCAGGATGAACATCCGAATCCACAACCGCCGCTTCGAAAAATAGTTCATTGTGCTGAGGTGTCGCGCCCGTTTTGGATTCGATGTTAGCATGCCGTTTCGCGTTGCGTCCTCCGTCACGAGCGCTGGTTGCGCGGTATAACTCCATGAGTTAACATCCGCCGATTAGAACCCCTCAAGCTTTGCCGATTACTTTCTTTCTTGGAGCATTACTATGCCCAATGCCTTGGTTGACGATATCAAAGAGATCAAAGAAGCAAACCCTTTCGAATCGATGATGTCGCGCTTTGACCGCGCGGCGCAGTTGCTGCAGTTGGATCCGGACCTGTACGCAGTTATGCGAGTCCCCAATCGCGAGCTAAAGGTCTACATTCCCACGCGCATGGACTCTGGCCGCATTCAGGTCTTCGAGGGGTTCCGGGTGCAGCACAACTTCGCGCGTGGTCCGGCAAAGGGGGGCATCCGTTACGCACCCGACGTTTCGATCGATGAGATTCGCGCGCTCGCTGCGTGGATGACCTGGAAGTGTGCAGTGGTTAACGTGCCATTTGGCGGCGCAAAAGGTGGAATCATCTGTGACCCGACACAAATGTCGTTAGGCGAGCTTGAGCGAATGACACGACGGTATGCCGCCGAGTTGCTTGATTTCATCGGGCCGGAAAAGGATGTACCGGCTCCCGATATGAATACCAACGAGCAGACGATGGCATGGATCATGGACACCTACTCGATGCATGCGCGCCACACAGTCAACGCGGTCGTCACCGGAAAGCCGATCGACTTGGGTGGTTCTCGTGGTCGGCGAGAAGCAACCGGCCGTGGAATCCTGATCGTGGTGCAGGAAGCATGCAAACGATTCAAGATGGATCCGAGCAATACGCGCATCGTTGTGCAGGGAAGTGGCAACGTGGGCGGCATCGGTGCGCTGTTGATGCACGAAGCGGGATTCAAAGTCGTCGCAATCTCAGACGTTCACGGAGGTATTCACAACTCGAACGGTCTCGATATCCCTGCTGCGACGAAGCATCTACAAAATACGAAGTCGTTTGAAGGATTTCCCGGGGCGGAATACGTCTCGAATGCGGAGTTGCTCGAGCTTGATTGCGATGTGCTGGTGCCGGCGGCGACGGAGAACCAAATCACTTCTCAGAATTGTGAGCGTCTCAAGTGCAAAATTCTTGCGGAAGGTGCGAACGGACCAACCACGGCCGCGGCTGACGAGGTGCTATACCAAAAAGGAATCTTTGTGATTCCCGACATCCTCGCAAACGCCGGCGGGGTGACTGTTTCATATTTTGAATGGGTTCAGGATCGCATGGGCTACTTTTGGCGCGAAGATGTGGTGAATGAGCGTCTGCAAGACACGATGGTGGCGAGTTTCAACGACTTATGTCGCTACGCCGACTCGCATTCCGTGGACACCAGGACAGCCGCTTACATGCTCGCGATCGACCGCGTAGCGTACGACACGCGTATGCGCGGCATTTACGCATAGTCGGGCTGAGTCCAACACAGTTGCCGGCCGACTGTAATGATTGCTTTGACATGGCCGCGCGAGAATAACACCTCCAGGCACGCCCCCCTCTCGTGTGCGGTTCGCGAAATAGCCAGTTCCGCCGCCGCCGCCGCTTTTTATGGCAGCCCAGAACGCGGCTCGCGGTGATTTTAAGAGGCCCTGTAACCGTAACCGTTCCGGATCGGGGCGTGACTGAAAAAACATATTAAAATCGCCGCTAAGTCGTGAAAAACTCTTGATTTCGGGGATTGGCAATGGTAGGCTTCGACGGTATTTCTGTTAGTCAACGGCAACGCGAAAAGTTCTGGAAGTTGCAGTGGCCGT
>DASYPX010000016.1:0-5021 GCA_036006125.1 Pyrinomonadaceae bacterium | reverse complement strand
ATGTTGACGCCGTAGAAGTTTCCGAGAAACAGGTGATTGCCCTGGAATGCCATGTCCGAGTTCGCAAAGCCTAGTCCGGCCAGTACCAACTTCATCGCGCCTGGCACTTTCGTTGGATCGGCGATGCCGAGCACGGTGCTGAGTGATTTGTTAACCTTCTCGGCATTGGGATCGTTGGTCCCGAGGTCAAAAGCGTCCGGCTTTTTGAGCAACGTAATGTGCTTGAGGCCCATTGACGTTTCGCCCGCGTCGTAAACCCCCGGCGTCAGCTTTGCGCGCGGATCGTTGGCGTCAGAACCGGTCATGCCCGCCGGCAGCGGAGGTGCCGGTTGCGGCGCAAACGGATTTTCTGGTTGAGCGGGTGTGGGCGACGGTGACGGTGTTTGTGCGAATACATTTGCCGCACACAAGAAAACGATAGCGACTGTGATGAGTAAAACATTAGTGCGTACGTGATTCATCGTTTCTCCTCTTGAGGGTGTTCACCCAACATGTTTTGCATGATTCTGATTTCGGCACGTTGGCCGCTGTCCACGTCAGTGGCGAAGTTGAACAGCACGGCATCCTGTCCTGCGCCCGCGGTGTCGAACAAGTCCTTTACCATCGTCAAAGCACCGGAATGATGCTGAATCATTCCTTCCAGAAACAGCCGGTCGAACTCCTTACCCTTCGCGTTCCTGAGCGCGTCCATCTGCGCTTTTGTTAGCATTCCGGGCATGAGCATCTCATGCTTCGACATGTCCATGCCGGGCATGTTCATCCCGGGCATATTCATGTCTCCCGTTTGGTGCATTGGCATGGTTGTCGGCTGTCCCCGCGCTTGAAGCCAGTGCTCCATAAACTTAATTTCTTCTGCCTGCGAGTGACTGATGCGCGCGCCGAGCAATCGCAACTCTTTGTTCTCAGTCCGGGAATTAATGAGCGCGGTCATCTCAACCGCTTGCGCATGATGCATGATCATGCCTTGCATAAACTCAGTATCTTTTGGAGACGCGGGCGGCAATTGCCCGGTCGTCGATGCCGGCAGCGTCCTGGTTGGCTGTCCCGGCGCGCCCGGCTGCACGATTACCGGAGCGCTGGTGTCAGTCTGTTGAGCATGGACCTCATTTGAAACGAAGCACACGAGAGGCCCGGCGGCTAGAAGCGCGCACAAATAGAATCTGATCCGTGACATGTGAACTCTGATTTCTCGCGTCTGGAGAGCTGTAACTTTAACACAAAGGGCAAGCGCGTCAGTACTGTGGACGCTGGAGGATCGCGCTCTAATTTCATTTTGGATCCTTTGCGTCTTTGCGTGAACCGCTTCTTCCCCCAAGGCTAGGTCTCACGCCAAGTCGCAAAGACCGCAAAGAAACGCAAAGTAGCGAACCTACCCGCCGGAAGCTGAAAAGAAAATTGCCACCCGGCTGGTTAGGGGATTCACACTTGGCGTCCTTATCCGGCTTCCGACGCGATAGACTTTGCGGCGGCGCAGATATATGCTGCGCGGGCAATCATTACAACTGAAGGAGAGTCTCATGCGTTGTCGTCTCGCTCGTAGACCGCTGTGTTTCGGAATCGTCGTGCTCGTATTCACGGTTCTTTCGTCGGTGCCGATGATAGCCCAGACGGTTTCTCCGGAACTATTTAGATCGCTTCAGTGGCGCAACATCGGTCCGTACCGGGGAGGTCGCACGCGCGCAGTGGCGGGCGTGCCTTCCCAACCGAATGTTTTTTACGTCGCGCAAGTGAATGGTGGCGTGTTTAAGACGACTGACTACGGTCGCACGTGGACACCGATTTTTGATGATCAGCCGACCGGCTCAGTCGGATCGATTGCGGTTTCGATTTCTGATCCGAACATTATCTATGTCGGCAGTGGCGAAGGACTGCAGCGACCTGATCTTTCGGTCGGTGACGGCGTGTATAAATCGACTGATGCAGGAAAGACCTGGACGCATCTCGGGCTGCGCGATGGACAGCAGATTCCGCAAATCGCTGTCGATCCGCGCGACCCGAATCATGTTCTGGTTGCCGTCGCCGGTCATCCTTATGGACCAAACGAAGAGCGCGGAATATTTCTGTCGACAAACGGCGGCGAGAGTTTTCAGAAAGTTCTGTACAAAGACGAAAACGTCGGTGGCGCGGACGTGCTGTTCGATCCCACTAATCCGAGCATCGCCTACGCGTCGCTTTGGGAAGCGCGGCAAGGGCCCTGGGAAAACGGCGCGTGGAATGGAACCGGTGGCGGGATCTTCAAATCAACTGATGGTGGAAGGACGTGGACGCAACTGGGAGGCGGCCTGCCCGAGGGAATTGTGCAGGCGAACCTTGCGATTGCTGCCAGTGCGCCGAATCGTTTGATGGCATCAGTAGCGGTGACGAACGCAGTGAACCTTTATCGATCCGACGACGCCGGAAAAACGTGGGCCATCATTACCAGAGACCCGCGTCCGGCTGGACGCATCGGCGGAGGCGATCTTTCGGTCCCGAGATTCAGCGCGAAAGATCCTGAGGTCGTGATCATCGCCAGCACCGTGAGTTGGAAATCAACCGATGGCGGCAAAACGTGGGCAGCCTTTCGCGGCGCGCCCGGCGGCGACGACTACCAAAACGTTTGGATCAATCCAAACAACCCGGACATTGTCTTACTCGGCAGCGACCAGGGCGCGATCATCACCGTCAATGGCGGCAAGACATGGAGCAGTTGGTACAACCAATCGACTGCGCAGATGTATCATGTGAACGCCGACAACGCATTTCCGTATCGCTTGTGCAGCGGGCAGCAGGAAAGTGGGTCCGCGTGTGTCTCGAGTCGTGGTGATGACGGCCAAATTACTTTTCGCGAATGGCACCCGGTCGCCGCGCAGGAGTACGGCTACGTGGTCCCGGACCCGCTTGATCCCAACACGGTAATTGGCGGCAAACTGACGCGCTACAACCGCCGCACTGGTCAGGCGCAAACGATTCTGCCGCGGGCATTCAACTCGGCTGACTACCGGATGCTCCGCACGCAACCGATCGTCTTTTCGCCAATCGATCCGCGCACTCTGTATTTTGCGGCAAACACTCTGTGGAAGACGAAAGACGGTGGCGTCAACTGGGAACAGATCAGTCCCGACCTGACGCGTAAGACATTCGAAGTGCCCGAGACCATCGGTAAGTACCGTGCGATGCCGACAGCAGTGGCAACTCAGCGCGGCGTGATCTACGCAGTCGCGCCTTCGTTTCAGGATGCCAATCGAATTTGGGCGGGCACCGACGACGGCCTGATTCACATTACGAGCGACGGCGGCAAGACCTGGAAAGACATCACGCCGCCGCAACTGAAGCCGTTTTGGAAAGTTTCAATCCTCGAAGCCGGCCACTTCAACAAAGACGTTGCCTATGCGGCGGTGAACACTTTGCGCCTCGACGACCTGCGACCGCACATCTTTCGCACGCGCGACGCGGGTGCGACCTGGACTGAAATCACGAATGGCCTCCCACAGAACGAACCGACCGACACAGTCCGTGAAGATCCGGAACGCAAAGGTTTGCTGTTCGCGGGAACTGAACGCGCGGTATATGTCTCATTCGACGACGGCGAGCACTGGCAATCGCTGCGGCTGAACATGCCGGCGACTTCGATTCGCGATCTGATCGTGAAGGGCGACGATATTGCAGTCGGCACGCACGGTCGCGGATTCTGGATTCTCGACAACATCACGCCGCTGCGACAGATGGAAACGAATGCCATGCGGGAGAACGCGGTGCTCTTCAAACCACAGACGGCGACTCGCATCCGTTGGAACAACAACACGGACACACCCCTGCCACCTGACGAACCGGGCGGCGCGAACCCACCCGACGGCGCGATGATCGATTACTACCTCGGTCCAGGAACGTCCGGCGCGGTGACGCTGGAGATCAAAGATGATTCAGGAAGCACTGTCCGCCGTTATTCGAGCGCCGATCCGGTTCCGACTCCGGACCCGCAGTTGGCGATTCCTCCTTACTGGGTGCGGCCGCCACAGAAATTTTCAAACGAACCCGGCATGCACCGATGGTTGTGGGACATGCACTATCAACCAGTGCCCGGGGTGGCGCCAAACTATCCTATTTCCGCGACGTACATGAACACAGCGCCGGCGGCGACTTCGCCCTGGGCAACGCCGGGCAAGTACTCAGTCATGCTGACTGTGAACGGCAGGAGCTATTCCCAACCGCTCATGTTGCGCATGGATCCGCGCGTGACCACATCGCAGAAAGACCTCGCGGAGCAATTCAAACTGTCAAAGCAGCTTTACGACGAGTGGCTCACGTTGGCGGCCTTAGCTGAAAGCGCGCGACCTTTGCGCGGACAAATTACGGAATTGCGTGCGAAAGTTCCTGAAGAGTTGAAGAAGCGGTTCGAAGAATTCAACGAGCAGTTCAATGTATTTGGTGGCGGTGGTGGTGGTCCGCAAGGCCCACCCGCAGCTGGTCAGACACCGCGCGCGACCGTGGCCTCAGTCACCGGGAGGTTACGAACACTGTTCGCGCAACTCGAGGACGTTGATCTCGCGCCAACGGCGGAGCAGAGAAGAGCCTCAGCGGAAGCCGTGAAGGATGCGCAGACGATGCTGGCCAACTGGCAATTGTTCAAGACACAGGCGCTGCCCGCGCTGAATCAGGAATTGCAGGGAAAGGGGTTGCCGGTGATTGCGGTTCCGAAGTGAAGAAGGCGGAGTCAGGGGACAGGGAAAGTAAAGAGATTGAAAAGTGAAAATTAAAACTGAAAACTGCAAACTAGTTAAACTCAACCCAGGTTCCCGCTGTTTGCGCCTGCGCTTTTTCGTAAACGTGCGCGGCAGACGCGAGGTCCTCAATCGCCAATCCCAATGATTTGAAAACTGTGATCTCGTTATTCGAAGTACGGCCAGGATGACTTCCAATTAGCACTTCTCCAAGTTCGGCGCGAATGTGTTCGGGACCGAACGCACCTTCTGCCGCGGCAATTACATAATCTCCAGCTTCATTCAACGCAGACTCACGACGATCGACGAACAAGGTCGCCTCAG
>DASYPX010000015.1:0-3475 GCA_036006125.1 Pyrinomonadaceae bacterium | reverse complement strand
TTCAGCTATTGGATTTCAGCATGCGGCAATCACCCTGAAAGGTCGCGCCGGGTTTCATTGAGAGGTTCGGCGTAGAAATGTTGCCATTAATGATTGCCTGTTGCCCCAGCTCAACTCGTTCTCTACCCACTACGTCGCCATTAACGACGCCAGCGATCACCGCAACGGCCACGTCAATGGAGGCATCGACGCGGGCAGAGGCGTCGACGATCAACGTGCCTTTATCAGACGAAATCGATCCGGCAACGTAACCGTTAACTCGGAGCATATCTTTGAAAGTGATCTCGCCGTCAAGCTCAGGAACTGATTCGACACGACCATTCCGTGGTCGCTGTTTGATCGTCAGCGCTCCGCCGGTCGTATTCAACTGCCCAGAGATCACGCCTTCGACCGGCAAGTAACCACGATAAGTTGCTTCGCCGGTGATCACCGGACTGCGCGCGTGAAATAGAAACGGGTTGGCTTTTTGCTGGGGGGCTAGCGGTTGAACTGCACGCAACGCTGACACGTTATGATCCGAGCCAGCTATGGCATTAGGAAGCCGAGACGGCAGACGTACGTCTGCTGGTTGAGCAACCGGCTGGCTCAAACGGGTCTCGGGCTCCAATTGAAGAGCGGCTTTTGCAGGGGGCATTCGTTCTCTCCAACCCTAACGCGGGCGGCAGTACAACAACTGCTAAAAACTAAAGCCTGGCAACTCTGGGAAAGGTCCGTGAAGGTCGCGAACCCTGCGACCGGGAACTAAGACCGCTTGTTTGGGGGCGCACACTATCACAGGGCCTGTATTGATTCAAGCCAATTTTTTGGTTGCTGAGGAGCTTTGCTGGAGGGCAGCGGTGGGTGAGCGACTTAGACGTGGGAAGTAGCCAAGAACAAGAGGAGGCCGACCGCAGGAAGCAGGCGAGCGTGCTCACAACTTACTGCCGTCTGCCTCTTGCAGTCGGTCCTTAAAAACCCCCGGTAAACAGGCGTGCAAAACTCAATATCGGCAGGAAGCTCGTCAAAGTCTGCCACTTCTTGAACTTGTTACCGGGCACGACGACCTGATCGCCGGGAATGAGATAAACAGAATCCGGCGCCTGACCCTTGTAGATTGCGGAAACGTTGACAGGAATCGGTTGCAAGGTTCCGTTCGCTTGTTTGCGCAACACGTAAACCTTGCTGCGGCTACCGGTTTGCAGAATGCCGCCGGCTTCAGCGATCGCTTCGGTTACCGACAATCGCCTCGTCATCAGACGAATGCCGGGCTGACCGACGTCGCCGATGACGCTGTAGCGATACGAACCGGCACGATCTAGTGAAACGGATACCTGCGGGTCAATGATGTATTCGTTGTATTTTTTCTTGATCAGTTCGGCGACCTGATCGCACGTCTTTCCATTCACGAAGAGGCCTTCGGGAACCAACGCGAGGTAAATGCGGCCACTGGGGGGAATGACGATGCCTTGCTTGGAATAACGGTCCTGACCAAACACGTTTACTGACACGACGTCCTCCGGTCCAAGCCGATACGTCGTGAAAAATTTGTTGTAGTACGGCACGATCGCCGCTTCTTCGGAAGCGGAATCGACGCGATTTGTCTCAGCCTCATCAGTGACTTCGGCTGGCGGCGAAGGTTGCTCCAACGCGCTTGACTCCGTTTTTTCAATCGGCGAAATACGTCTTTGCCGCGTCGCAGCCGGCGATTGAGCCAATGTGCTGACTGCGATAGTCAACGCTGAAGCCAAGACTAAGATTTGCGTGAGCAGCTTCTTCATGGGTGAACCTCCAACCGATGGTTTCTACGTTCCCCTTCCGAACAGAACCGTCTTGATTGTTTCGAACATGATCGTGGCGTCGAGCGCGAGACACTGGTTCTTCATGTAGTACAAGTCGTATTGCAGTTTTTGCTTGGCGTCTTCGATGGAGGCGCCATAGGGATAGTTGATCTGCGCCCAACCCGTCAGTCCCGGCGCGATCAAGTGCCGTTGATCGTAGTATCGAATCTCCTGCGCAAGTTGCGCGACAAAGTGCGGACGCTCCGGACGCGGGCCCACAAAGTTCATGTCACCGCGAAGGATATTCCAGAACTGAGGGATCTCGTCGACGCGTATTTTGCGAATAATGCGGCCTACGCGCGTCGTCCGGTCGTCATCTGTCTTTGCCCAAACCGGTCCGTCTTTTTCGGCGTCGGTGCGCATCGAGCGAAACTTCATCAGCTTAAACGGCCGGCCGTTTTTCCCGACGCGGTCCTGCTTGTAAAGGACCGGTCCGGGCGAATCAAGCTTGATCAAAATCGCCGTGAGGATGGCAATCGGCACCGAAAGCACGGCGCCGACCAGGGCAATCGCGCGATGCATTGTTGAGCGAGCGATTTGATTGATTCGGGCGCGACGACCGCGACTTGAAAAGATCAGCCACGACGGCCGAATCAAATCGAGCAGTACACGTCCCGTCAGCCGTTCATAAAAAGACGCGCTCTCTTCGATTGTCACATCACCGGACAGACTAAGCTTCAGCAGTTCCTGCGTCGGGAACTGGCCGCGCCGATCGCTGATCGCGACCACCAAACGATCGATGTTTTCAGTTCTGACGAGCGTGGCTAATTCAGAAGTCACGCCAATAACTTTGGGATTGATTAGGCTCTTTCCAACCAGACTTGGATCATTGTCGACGAATCCAATCACCCGATAGCCCGCATCTTTTCGTTGCAAAGTCTCCTTCGCAATTTCCACCGCGAACGGGCCCGAGCCAATGATCAAAATGCGTTCGCCAAGTTCAGGATGTCCGAGGATCCAGTGAATCGATAGACGCCACGCAACCATCATGGACAATGCCAGTGGTAACGAAATCAAGGTGACGCCGCGGCCAATCATCGTCTGGGGCAGTGCATAAAACGTCAGCGCCAGCGCTACCCAAGCGAGCCCAAGCGCTTGCAAAAGCCGCAGAACCAGCTCGTGCCGATCGCGGATGACGACGAAATCGTAGAGATCAAAAAAATAAAATGCTGTGAGGCAGAAGACTGTCGCCAGCACAGCTTTGAAAAATCCATTGTGGACAATGAGCGCATCCTCGGCGTCAGTGGCGCCCAGCCTCACGTACACGGCAATTACCACACCGCCGAAGAGCAACATGGCTTCGACCAGCAGCAGGAGAAGCGTGCGGGCTTTAGGATGCGATGACTTCATTTCTTCCCTTCGTTTAGAGTTGCTAAACGTCTCCAGCGCATCACGACACGACATCCTCCTCGATGTAAATCATCTCGAGATCATGATCGTCTTCTGCGGGTAGAGCTGCTTCATCGGCATCAGTCATCGGGTGATAGTGTCTTTGCGCGTAGTAATAAGCGGTTTCATCCACTTGCGTCTCAGCGCGATTCAAAACTACGCCGAGCATTCGTGCGCGCGGTACCTGTTCGAGCAGACGATCGACGACCGCATAGCGAGTCTTGCCTGATCGCACAATCAGTAATGCCCCGTCGGCACGATTAATCAAA
>DASYPX010000014.1:0-6676 GCA_036006125.1 Pyrinomonadaceae bacterium | reverse complement strand
GCACCTTGACGCCGTCACGGCGTTGTCGCGCCAGATCGTCGAACTCGGAATTTATCCGGCGGTGGATCCGCTCGCATCATCGTCCCGCATTCTCGATCCCCGCATCGTGGGCGAGGATCACTACAACGCGGCGCAAGCGGTGAAGCAGATCCTGCAACGCTACAAAGATCTACAGGACATTATCGCGATTCTGGGCCTCGACGAATTGTCTGACGAAGACAAGCTGGTCGTTTCGCGCGCGCGCAAGATTCAAAAGTTCTTCTCGCAACCTTTCCACGTCGCGTCGCAGTTTACCGGACGCGAAGGCAAGTACGTGAAGCTCGAAGACACGATCAAAGGCTTCAAAGAGATCATCGAAGGCAAGCACGACGAACTACCCGAGCAGGCTTTCTACATGGTCGGCACGATCGAAGAAGCGATCGAAGCGGGCAAGCAATTTCAAGAGTAAAAGTGATGAGGACTGAGGACTGAGAAACCGCTTTTGCTCAGTCCTTTTACTCAGTCCTCAGTCCTGAAGTAACGATGGCTGATCAACTTCAACTTGAGGTGGTGACTCCCGAGCGTCGTGTCCTCGCGGAAGCTGTGAATTCTGTGACCGTGCCCGGACGCGCGGGTGAGATGCAAATTCTGCCGGGTCACGCCGCGCTCATCGCCGAGCTGAAGACAGGCGTACTCACTTACAACCAGGCGGGAACGAATTCTCAACTTCACGTCTCCGGTGGTTTCATCGAAGTCAGCGAAGATCGCGTTTCTGTCCTCGCCGAAATTGCCGAGCGGCCGGATGAGATCGACGCGGCCCGCGCCCGCCTCGCGCGCGAACACACGGAAAAGCAGTTGAGTGCCTGGAGTGGTTCAGAAGAAGACTTCGAGAAGGCGAGAGCTAAGTTGGAGCGATCAATGGTGAGAATCCAGTTGGCGTCGGCCTCACGATAAATCGTCAGTACCATCTGCGTCAGCAGATGGGTCGCACAGTCAACATCAATTTGAGTCGTTGACCCATGCGCTCACGCGGATGGTACTGACTTCATGCCGCCGCAATCGCCTCGCGAATTTCCCGCACGGCCCGATCTAATCCAACAAACACGGCACGCGAAACGATGTGATGTCCGATGTTGAATTCGGAAACTTCGCTGATGCGCGCGACTGCGCCCACGTTTCGCACAGTCAATCCGTGACCCGCGGCCACGTGCAATCCATATTGAGCGGCTAACGCCGCCCCTTCCCGCAAGCGGCGCACTTCATGGTTGGCATGCGCAGCGCCTTCCCCATGAATGCCGGCCGCGCCGAGCGTCGCTTCCGCGTAAGCCGCTGTGCAAAGCTCAACTTGTTGCGCGTTCACCTCGCGCGCGGCTTCAATCTGTTCCGGATCGGGATCGATGAAAAGGCTGGCCATGATGCCGGATTCGCGCAATCTGTTGACAGCGGCGCGGACGATCGAAATGTTCTTGCGTACGTTGAGCCCGCCTTCCGTAGTTATCTCACCCGGATTTTCCGGCACGAGTGAAACCGCGTCAGGCTTCACTTCGATTGCGATCTTCATCATCTCTTCGGTCGCGGCCATTTCGACGTTGAGATAGGTCGTCACAGCGTCGCGCAGAAGGCGCACGTCTGCATCCTGAATGTGGCGACGGTCGCCGCGGATGTGAATCGTGATGCCGTCGGCGCCGGCTTGTTCGCAGATCATTGCTGCTGCGACGACACTAGGCTCAGTTGTGCGGCGCGCCTGGCGCACAGTGGCGACGTGATCGATGTTGACGTTGAGTCGAGCAGCCATGGCAAAGGCAAAAGGTAAAAGTAAAAAGGCAAAAGATCAATCAAGCGTTGGCGGCTTTTTCGGAGGCGGCCGCCGCTGCGCGCGCGGCGTGGATTGCTTCCTCGTAAACACCCCGCCCGGCGTTTCCTCGAATTCTCCGCACTTCGGAAATCATGCGTAGCGTGTCGCGCGAATAGTTGCTCGACGAATCGAGGGCCCCGCCTGCGACGTGATCCCAATGAACTGGAATTTCGCTTAAACGTAACTTCGCAAGATGCGCCAGGTAAATTAGCTCGACGTCGAAACCGAACCGATCGATTTGCGTCCCTTCGATCAACGGGCGGCAAACGTTCATGCGGAAAGCTTTGAACCCGCACTGCGTATCCCAAAATGGCAGGCCCGTCGCGATTCGCACCAGCAGATTGAAGACGCGGCCACCCTGTTCGCGTCGCCACGGCTGATGCACGCCGATGAGCGAACGATCCAAAGCCCGCGACCCAAAGGTCAAGTCAGCACGTCCACTTGTGATCGGCTCAATGAGCTTCGGTGTTTCAGTAATCGGCGTCGAGAGATCGGCGTCCGAAAACAGCGCTACGGCGGCCGAAGCGGCCAGCAAGCCCTTGCGCACCGCAAAACCTTTTCCGCGATTGGGTTCGTAGCGAATTACCCGCGCGTTAATAGCACCGGCACTCGCGATCGCCCTTTCGGCGACGACTGATGTGTCATCCTTCGAGCCGTCATCGACCACAATCAGTTCGGACGACGGACTGTTCTGATTCAGGTAAGAGAGAATTGTGACAATGGTCTTACCGAGCCGCGTCGCTTCGTTGTAGGCGGGCACAACGATTGTTAAGTCGGGCGGCATGTTACTCAGCATTTTCTACGGAACAAGCAGCCATGCACAAGCGTGAATGGCGTTATCTGCACGCAAATTGCCCACTCCAGCACACCTTCGGGCGTCGGCACGATGCTGTGTTATAGTTTTTGACTGTCGGTGCAAAGATGACTCGCGGCTTCGCCATTGTAGCAACTTTTGTTCTGGTTACGGCCACTTTTGCCGGAGGTCTGTACTCGCGCTCAACGCGGCGGCGGCAAGCGCTAAATGCCAACGCCAACGCTGCTGCCGAGGACAAGTATGAAGCCGACAAAATCGAAGGGGACTACAGTGAGGCCATCGAATTAGTCGAACAGAATTACGCCGGGGACATCGATTACGAAAAGGCCACGCAGGCGGCAATTCAGGGGATGTTGTTCACGCTTGACCCGCATTCCGTCTATTTCCCCACCACCGAATTCAGAAAGTTAAAAGAGGACCAGGCGTCGAGCTTTGTCGGCATTGGGGTGCAGATTCTGCGTCACGATGACGGTGTGTACGTGCAATCGGTCGTGCCGAACACGCCGGCTGCACGGGCGGGTCTCCGTTACGGAGATCGCATCGTGGCCGTTGACGGAAAGGACGCGCGCGAATGGTCAAGTGACGAAGTCTCGCGCAACGTGCGCGGCGAGCGCGGCAAAGAAGTCGAAATCAAAGTGGAACGCGTCGGTCTGCCGGTCGGTCTCAGTGTCAGAATTGTTCGTGCCGCGGTACCCCTGCCGTCGATTCGCAACGAGTTCATGATTGCTCCCGCTACGGGTTATGTCGGATTAATAGGCGGCTTTCAGCAGACCAGTGATGAAGAACTGCGCGAAGCGTTCGCGGTTTTGAAGAAGCAGGGGATGCGTCAGCTCGTTTTGGATCTGCGGAACAATCCCGGTGGGTTGCTGGACCAGGCCATCGATGTCGCGAGTGAATTCCTGCCGCGCGATGCTGTGGTCGTCTCGGTGAAAGGCCGCAGCGAGTACACGAAAGCCGCCCTTTACAAATCGACCGGTACCGATCCGGAAGACATGCCGCTGGTTGTTCTGATCAATCGCAACACGGCGTCGGCTTCTGAGATTGTCGCTGGTGCAATTCAGGATCACGGCCGCGGATTGGTAGTGGGCGAGACGAGCTTCGGCAAGGGTTTAGTTCAGCATGTCTTCACCCTGCCTTTCAACACCGGGCTTACGTTGACGACGGCGCGTTACTACACGCCGTATGGCCGGTCGCTGCAACGAGACTATTCCAGCGGCTCACTGTACGACTATTACGTGCGCCACGACGAGACGGACAACCAGCAAACAATTCAGCCGGGCCAGCCGTCCCCGGCGGAAACGGGTGTGCCACGAAACATGAACGCGCCGGCGTTTCGCACGGCAGCCGGCCGTGTATTTTATGGTGGTGGCGGCATTACCCCTGACATCGAAGCGCGGCCGCTCACCGCAACGCCGGTCCGCGCGCGCATCAACGAAGCTGCCTTTTATTTCACGCGAGAGCTGGCGGCCGGTTCGATGCCGGGCTTCGAAAGTTATCGTATCGAGAAAACTCTTTTCGACCGTGATCCGCGTTCTTCCGATTTCCCGATCACCGATCGCGTTGTCGAAGCTTTCAGAAATTTCGTGCGCAAAGATTCTTCGCGGCATCTGACCGACGCGCAAATCGATTCTGAACTGGAGTATGCAAAGTTGCGGCTGCGCGTTGAGATAATCACTGCCGCTTTTGGCGCCGACGAAGGTCAGCGTGTGTTGCTCGAAAGCGATCCGCAGACCTTGCGCGCGCTGGGCATGCTCCCCGAAGCGAAGCGTCTCGCGGAAAGTGTCCGCAACGGAACGCCGATCAGTTTGAACATCAAAACTACTCCGCGCCTTTCTGACTTCTTCTTCTCGCCAGAGTTTGAAGCGGAAGAGATTGTTATCTAACAGAAACAGAAACCCGACCGTCAGGGAGGGTGCTGCCGGCAGACACTGGTATGCACCCTCCCTGACGGTCGGGTTTCTGTTTGACTTTCCCTTAATCACCGAATAGAAACGCTGCGTTCCAACACTTCCTTTTAGGAGTCGCTAATGAATCGCAGAAGTTTCGTCCGCCGCGGCGTTGCCGGCGCCGCCGGAGCAGCCGTGGCGAGCGTGTCTGTTCGCACGCGCGCAGATTTGCGTGAGGCCAAAAGTCCGACGGTCACAGCCCCGTTCGAACTGGACGAAGTGACGATTGCCGATCTGCAGCGCGGCATGTCGTCGGGCAAATACACCGCGCAATTGATTGCTTTAAACTATCTGGATCGAATCGACCGTATTGATGATAGCGACAAGGATGGACCCGGCCTCAACTCCGTCATCGAAGTAAATCCTGAAGCCCTGGAAATCGCCGCCGACATGGACAAAGAGAGGAAGGCCGGTCGCGTGCGCGGACAGCTGCACGGAATTCCCGTGCTCATCAAGGACAACATCGATACGCATGATCGCATGATGACGACTGCGGGTTCGCTGGCGTTGCAAGGATCGATTCCGCCACAGGATTCGACCGTAGCAAAAAAACTGCGTGACGCCGGCGCGGTGATCATCGGAAAGACAAATCTAAGTGAGTGGGCGAATTTTCGTTCAAGCCATTCGTCGAGTGGCTGGAGCGGGCGCGGCGGACAGACAAAGAATCCTTATGTTCTCGATCGCAACCCGTGCGGTTCGAGTTCCGGGACGGGGGCGGCCATTGCCGCGAACCTGGCGGCAATTGGCGTTGGAACTGAAACCGATGGTTCGGTTGTTTGTCCCTCCAATGCAAATTCACTCGTGGGGATCAAGCCGACGGTGGGTTTGATCAGTCGCGCCGGCATCATTCCCATCGCGCACAGTCAGGACACGGCGGGACCGATGTGTCGCACGGTGCGGGATGCCGCCATTCTTTTGGGCACTTTGGCGGGAGTTGATGGGCGCGATGAGGCGACCAATATGAGCGCGGGAAAATTGCGTGGTGATTACACAACGTTCCTCGATTACCGAGCGTTGCACGGCGCGCGCATCGGCGTTCATCGCAAAAGCTTCGGGTTCAACGACCAGGTTGACGCCTTAATGACCGCTTGTATCGAGATCATCAAAGATCATGGTGCGACTGTCATTGATCCCGCCAACATTCCCACGCAGGGAAAGTTCGACGATACCGAGCTCGAAGTCTTGCTTTACGAATTCAAGGCTGACTTGAACAAGTATCTCGTATCGCTCGGACCGGGCGCGCCGGTAAAGTCGCTGAAAGACATCATCGACTTTAACGAGAAGCATCGCGATCGCGAGCTGCCATATTTTGGTCAGGACATTATGGTCAAAGCGCAGGCGAAGGGGCCACTGACGGAAAAGAAATATCTAATGGCGTTGGCGAAGAACCATCTGATGTCGCGGACTCAGGGAATCGATGCCGTGATGATCAAAAACAAGCTCGATGCGATCATTGCACCCACGGGCGGGCCGCCATGGCCGACAGATCTCGCGAACGGCGATCACTTTACCGGTGGTTATTCAACAGCGTCGGCGGTTGCGGGTTATCCGCACATCACTGTGCCTGCCGGTTATGTATTCGGAATGCCGGTGGGCATTTCGTTTTTTGGCCGCGCGTGGAGTGAACCGACTTTAATTAAGTTCGCTTATGCCTTTGAGCAAGCGACTAAGGCGCGACGCCCGCCGAAGTTCTTAGCGACGGCGCAGTTGGGTTGATTTGGAGTGCGGTGGCAATCCCGATTTATCGGGAGACACCGCTTTGGATCATTCGATCAAATTGGTACATCCAAAGCGCCGTCGACGCTTCGCTCTGCTGGCGCACTCCAAGAACTTTACGGCGTCCAACGCTTCACTTGCGATTTGTCCGGCGTTGTCTCTAACAATTCCTCGACACTTCTCTTTAGCACCGGATGCATTAGATGCGGCGCAATTTCCGCCAGTGGCTCAAGCACAAATCGCCGCTCGTGCAGGCGCGGATGCGGGAGGCGCAGGAACTCTGTGTCGCTTTCCATGTCACCGTAAAACAGCAGATCGAGATCGATTGTCCGCGGCCCGTCCTTAACGTCTCGAATGCGGCCCAGG
>DASYPX010000013.1:0-3468 GCA_036006125.1 Pyrinomonadaceae bacterium | reverse complement strand
TTTACCGGCAACGTTGGACGAACATTCGATGACGAAGGCATCGCGCGCGGCTCGTGGCATCCGAGCGTCGATATTTACGAGAACAAGGATCAGATCGTGCTCGAAGCTGAGCTTCCGGGGATGAGTCGCGAAGATTTCGATCTGTCGATCGAGAACAACGTGATCACGCTTCGCGGCGAACGTCGCTTCGAAAAGAAGGAAGACACGGACAACTATCATCGCGTCGAGCGCGCGTATGGCAGTTTCACGCGATCATTCACGATGCCGAACACCATTACCGGAGAAGGGGCGACCGCGGATTACCGCAACGGCGTGCTGAGGGTAACGATTCCTAAACGCGAGGACACAAAGGCCCGACGCATTGAAGTGAAGGGCGAAGGCGAAGCGCCCAAAACGATCGAGACGAAAGCTAACGCCGCTAAGAGCTAACAACTTTCGATTAAACGGTTCACGGGGCGCTGGCGAAGTCGTCAGTTGCCCCGTTTGCTTTCGCGGCGCACGAAGTTACAGAATTGCACAAAACTCGCGATGACTACTGACTAACTTTGAATCATGCGTTTAGACAAATTCACACTCCGGGGACAAGAAGCGATTCAGGCCGGCATCGAGCTGGCCGAACGCAATCAGAATCAGCAGGTTGAACCGGAACATCTCCTCTGCGCGATGCTCGATCAACCGGAGGGGATCGTGCGTCCATTGCTCGGAAAACTGGGAGCGAACATTCAGGTCATCAAAAATGACTGCGAGGCCGCGGTCGCAAGATTTCCGCGTGTGCAAGGTGGCCAACAGTACTTCTCTTCACGTCTCAGTCAGGTTTTCACCGCCGCACAAAAACAGGCCGATGCGATGCAGGACGAGTACGTCTCAACCGAGCATCTGCTGCTGGCGATTGCTGATGAGAAGACTGGCGAATCCGGCAAAATTCTCCGTCAACACGGCGTCAATCGCGACGATCTCTTGAAGGCCGTCGAGCAAACGCGCGGCGGAGTTCGCATCACCGACCAGAATGCCGAAGCGAATTATCAGGCCTTGGCCAAGTACGCCCGCGACCTCACCGACCAGGCGAGGCAGGGGAAATTGGACCCGGTGATCGGCCGCGATGACGAAATTCGTCGCACCATCCAAGTGCTCTCGCGCCGCACAAAAAATAATCCGGTGTTAATCGGCGAGCCCGGCGTCGGCAAGACTGCAATCGTTGAAGGTCTCGCGCAACGCATCGTGTCGGGAGACGTTCCGGAAACTCTCCGCAACAAGCGCTTGGTCGGTCTCGATCTCGGATCGATGCTGGCGGGCGCAAAGTATCGCGGCGAATTCGAAGATCGTCTCAAAGCAGTATTGAAGGAAATCGAAAATGCACAGGGCCAGATAATTCTTTTCATCGATGAACTGCACACGTTGGTGGGCGCCGGCGCTGCCGAAGGAGCGATCGACGCTTCGAACATGTTGAAGCCCGCCCTGGCACGCGGTGAACTCAGATGCGTGGGGGCGACCACGCTAAACGAATACAAGAAATACATCGAGAAAGACGCCGCGCTCGAACGTCGCTTTCAACAGATCTACGTGGGCGAACCGTCCGTGGAAGACACAATCGCGATTCTCCGGGGACTGAAAGAACGTTACGAGGTTCACCATGGAGTTCGGATCAAAGATTCCGCCATCGTGGCGGCGACGACGCTTTCGAATCGGTACATCACCGATCGCTTTTTGCCTGATAAGGCAATCGACTTGATTGATGAAGCCGCCTCGCGTCTGCGCATCGAAATTGATTCGCTGCCGCAGGAAATCGATCAGCTCGAGCGCGAGATTATGCAACTCGAGATCGAACGGCAGGCTTTGCAGCGCGAAGAGGATGAACGTTCAAAGGCGCGCCTCCACGAAATCGAACAGCGGATCGCCGACTTGAAAGAGCAATCTTCCGGCATGAAAGCTAAGTGGCAATCGGAAAAAGACATCATCGAGCACATCCGCAAGGCGAAAGCTGAACTCGAGCAGTTACGGCTGCAGTTGGATCAAGCCCGAAATGCCGGCGATTTGGGGCGCGCGTCGGAAATTCAGTACGGGCAGATCCCGGACTTGGAGCAAAAACTCGAGCTTGAGCAAGCGAAGCTCGGAGAGATTCAAAGCGATGGCGTCACGCTCAAAGAAGAAGTCGACGAAGAGGACGTCGCGGAAGTTGTGGCGAAATGGACGGGCGTGCCGGTGTCGAAGATGCTCGAAGGCGAGATGCAGAAGCTTCTGACGATGGAAGAGCGACTGCGTCAACGTGTCATCGGCCAGGACGAAGCGCTCGAAGCCGTCGCGAATGCGGTGCGTCGCGCGCGGGCAGGACTGCAAGACCCACATCGCCCCGTCGGGTCGTTCATTTTTCTGGGCCCGACCGGTGTCGGCAAGACTGAGACGGCGCGGGCACTTGCTGAATTTTTGTTTGACGACGAGCGCGCCATGATTCGGCTCGACATGTCCGAATACATGGAGAAACACGCCGTCGCGCGCATGATTGGCGCGCCTCCGGGCTATGTAGGTTACGAGGAAGGTGGACAATTGACTGAAGCCGTCCGCCGTCGTCCCTACAGCGTCGTCTTGTTCGACGAGATCGAGAAGGCGCACTCTGATGTCTTCAACGTGTTGCTGCAAATTCTTGACGATGGACGTTTGACGGATTCGAAAGGCCGCACTGTCGATTTCAAGAACACCGTTTTAATCATGACGTCGAATCTTGGCTCGCGCGAGATTCAGTCCGTGAGCGACGACGAGAAGCAGGTGCGCGAAGCCGTGACACAGGTTTTGCAGGAGCACTTCAAACCGGAATTCCTCAACCGGATCGACGACACCGTGGTCTTTCATCGCCTGTCGCGCGAGCAGATCAGTCAAATCATCGAGGTCCAATTGGAACGTCTGCGTCAGATGTTGCATGAGCGGAATATCGCGATTGTGCTCGACGATTCAGCCAAGGAGTTATTGTCACGCGAAGGTTACGATCCGAGTTTCGGCGCGCGTCCGCTGAAGCGCGCGATTCAGACGCTGATTCAAAATCCGCTGGCGATGAAATTACTGCGCGGCGAAATCCAGCCGGGTCAAACTGTCACGGTTTCTGCGCGAAATGACGAAATGGTGTTTGCCACCGACAAAGTCGCGGCGGCGGCGTAATTTTTACAACGTGCGACGTGGGTTTGTGAGACACTGGTTGTTGGCAAGCGAATTGCTTGTTCGAGGTCGGGAATAATCCGGTTGCACTAAAACGCAACGGCGAATATGCTCTCGGCATCAAAACGAAGGTCGACAGGGCGACCTTCAAAGAAAAGACCTAAGGTAACGAGCGGAGAAAGTTGGAGCACATGGTTGACTTGGGGGCATACAAAGATAAATTCGGAGACAGCGGTCAGCGTGTGCTGGAAAAGGCCCTCGGCGAATCTCGTCGTCGCGATCAGAATTACATCACCGTCGAACACATCATTCATGCTTTAGCGC
>DASYPX010000012.1:0-11413 GCA_036006125.1 Pyrinomonadaceae bacterium | reverse complement strand
CCCGCGGCCATCGCCGGCGTTTGACCGTAATTCCGCCTGAGCGCGATTACGCGTACCCGATCGTCCCGCGCCGCGATCTCACGCAGCACCGCCAAACTTCCGTCTGACGATCCGTCATCAACGTAAATTATTTCGGCGCTGCGGCGAAGCTCCGCCAGAGAATTATCGAGCTTCTCGTGCAAAGGTCGCAGATTCGGTTCTTCGTTAAAAACGGGCAGGAAAACAGAGATTTCCAGAGCTTCGTCATCACGCCGCCGGGCGTGGCCGGTCAGCTGCGGCCGTGCTTCGGTTTCAGTAGTGATCAAATCGCTCTCCCTGGAACGACGCATTTTAAACTGAAAAAGGCGGGATTGCAGTATCGCGGCGAGGTTCGGGCGGCCTAGCGCCGAGATTTGAACCACTCGATGAATCGCGCAATTCCGACTTCGATTTGTGTTTGCGGGTTGTAGTTGAGCAGTCGCCTCGCCTTGGAAATGTCGGCGAACGTTTGCGGAACATCGCCGGGCTGTGGCGGCTGGCGGTCAATCTCGGCGCGCGTGCCAAGTTCGTTTTCGATAAGTGCAATCAATTCGCGCAATTCAACCGTGCGCGATTCGCCAAGATTGATCACCTCGTAATTCGACCGGTCGTAGTCGACGGCCGCGCGCACACCGGCGATGATGTCATCGATATAAGTGTAGTCCCGCCGCGTCGAGCCGTCGCCAAATACCGGAATGGGTCTTCCTTCGCTGATTAGTTTCGCGAACTTATGAATCGCCAGGTCAGGTCGTTGGCGCGCACCGTAAACCGTAAAGAAGCGCAAACACACAATGCGCATGTCATAGAGATGCGAGTACGTGTGGCAGATCAATTCACCCGCCGCTTTCGTGGCCGCGTACGGAGAAATTGGATTGAAGATTGGATCCTCCTCCGCAAACGGAACTTTCTCGTTAACACCGTAGACGGATGAAGACGAACCAAACACGAATTGCTTCACGCCATTCCTTCGCGCCATCTCGAGCATAGTCATCGTGCCGTTGACGTTCGTCTCAACATAAAGCTGCGGCTCTTTTAACGACGGACGCACGCCCGCGCGCGCCGCCAGATGCACAATGCAATCAAAGTTTGTTCCCGCGAATGCTTTTTCCAGGCTTGCGAAGTTGCGGATGTCAGCTTCGATCAGCTTGTAATTCTGATTGGTAAGGTGTGCGCGAATGTTTTCGCGTTTGATTGACGGCGAATAGAAGTCGTTGAAGTCATCAACGACAGTTATCCTCCAGTCGCCTTCGCGCAGAAGCCGATCTACCAGATGCGAGCCGATGAATCCCGCGCCGCCTGTGATGAGAATGCTTCGCATTCGTACTTATTTTGGAGTGCGCCGGCAGAGCGGAGCGGCGACGGCGCTTTGGTTGCGTTCGCGAGAAATCCAAAGCGGTGTCGCGCTTCGCCTGCCACCGCACTCCAGATCATTTAGTAGCATAAATCCACAAATGCCAGCCCCATCGCGACGCTAGCGCCGATTCAATTGAGCGGGGCAGAAGAT
The DNA here is from genome assembly GCA_036006125.1 of Pyrinomonadaceae bacterium. Lineage (GTDB taxonomy): Bacteria > Acidobacteriota > Blastocatellia > Pyrinomonadales > Pyrinomonadaceae > UBA11740. Next base: position 9,891 of record DASYPX010000012.1, on the reverse strand, counting down.
TTCCCACAATGGGAATGAACCGTTTGTTCAAAAAATAGGCGCGCAGCTCGACCTTTGAAAATTCCTTGAACAACTGCTGCGCTTCGCGTCGAGAGTAAACACGCGCCAGCGGATTGCCGGCGCCGTCGGTACTCTCGTTTAGCAACTGATCGGCTGATATCTCGCCATTCGTGGCGCGCATCATTGCGGCGCGCTCTTGCAATGCTTCGGTCGGCTCGCCAGTTAGCACATTGATCAACTTGATGCCCGTATCAGTTTTCAAAAGGCCGGCGCCCGCCCGACGTAACACACGGATACCGATGCGATAGTTGTAGCTGCCGCGGTGATAGAGCATCACGATCGCGCGACCGCCCGGTTTAAGGACTCGATGAATTTCCTGCACCGCGGCGTCGATGTCCGGTGTGTGATGAAGAACGCCGTGCGAGTACACGACATCAAACAATTCATCCGGAAAGTTCAGATTTTCCGCGTCCGCAACCTGAAACTTTCCTGTCAATCCAAACAACTCGAACCTTTTGCGCGCCAACTCGATTGCCGCGTTAGTGAGATCGACGCCGGTGTAATCCGCGCCCGCTTTTGCAAACTGCGCGCCGTCAGTTCCGAGCCCACATCCGATCTCGAGCACCCTCAAACCTCGCGTATTGGCGAAGTTTGCGGCGGCGGGAATGTGCCATTCTTTTTCGTAACGATGCGCTTCGATTCGCTCAAAGAACTCGCGGGTGCCAATTTCGGCATCGCTGAACTTTGTGCCGCACGGGTGCGCCTGCCAGAATGTGCGCACACGTTCTTTTAATTTTTCGTCCGCTAATTTTTGACTCGCGCTCGCCATTCAAGGTAGAAGAGCAAGTATAAACGGAACTTGGAGCGCAGGCATCTACCGGGATTCCCGGCGCGGCAGCCGCGCTGGGGTGGCTAGTCTGCGGTCCGCGAGCATCTTGCTCGCGTAATTGCATGATTACTTTCCAGATTGCCGGTTATCTAACTGAGTTCACGGCAGGAGCTGCCGAGATCAGGATTGAGGCGACAGCGGCGACCGTTCGCGACGCGTTGAATGATTTGTGGGCGCAACATGTAGGCCTAAAAGATCGCGTGCTGACGGAACAAGGTGAAGTCCGTCAGCACGTGAACATCTTCGTCAACAACAGCATCGTACGTCGCGATCAAGTCCTGGACGCGCCGCTAAATGACACCGCTGAAATCTGCATTATGCCGGCTGTCAGTGGGGGCCTGCTTTCCTAACGGTCGCCGGCAATCTGCCTGTCAAAATTGATCGACAAATTAGAAGGTGCAGCCGAACGATTTCAGCGCTGCTGCCTGTTGCTCGGCGGCCTGTTTGCAAGCAGCCGTTAAGGATCCCTTGGTCTGCGGATTCTCAGCCAACTTTTTCCACGATTCCTTCCACTGCTTCAGAGCACTCTGGTATTGCGCGCGGGCCATCTCCGGAACTTTTCCGGTAACACAGGACTCGTACTTAGCGATAAAGTCATCGCACTCCGGAACGCCGATCTTGTCGCCGGTGCTGGCTGTAGTGGAAGCGGTCGAAGTTCCCGGAGTGGCCATCGATCTCGTTGCGGTGGATGAATTCGCATTGCTGTTGCTCGTGTTCTCGGACTTCGAACAAGCAAACAGCACTAAGGCAATTGCGGTGCTTAAGATTACCAGGGTAATTCTTTTCATAATACTCCTTAAACAAGGGTCAGGTTTGAAGAGCGCGCAAATGATACATGCAGACGGCGAAATTTAATAGTTTCGCAGACCGGAATTGCATTGACATTGCCCGACCGCAGATATAGAAGTGCGCCGACACGCGTTGGCGTCGTTCTATCAATTTCTGCAGACGTGAAAGTTCGCGAAGAGCAACGCTCTCGCAGTAGATTCTCGTGCGTGAATCGTGGCGGCAAATATTCTTTGCAATTGCAGCGTGCTCGTGGATGCCACATTGGGCCTGCCATTATTATCGACTTGAAACAAATAGCAGTTTCGTTGTTGGCAGTTGGGAATTCACGCGATTTGATAGTGCAGCTTCGCTGCTGATCTACAGCGCATTGATCGCGATCAACCTGGCTGCCATCGCGCGAATCGGATACCGACGCGCGGCGGCGATCTTTTCTGGCGTCCTTCATGTTTCGATTGGCAGTCTTCACGCATATCGGCTCATAAAGCCGTTTCGCTTTGAAGTTTTTGGCCATGGCTGGCCGCTCACCGCGTCCTTGCGTGAAGCATTGATCGTGGTTCCTTTCGGGCTGTTGTGTCTATGGATGGCGCGACAAAAATAACGAAGCGTTGCTGCATCGCAGGCGGTGGGCCAGCCGGAATGATGCTGGGATTTCTGCTCGCGCGCGCCGGCGTGGAAGTGGTCGTGCTCGAGAAGCATGCGGACTTCCTGCGCGACTTTCGCGGCGATACCGTGCATCCATCGACGCTCGAAGTGATGCACGAGCTCGGCTTGCTCGAAGCCTTTCTTAAATTGCCGCACGACGAAGTACGCCAACTCGGTGGACAAATTGGCGACGACTTTCTACAGCTCGCGGACTTTTCCCATCTACCGACGAAATGCAAATTCATTGCGCTGGTGCCGCAGTGGGACTTTCTGGATTTTCTTGCTGACCAGGCGCGTTACTACCCAACCTTCAGATTGATCACACAGGCCGAGGTGCAGGACGTGATTGAAGAGACCGGCCGCATCGTTGGCGTGAAAGCGAGAACGCCCGACGGAGTGTTGGACGTGCTTGCCGATTTAACTATCGGTGCGGATGGTCGCGGCTCGGTTGTGCGCGACAAAGCGGGGCTCGAAACTCAGAAGTTTGGCGCGCCAATGGACGTGCTTTGGTTTCGGCTTCGGCGCAAACCTTCGGATGGAGAACAAACACTGGGCCGAATTATGGGCGGTAAGATGATGGTCATGTTGAATCGCGGCGACTGTTGGCAATGCGGTTACCTGATTCGCAAAGGCGAGTTCGAAAACATCAAGGCGCGCGGTCTTGAACAGTTTCACAACGATATCGTTTCGGTCGCGCCGTTTGTCGCCGACCGCACGAATGAACTGGCCGATTGGGACCCGATCAAGCTGTTGACCGTTCGCATCGATCGACTGGTGAAATGGTATCGCCCGGGGTTGTTATGTATTGGTGACGCGGCGCATGCGATGTCGCCAATCGGTGGTGTTGGCATCAATCTGGCAATTCAGGACGCCGTCGCAGCCGCAAATATCTTGGCCGAGCGTTTGTCGCGCAATACTGTGTCACTCGCTGATCTGGAGCGCGTCCAACTCCGGCGCGACCTCCCGACAAGAATGACGCAACGTCTCCAGATCATCTTGCAGAACAATGTAATTCATCGCGTGCTCGGCAATCCTGATTTTCGTCTGCCTTCAGTGATGAAATTAATTAACCGCTGGCCGTTTCTGCGAAGGATTCCGGCGCGAATCGTTGGCATTGGATTTCGCGCGGAGCACGTGAAAACAACAAACATGTACGATCCCAAACGTACTAGTCGAGCAAACAGAATCCACTTCAGCGATTTGTTTCCTTTCGAGCTACTCTTTTGGTTTTTGCCGTGGCGGTAATTGTCTTTCCAATCCTCCGCGAACAGTCTAGAATCGCCGCTCACCATGCCGATCTCCGACGACGCACTGCAAAAAGAGAAGAACCGCTTCATCGCTGTTACGAGCGATGCGAAGTTCGGCCAGCTCATCGCGGCACTCAATGCCGTCGGCGGTCAACCGTGGTGGCATGTGATTGTGGAATTAGGAAATGGTTCCTGGAGTGTCGCGCGCATCAGCGAGCTTGCTGCCGAACTCGCGACGAAGAAAAACGCCGCAGAGCTACCCGTGCGCGATTGCACGGGAGCGCAAATCGTCGTCGCGGTTGAACGGAACACACTTGATAGCAAAGCTGCCCAGGCACTCGCTAAAAAGAGTGCGGGCGGCGTTCTGGTTGTGACTGACGACGGCGCGCCTGTGGGGATTTTGGTTGAGGGCGTTCGCCGCGGCGGTGGCGCGAGTAACTCCGGCGGACTGGCATTGTCCTCGACGAGCCTCGATCAGCTCGGCGGTAAATACGTCAAGCTGAAGGACTACGGATCGATTCTGTTGAGTTCCTCAAAGAAATAGCCAACGCGAACGCGGACATTATGCTGGGAATCTCGGCAAGTATCTTCAACGAAGCAGGCAGCGTAGTTCGCGACTGGCTGAAGAACCCTCTGAACAGCTCGTTCTTTTTCTGGTATTTCCTGCCGGCCGTTGCGTTGGCGCTGCTACATCTGTTCACCATCTGGCCACTGCTCGGACGACCGACGCCGCAACTGCTCACTGGTGACATGCCCCACGTCGAGAGTGCGACCGAACTAATCTTTGCGATTCTGAGCACAAGTCTATTCCAACTCATTTTGCTGCCGTTGCTGTTCGGAGTTTTGCTGTCGGCTCTTTCGGCGCGCGTGCTGAAACTTTACCAAGGCACGCTGCCATTGGCGCGACCGCTGTTTCAGCCATGGCTCGCGCGAAATCGCCGGCGTAACGTCGGCTTGTACACAAAGCTGCGCACGCTGCGGCGTCAATATCTGTTTCTGGTGACGCAAGGGGTGCTGCTCGAATCAGTCCATGGTGAAGAGAAGGCGACGGAGGTGCCCGAAAACGAACGTGAGGCGCTGATCAATCAACTAAAGCAAGAGACGCAACTGCTGCACGAAGAGCTTGAGTCGAATCCGTCTTTGCCTGACTTGCCGGTCGATATCGATCGAGTCGGTGCCACGGATCTCGCGAACACGCTGGCGCTGGCTGAGGAGTATCCATTTGAGCGTTATGCGATGGATGCCGCAGTTTTCTGGCCAAGACTATCGGCGGAAATCGAAGCTGAGAAAGCTGAAGGTTTGAAAGCAAGCTTTGCCACGATGAATGGCTTACTGAATTTGTCGTTAATGCTTTATCTGTCGGCGATCGAGTTCGCCATCGTCGGATTTGCCATCGTCGCGGGCTGGAATCCAGCGCGCGCGGACACGCCCCAACCGCAGTGGGTGACCTGGCTGCCGTATCACAAACCGGCGGTGGCCGGACTGACACTGCTGTCAGCGTTCCTACTAGCCGTAATCGGTTACGGCGCGTATCGCGCCGCCGTTGCATCAGCGCGCGCGGTTGGCAATGCAATGCGCACCGCCTTCGACTACTATCGCGGAAACGTTCTGCAGCGGTTAAATTTGAAAATGCCAAACGACTTGGAAGAAGAGCGCGTGCTGTGGCTGAAGCTTGCGGCATTCATTCGCCGCGGTGAGTCTTTCTATTACCCTTCCGAATATCGCAGCGGCGAGTAACTTTTCCGGACAGCGATCTAGCCAACTCTGATCCCGTTGGTCCGCACCACACGAGCGTCAACGATCCCCCACAAAATGTTGATTAATATCTGATGCCGATCCATCGCGATTGGCCCGGTTATCAGGGTGGCAATCGGATCCGCGCCCGGCTGAGCGGGCCGGCCTTGCTCGAGCCATTTACCGCCACCGATCGACACCCGCAAATGCGCGCCTGATCTTTCGATCGAAATAGTGGCCGACAAACCGGAGTCAGTTCGATCATCGGCCCTTTCTTTCCTGCCTTGAATCACCCAAACACCACCCGTTTGTAATATCTGACTCTCGCAACCCTGGCTGACGAAGTAGTGGCGAATTTCGTCGGCCAGGAAACTGGGAACGAGCGAGGTTTGGTAAATGCGAGATTCAGGACTGTAGCTAACCCTGGTCTTCTCGGTCGCGGTTGAGACCGGCGGCGGCGGTTGAGTTTGTGAACGCAATGCGGGCTGCGTTTGCGCTGGCGCTTCCGGCGGCGGCGGTTGTCTTGGGGTCGGCGCCTGTTGTGGAGGCTGCGTGTGTGTTGGCGCTGGCATTTCCGTTGGCGGCAGTTGCTTTGACGGCGGCGCCACTGGCGGAGGCATCACTTGTGGTCTAGCTTTCTGAGGCTTAGGCGCAGCTTGATGCTTAGACTTAAACCAATCGTTCCAAAGGTCTCGACCCTTATCGAAGACGTCTCTTTCAGTATCAGCATCCGCCGGTTTAGCCTGCGTCTCGGTCTTGTATTGCACCTCCGGAGTTGCAGTAAACCAGTTGCCGACCTGATACAACCGATCTTTCCAGCCCGCCTTCGCGTCCACGGCCCGCCCGCCCGGCATCGCTGGACTCGCAATTGAATCGACCACGTCGTTGAGGTTGGTGGAAAGACTTTTCGGTCGCCCTTTGAACTCGAAGAGTTGGCCGTCGGTCACTTGCATGTAAAGGATTGGCGTCGCCCACTCCAAATTGTTTTTGTCGTCAAGAAAAATTTGCAGCCGCGCTTCAGTCAGCGCCGCATCCACCGGCATATTCAAAGCCAGCGACGTGTAAAAAGTTTTGGCAATTACGCGTGCCGACTCGTCGCTTATCTCAAATTGCATCGCGATCACCGCGGGCACTCCTGCTTTCACCAGCCCCGCTGCGACGCTTGAGAACTTTTCTCCGTCGCCAGACATCGTTCCCAGACACGAATTGAGAACCACCAATCCCAGGCGTGACCGGCTCTTCATCAGGTACCGAAAGCGCTCGCTGTCCACCGGCATCGCCTTGCCTTCTGAGTCCGCCATCACCAGCACGCCTTCGCCGCTCTTCTCATCAAAGTCGCCGTGGCCGATAAAATGAAGAATGTGCGTGCGATTCGGACGCAAGGTCTCAATTAGTTTTTCCCACGTGTCATTCCCGTCAATGACATCAACTTTGACCAGACCCTGGTCGATGACTGGTTTAAGCGCCGCCATGATCGAATTCTTCTCGTCATCACTCTCGAGCGGAACTAAATCAATAGGTTTGGCAATGACTACCAGCACCTGAAGCGGATATTCGACTTTGACCTGTGAACAGGGTTCCGTCCCCTCGATGTAACGAACCACCGGCGTGTCAGGACTCAGCGCGACAAAATCATCGTTCGCGTACAAAAACTCCCACGGTAGATCATCAACCGAATCGTCGAGCGTCAAACGCAGTCGAATCCGGTCTGATTGCGCCGCGCACTTTTTGTAAAAGTTGCGGACGGGCCCGTTGATGGCTTCGGAATAAAGGAGCGATCCAAAATCTTTCATCTCGCGAACTTCCGGCGAAGCAGAGCTCCGGACGGTGGCCCTGTTCTTGCGGGTTGCCGATCTCAGCGCGGCCGCGGTCAACGTCGAGCGAATAACTTTGCGCTTGTCGTCGTTGAAAGGATTGGCAAAACTCGTCTGCGCTTTTTGTTTGCCGGATTTCGCGAAGACGATGTACTCGTCGCCTTCGCCTTTTTTTATTGCGATTTCGAAATCGAGGTATTTGATTTCGTCACCCATGACGGCTCTCCCGGGGTGTAGAGAAGTGGTTTGAGTTGCAGGGATTCTACGAGCCTGCAATCGGGAAAGCAACGATTTTTAGATGGAGCGCACGCATCCCTGCGTGCGGGTCACCGGCATCTTGCCGGTTTGTTATTGCGCGAGTTTCTGTGCCGGCGTCATCTCTGCGGCCTGCTACTGGGAGAGCATCCGTTGAATCACTTCATAACTCGCCTGCAAAGCCTCAGCAAGCTTTTCCGGTTGGGTGCCGCCGCCTTCGGCCATGTCGGCTTTGCCACCGCCACGACCGCCGATAATCGGCGCGAGTTCTTTGATGACCTGACCGGCCGGGACTTTTTTCGTGAGATCGTCGGACGTGCGCACGATGAGCGACGCCTTGCCATCGTTCGTGCGGCCGAGCACGACGACACCTGATTTGATGCGCGCGAGCAACGTGTCCGAGAGTTGACGCATGCCGCCAGCATCGAGACCGCTTGCTTCTTTCGCTACCACTTTCACGCCGGCAACTTCGCGCGTTTCGGCGCCGTTTGAAGCCGCACTGCCGATGGCACCGCTGGCAATTTTCAGCTTCAGTTCTTCCGCTTCACGTCGCGCTTTCTTCAGTTCTTCCTGAAGTCGTCCAATGACGTGCGGCAAGTCGGCGCGCGAGGTCCGCAGAGTTGCGGCGGCCTCTTCGATTACCTGCTCGTCTTCGCGAAAACGTTCGTACGCGTCGAAGCCTGTGATCGCGCGAATGCGTCGCACGCCAGACGCGATTGACTCGTCGCTCGTGATTTTGAAAACGCCAATGTCCCCGGTCGCGCGCACGTGGGTGCCGCCGCAAAGTTCTCTCGAAAAACCGGGCACCGTCAGGACCCGCATCATGCCCGAATACTTTTCGCCGAACAGTGCCATCGCACCGGAACGAATCGCCTCTTCGACCGGCATAATGTCGGTATCGACTTTCACGTTCCGCAGGACCTGTTCATTCACCAGCCGCTCGACTTCCTTCAGTTCGTCTTCGGTCATCGGCTGATAATGATTGAAATCAAAACGGAGATAGTTTGGCGCCACGACTGAGCCGGCCTGCTTCACATGCGAGCCGAGCACCTCGCGTAGAGCCGCATGCACCAGGTGGGTGGCGGTGTGGTTGCGACGTGTCGCGTCGCGCGTCTCAACGTCAACTTCAGCGGTAACGATGTCGCCGACTCTCAAACTGCCCTTTTCGACTCGTGTCTTGTGAATGATCAGGCCTTGCACCGGCGCGTACGTGTCGGCCACGCGTCCCATGGTGGCACGCGCATCCTGCGCGTGACCCACGGGCGAGACGCCCGTGCCACCTGCGACAATCGAACCGACATCACCAACCTGGCCACCACTCTCGGCATAGAACGGAGTCTGATCAAGCACGACGCCGCCATCTTCGCCTTCCTTCAACTCTGAAACTTCTTCGTCGCCACGAATGAGCGCCAGCACTTTGGCATCGTCAACACGGGTGGTTTCATAACCGCGGAAGAGCGACTGAACGCGATTGGCAACGTCCGCATAAATCGGTTTCGTCTTGGTCTTCTGTTCAGTCTTGCCAATCGAACTTCCCTGTTGCAGCTCCTGAAGCGCCCGGTCGAATTGCTCGACAAATTCTGCTTCACTAATTTGCACGCCACGCTCTTCGAGACTCACGCGGATCAAATCCCGCGGCGTTCCAAAAGTGTCGTACAGTCGCGCAAGTTCCTTGTACGCCGGAGCTTTCCCTTTCGGCGTTTTCGCAAACAACTCATCCAGCTTCTGCAACCCCACGGTCAAGGTCGATCCGAATCGCTCTTCTTCCAACCGGACCATCTTGTCGATGAAATCGCGATGGCTCTCGAGTTCCGGAAACGCTTCGCCCATCTCGTCGACAACGAAGTTCGTCACCCGGTGAAAGAACAACCCGTCCAAACCCAGCGTGTGATGCCCCTGATAGATCGCTCGGCGCATGATTTTGCGAATCACATAGTTGCGGCCTTCGTTACCGGGCAGGATCCCGTCGGCAATCGAGAACGCGGTCGCGCGCGCATGGTCGGCAATCACGCGCATCGCGAAACCTTCCTGTGTCTCCGCTTCGTAGTTTCGATCGGCGACCTGCGCAACGAAATCGACGATGTTCTTCAGCAGATCCGTTTCGTAATTTGACTTGACGCCTTGCAGGACAACGCTCAAGCGTTCGAGGCCCATGCCCGTATCGACTGACGGAGCCGGAAGCGGAGTGAGCTTGTATTGCTTTGCACCCTCCCTGACGGTTGGGTTTCCGCTCTCGACCTCACTGCGATCGAATTGCATGAAGACGAGATTCCAAAGCTCAGTGATAGTGTCGCCCGCGCCGTTAACGTTAGCTGCGCAATTCTCTGCATCGTTCGGATCGTCGCCCATGTAGTAATGAATCTCGCTGCATGGACCGCATGGTCCGGTCTCGCCCATCTGCCAGAAATTATCTTTGCGGCCGAACCGCAGGATTCTCTCTTTCGGCGCACCGACTGCTTCCCAAAACTTCTCGGCGTCCTCATCGGGGCCGACTTCGTCATCGCCTTCGAAGACGGTGAAC
>DASYPX010000011.1:0-31028 GCA_036006125.1 Pyrinomonadaceae bacterium | reverse complement strand
TTTGCCTGGAGGTAGCGATTCAACCAACCGTCGCGCGTTGATTTCACACCGGGCGTGCCGGATTCCATGTAGTCCTGCGCGTCAAAGTGCGAACGCGTGTTGTCGGGCGAACCTGACGCGTGCACGATCGCGAGCCGGTTTGAATCCCACAAAGGCTTGAATGACCCGAGCGCGGGATGCAAACCAAAGTAACCGTCGAGATTGATCGCCGCTTCCGCTCCGCCATTCGGTTTTGGAATCGCGATGTTTGGGCGCATGTCGTAGTACGCCGACTCGCCAAACGGCACTACCACGTTCAAACCATCGACCGCGCCGCGCTGAAAGATCGCGATCAGGGTCCTGCGCTTGCCATTCTTTTCCAGGCTCTCCGCTAATGCGCGCTTCAGAAAAGTCGGCGCTGTGGTCATGACTCCAAAAGATGCCAGGGCGATGCCGCCCGATTTGATAAAGAATCTTCTGTTCATATAAACCTCGTGAATCGTCAATCGTAAATCGTGAATAGACAAATCCTATTTACTATTCACCATTTACTATTTACTGCCTTTGAAACTCCGGTGATCCCAGAATCAACCCCGCAATCTTCACCAACGGATTCGAGATTGTCGCCGGGTTAATACTCGCGACTTGCTGTTGCCGTGGCGGTTGCGGTTGATTGTTGTTGCCGCCAAACCCCGGCAAATCGCCCCGCTGGAAGCCAGTTTCAAACGGATTGTCAGGTGCTTTTGCCGACGCGGTTTGCGTTGCCGGCATCGCCGGAATCGTTATTTGATCGCCAAGCTGCTTCAGTAAGCTCTCGCGCGTCTTCGCCGACATCTCGCCACCGACGAACAACGTCACAAATCGATCCAGCAGCTTCTGATTGTTCAGAGACTTTTCGTCGCCAACGAACTGAGCGAGATTCACTCGCGTGCCCGGCACGCGGTTGCTTACAAGTGCCAGTCCGAAGTTCATGCGCTCGAGCAGCGCTCCCGTGTTCACCCAATCTTCGGCCACGTCGGAATAGCCATTCGGCGTTTGAAATCCGTAAAGCGGCTGGCCCATGCGTGCAATCCATTGATGGAGCCCGGGTCCGCCGTTGGTATCCGCGCCCAAGGTGCGCACGGCGCTGATCGCCAGTTCGAACGGCCGCTTAATCTTTGCGCGATACGCTTCTGTCGAATTGAATTCCGGCGAGAAAAAAATCGTGCGCAACATTTCGCGAATGTCGCCATCAGTCTTCATGTAAGTTTGAGCAACGCGATCGACCAAAGCCTGCGGCGGATTGTCGGAAACAAAGTGGCGGACGAGTTTCGTCGCGATGAATTTTGCGGTCGAAGGATGATGCGCAAGGATGTCGAGCACCATCAGCCCGTCTTTGACGCCGCCGCCGGCGGGAATCTTATGGCCAAGCACAATCTTCTCGCCGTCATCGTGAACTCGCTCATTGAAATAAAATGAGCCGGCGTTCTCGCGCAGCATCTCGATTCGGCGACCGCCGCCACCGGCAATCTGCGCCGCCGCTGCTCCGGCGCCCCGGGGAGCAAAGATCGTCCAGCCGGTGAAGCAACGCGCCACCTCTTGCACGTCTTTCTGCGTGTAGCCCCCATCAACGCCGAGGGTGTGCAGCTCCATCAATTCACGCGCGTAGTTTTCGTTGATACCGCGCCGCTGTTGCTGTTGCGGTCGCTGCTGCTGCGGATTGTTGCTCATCCGCAGGTTAGCCAGCGGTCCCAGGGGTCGCGGCTGCTGCTGCGGCGCATTCGGACTGACGCTTTGAGAGTTGTCGAGGTAGAAAAGCATCGCCGGGCTTTCGGCCGTGGCGCGCAACAACTCAGAGAACTTGCCGAGTGTATGCGGCCGAATCGTATCGCGATCGTAAGAGATCAAAAGCCATCGATCCGCACCTTTGCCGGCAAACACATTGAAATGGTTGGTCCAGAAATCGACCAACACTTCCTGCAACTGCCGCTCGCTGTAAACCGCGCGCAGGATGCGCGCCATTTGCAGCTCGCCCGTCATGAACTGTGGTGGCCGCAGATTGTTCTCTTTGAAGTATTCATAGACGGCGCGCCGATACTCCGCATTGTTCATCGGATTGGCGTCGTTCGCGTTTGCATTCGGATTCGGATTCGGATTCGCGTTCGCGTTGGCAGTGTTCGCGGGCGGCCCTTGCATCTCGCCCGTTGTCGCGTCGCCACTCTTCGGCTGGTTCTGATTCGGGGTCGCGTTCGCACCGCCCTTCACGCGATTATCGCGCGCGGCGGCGAGATCGGCCGGAAGCTGTCCGCGCCGTTGCAGCTGCTGCAACAACTGTCCGGGCTGAGGATACTTCTCGTAGAGTTGTGCCGTCGTCATGCGCAATGCGTCGAGATTTTGGAGCCGGGCTTCGGTAGCTGTGTCATCGATCTTTTGAGGATTCAGTTGCAAGTCGATGTACTTGTCGAGTCCCATTGCTTTCACGCGGTCAACGTCGCCGGGACGTGCACCGAATCCGAGCCGGTTCAGCACATGAAAGATGCGCTGCTCTTCAGAAAGCTTGACGCCCTTCGTGGTCGAAGGAGCCTTCATGCTTTGTCCGGCGACTGCGACAAAAGTGGTGGTAAGCAGCGCCACCAACGCAACGAAGGCAGTTAGCTTTCGCAACCGGCCGGAGGTTTGCGAGCCAAAACCGTTAATTTTCATGGCTTTTTTCCCCGAATAAATGATTCCATTCACGTGGACTTAGACGCGGCAATCGCGCACTTGGCTGACTAATTCTCGGTTATCAAGGGGTATTTGAGTTCGCTGCACCGCGATTTGCGGGCTGCTGGCGCGCCGCGGGACGCGGATACGTCGCTGGACTGCGGTTGCCCTGTTTGTCCACCGCGCGCACGCCGAAAAAGTAATTATCTTTCGACATGCCTTTCATGGTGAAGGTCTTGACGTTTCCCACCGCCTGCGAATGCGTCCACGTCGCATCTGTCGTGTCGCGCCAGACGATCTCATAGCCAGCGACGTCGGGTTCCTTGTTCGCGTCCCAACTCAATTGCGTGTCATTTGCCAAGCCGCCGGGCATCGTCACGTTTCTGGGACGCGCCGGAGCGGAGGCGAGTGCCGCGAGTGCCGCGGCGTTCACGCGGGCAACACTCGCGATGTAGTCGTGGTCCACAAACTGCGGCAGGTCGCCGTATTGAATTCCATTTTCGACCCGCACATTCTGATGTTGATGGCGATACTCCTCGTTAGTTTCGGTGAAACGTACCGCGGCGTAACCGCGCTCAAGAAAGGGCTGGTGATCGCCACCGCGCCCGTAACGGTCGCGGCGATAAATCATCCAGACCTTCATCGACGGCAGGTAACGTTCGCCCACTTCTTTAATGAAGCGAGCGAGTTGCCGTGACTGCGAATCATTCTCGCCGCCGACGCTGCGGCGCGTCGCGGCTTCTTGTTGAGTTTCGTTCGTCGGTACGCCTTCAGAAAACAGCCGTACGGTTCGCCGATCGCGTACGCCGTTCCCACCAAGCGTATTCCCAATGATGTCGTTCGTGAACATGGCTTCAATATCCATGTTGTTCTTCTTCGCCTGCTCCGCGAAGTAGGTTGCGCCAAGTAAACCTTGCTCTTCGCCCGGCACGGTCATGAATACAATCGTGGCGTCGAATTGGTACTTCGCCATCACGCGGGCCATCTCGAGCACTGCGGCCGTTCCCGAACCATCGTCGTTCGCGCCCGGCGCGTCACATTTTGCGTCCGTGGGACTCGAGCACATCGAATCGTAATGACCGCTAACGACATAAACTCGGTTGCCTGATTCGGGCTGCGTCCCTTTCAGAGTCGCTACGATGTTCGTCAGCATCGTGGGTTCAGGAACGCGCGCGGCTTTCGCCTGCTCAAACGTCTGTTTCTCAACGGTCATGCGTCCGCCAGATTGCGCCGCGGCCTTCTGAAATTCTCCGTAGAGCCAATCACGCGCGGCGCCGATGCCGCGGTTCGGATTGTTTTGTTCGGACAGCGTGTTGCGCGTGCCAAAGCTGACCAGTTTGTGGATCGTCGCTTCGATGTTTCGCGCGTTGATTTCGGATAGGATTTTTGGGATGTCAGGATTCCCGCGCGCCGCGGTTGAGCGCCGCTGGGCGACGGCGCTAAAACTTTTGGCTGATCTCGATTCAAATCCCGCCAGGCATAACACAACAGCGGCGAACAAACAGATCGCGAATCTCTTCTGCAACGATGGCATAGACCAAAACCTCTTGAGCGGGGATGGGCGAACCAGAGGAATGTACAACTCGCGATTGAGCGTCGCAACTGTGAACCACTGGTTACCGGTTTCGCGACTGAGGCTCAGCGGGAGGACGATAAGGGTCTTCGAAAAATCGGGTAGTGTTTTCCGTCACACTTGGCTTCCCCTCAAGTCGCGCGGTCGTCGTCGGAGGCAGGTAGCGTAGATCAGTTTGCGCGGGCAGCGATGGTGGAGCTTCGGCTTGATTCGGTGAAAGCGCCGCGCTAATCAGCTTCGAGAGTTGACGAATCAAAAGAATGTCGATCACGAGAATGCACGGCAAGCCGAAGATTGGGAGCGCTGGAGAGACATTACCGGCGCCGCGCTCAACCATCTGGATTGTTCCGGAGACAATTCCGGCGAAACCACCAAGCGTAATCATCCCGACCAACACGCTGATAATCAGAATCGGCTTGGTCAAACTGATGGGCGCGAGTTGCACGACCGGCGCGGCCGCCGGCGCGGTGAGGTTAGCTCCACAGCGGTTGCAGTAGTTAAGGCCGATGCTTTCGGTGCCGCAGGATGGACAGAACATACTGGTGAATCGTGAATTGTAAATCGTGAATAGTCAAAGGCGAGGTCGCAACCCGCCCTAATCGAACTACGCGAGTTCTTTTGGCGGAGTTCAAACTATTTACGATTTACTATTTACTCGGTTTTGGGTGTCGGTGAGATTTCCGAAGTTCCCCGGTAGCTGCCTTCAAAAAACCGTGTCGTGTTTTCTGTGACGCTGCCCGCCGGCACGAATACTTGAGCCGCATGCGGCAGCTGTGCGGGCGGATTGGGCGCCGTAAACGTACTCTGTGAACCAGGTTTCAACGCTGCATTGATCAGCTTGGTAAGTTGCCGGGCCAGAATGATATCGATCACCATAATGACGAGCATCCCCATTATGATCAGACCCATCAGCGGGTCGTCTCCGTGCATCACCGATGCAAGCATCCGCGCGCCGATCATCACCAAAGCAAATCCACCCAGCGTCAGAAACATCATGATGATGCCAATTAAGACAGCCGGCTTTGTTAGATTAACCTGGATGATTTCCGGAGGAGCCGCCAGCGCGGCCAGGTTCGCACCGCAACGATTGCAGTATTTCAGGCCAGTGCTTTCAGTGCCGCAGGATGGACAGAACATGCTGGTAAACAGTAAATAGTAAACGGTAAATCGTAAATAGAAAAAGCTTCCTCAGGGATTACGACCAGACAGGTCTCAGAGTTCGCTTCTATTCACTATTTACCATTTACCATTCACTGTATTCGATACGCTTTGCCTTTCCAAACAATAACGACTGGTCCGCCGAATTGTTGCGCGATTGATCGGAGACTTGAGTCCAACTTCTCAAAGTCTTCAGATCCGCGTGAGATTGTTTTGATCGACATCGAAGATTTCACCTTCACGTCAACCCACGTATTTCCCTGCCGCTTGAACGTTCGCCCACCGACTGAACGCGTGTCCGCTTCCTCGGAAGGCGCAGCCTTGTCGGATTTCGGCTCTTCCTGACGTTCAGCTTTGGCCGAGCGACTCGCGAGTGTGGCAGTTCGTGGTTCAGATCGTTTCCGCGCGGTGGTCCCCTGGTCTTTGGTCTCTTCCTTTGCTGCCGGTTGATCGGCCTGACCCCGTGCGCGATCTTCGTCGCGTGCCTTCGCGAAGTCCCCCCCGCGCAAGCGATCATCCATCGACTTGTTTTTTTCGACTGATTCGCCGCGCTGCGGGCCGCGGATTAAGCCGAGGTTCTGCTGTTCGCGGCTGCGCGTGTCAGCGCGTTCCGTCTCGACGCGTGGAGGTGGTGCGTACGACGGAGCGGCGGCATTGGCAGAAGGTTCGGCCGCGCGTCCGGTTGACGCCGGCGCTTTTTCGTTCCGCGCCAAAGCATCGACTGGCTTTGGTGGCGGAGGCGGATTAGCGGCAGTGGTTTCCGGCTGCTTCTGATCTACAAACGGTGCAGGAGTTGGTTGCGGGAGCACCTTCGCGACGGCGCCGGATCGTTCCGGTGCAACACCGTTCGCGGCCGGTTCTTGAGGTTGCGAGACTGTGCGCGTGTTTTCGCCGGCTGTTTGTTTATTCTGCGCGACCAAATCTGTGGGCCGATTATATGATCCGCGCCATATTGCGAAGCCGATGCCGACAACGGCAACTAAGATGGCCGCGAACGCAGCGTAGCGCAGGCGAGCTGGAGCAAAGACTGTCCCGATTCTCTGCCACCATGAGTCAGTCATCGCGGGTCGCGGTGTAGCTGCGCCGATTTGTTCGACTCGGCCCGAAGCTGCGACTAACTCAGTCACGACCCGCCTACAGTCGTTGCAATCCGCGAGGTGCGATAGGGAATGCGCTCGCGCCGCGGGCGGCAGAGTGCCTTCCGCGAACGCATTTAACTCGTCCGTGTCCAGGTGGTCTGTGCTTTTCACGCCGGCTGTGACTTTCGCGTAGCGGCGGAGAAGCACGTCCATTTCTGAATCATGTGGTGTCATCAACTGCTAACCGACGGCGTGAGCCGACTTCCAAACATTGAACGAAATAGCTGGAAAATCTTGCGATTCGACGCGACTACTAAACAGCCGCTGATTCTCCCTCCGCCGCGGCCGGCTCCATCAGCGGCTGCGGCGCCCGCAAAAGCGATTCGACATCGGTTTGCAACGCCGTCGCGACCTGCGCCAGAGATCGCGTGGCTTCGGATTTTGTCCAGCCGTGCTCGTCCATCAATTCTTTTTGTACACGCTTCCGCACTTCATTATGAATTCGCGTGAGGCGCCGACTGGCGGTCGCTTCGTGAAAGCCGAGCACCGCGCCCGCTTCACGCAATCTGAGCCCGTCAAAGTAATACAACTTCACGAGCAGGCGATCCTCATCGTCTAAATCTTTCAAAGCACGCGCGAGTGCTTTCTCAACCGCCGTGCTTGCGAGTGCCGTCGCCAGAGCGTCTTCGGGACTCGCGTCTGCGCCAAAGCCATCACTGCGCTTTGTATCCACTCCCGCATCACGCGTAAGACGATCGAGTTCCGCGTCCTCTTCCGTGTGCACCAGCCGCGCTTCCCGCCGATGACGATCAATCGCAAGCTGGCCGACGACGGCACGCAGCCAGCCACCCAACGAACCAGCGCCAGAATAATAGGCGAGCTTTCCGGATGCGTGCCCGTCATTATTCAATTTCAATCCGTGTAACTCCGCCCAGATCGATTGGGAAAGGTCTTCAGCCATCTCTTCGTTCGGACTCGCCGAGCGTGCTGCTGATCGGACACTCGCGCCATACCCGGCAACGAGATCGTTCCAGGCGGCTTGGTCGCCGCGCTGACACGCGATCGCCAGACACAAATCGTCGGCGTGCAGAGTGTCGATGAATGCGGCCACGGCGTCGCCACTGGCGTCAACGTCGTGTTTGAGCAGGTATTTCTCGACCGTAGCGCGCACTCTCGGAACCAGTGATGCGACGTCGAGTGAACGCGAGTTTTCTGCGCGCGCGAGCAGGCGTTTCGCGCCCGCCGCGATTGCTTCTCCAACTCGTTGTTCTTTCCTGCTCAAGCCGTCAACCGCCGCTAAAGGCAATGCTACCACGATCTTTAGACGCTCAAAGCCAGTGCCTTTGCCGCCTGTGCGTGAATTTGATTGAGGGAGTCCTGCCGTGGTTTGCCGTCAGCTACGATAAATCGACAATCGGCAATTCAGCGCCTAAAATCGCTTAATTCGAACACTTCGATGTTACGCGTCACAGAGATTTTTCGGTCAGTTCAAGGCGAATCCACGCACGCCGGGCGCCCGTGTACATTTGTGCGGCTTACTGGTTGTCCAATGCGCTGCACCTGGTGCGACAGCGAATACACATTCACCGGCGGCGATCACTTCACGATCGATCAAGTGATGCAGAAGGTGCGGGACTTCGGATGCCGGTTGGTAGAGATAACCGGCGGAGAGCCACTTGCCCAGCGCGAGGCTTTCGACCTCGTTCAACGCCTCTGCGATGCAAATTACGAGGTGCTAATTGAAACCGGTGGCTTTGTTTCGACAGCGGAAGTCGATCCGCGCGCCAACATCATTCTCGATGTTAAGTGTCCGGCGTCAGGCGAGGCTGAGCGAAACGACTGGACAAACCTACAGCGCTTGCGGACGGAGAGCGATGAGGTGAAATTTGTTGTGGCGGATCGTGAGGACTGGGAATTCGCCAAGAAAATCATTGCGCAATATGATCTCGAAAATCGCACGATGGCAATTCTGATTTCACCGGCGTGGGGAAAACTCGATTTGCCGCAACTCGCGGATTGGATTGTAGAGAGCAATCTGCGCGTGCGCATGCAGCTGCAGCTTCACAAGTACATCTGGGGACCCGACGTTCACGGCGTGTAAGCGAAATTATGGGCGGAAGCACCGAGGTCATAGAAAGCGTCGATCCGGTGGAAGAACTCGCTGTCTTCCTGCCGCGGCGAACCTCTCTTGGGGTCTGTTTGGTTTCAGGCGGGATGGACTCATGCGTCACCGCCGCGATCGCCAATGAAGAAAACGACGAACTCGGTTTTCTCCACGTCTCGTACGGCCAGCGGACCGAGGCCCGTGAGCGTCGCGCCTTCGAATGTCTCGCGGATTTCTTTCAAGTGTCGAGGCGTCTCGCCGTTTCGATCGAACACTTAAAGGCTATCGGCGGTTCGTCCTTAACCGACCGCGACATCCCCGTTTCTGAGTCCAATCTCGAGTCGCGCGACATTCCGACGAGTTACGTTCCTTTTCGCAATGCGCACCTGCTTTCGATCGCAACGAGCTGGGCTGAAATTATCGGCGCGAACCGCATCTACATTGGCGCTGTCGCGGAAGACTCTTCCGGCTATCCCGATTGCCGACCAGAGTTTTACGACGCTTTCCAGCAGACCATTGAGGTGGGAACAAAACCCGAAACTCAAATCGAGATTGTGACGCCCGTCATATACATGCGAAAGTCAGAAATCGTAAAACGAGGTGTAGAATTGGGCGCGCCGCTGGAGTTAACGTGGTCGTGTTATCAAGCCGAGCACGCTGCTTGTGGCCGTTGTGATTCATGCGTGTTGCGATTGCGTGCTTTTCGCGAGGCGGGTGTACGTGATCCGATTCGCTATGCTTGACACATGTGTTTGCCATATTTACCTTTAGGCCGGTTCATCGCTACAACTAGCTTTAACTCGAAGGCATCATAACGATGGTCGCCCTCGCGGCGGGAATTTCGGAGGAACTCTAATGCGTCGTCATCTATTAAACATTCTCATTGCTGCAGCAGTTTTGGTGTGTGCATCCGTCGCTGCGCCCGCACAGACAGGGGCGCTACGCGGCACCGTCAAACTCATCGCCGCCGATGGCAGCACGACCCCGGTCGCCGGCGCGACGGTCGACGTGTATCGCGTTGATATAACCGGCGAGTATCACACCAAGTCAGATAAGAAAGGCGAGTGGGTTTTCGCCGGCCTTCCTTTCACGGGCGAGTACGTCGTCTCAGTGAGCGCACCGGGCGCGCAGCCTACTGCAAAAAGCGGAGTCAAAGCGGGACGCGACGTTCCGGTGGACATAGTCCTAAATTCAGGGGATGGGAAAAAGCTCACCAAGGATGAAGCGATCGGAGTCTCGAAAGGCGGAGGCGGCGGCGCTTCGAATAGCGGCGGTGGCGAAAGCGCTGCCGCGAAGGCCAAGCGCGAAGAGGAACTTAAGAAGTACGAGGCCGAGAAAAATCGGATCACTAACATCAACGAAACGCTGAACCGGACGTTCAAAGCTGGTCAGGACGCTATTACCGCCAAGAACTACGATGAGGCCGTTAAGCAGTTCGACGAAGGACTGGCGGCCGATCCGGAACAAGTCGTGATGTATTCGCGCAAGTCACTCGCGCTGCGCTTGAGAGGCGTAGATCATTACAACGCGTCGATAAAGGGAACCGATCAGACCCAGAAGGCTGCTGACATGGAAAATGCCAAGAAGGATTTTCAGGGAGCGGTCGATGCGGCAAATAAGGGTCTGGAGATGGCGAACAAAGAAACACCTGCAACCGACCCGCAGGCGCAAGCCGGACAAGCATCTAAGAAATTGGAAGTTCTGTCCTATCGTGCGGAAGCCATGCGGCTGCTCGTTAAGACTGATCCGTCTCAGGGGGGAGCGGCACTCGCGGCTTATCAGGAATACATAGCGGCTGAAACCGATGCAACGAAGAAAGCCAGAGCTGAAAAAGATGTAGCGCAAATCATGTTCGACACCGCATCGGATCAGGCGGGATTCGAAAAGGCGTTGGCCGCTTATCAAAAGATTCTTGAAGCGAACCCTGACGATCCCGATGCATTGCTGCGAAGCGGACAAATCCTTTTCAATATTGGCGCTCTGAACAATAACGACAAGGCGAAGTACCAGGAGGCGGCAAACTATCTGCAACGGTTTATCGAGAAAGCGCCGGAGGGAAATCCGATGAAGGCCGAAGCCAAAGACCTGATTGACGCATTGAAGGCCCAGGCGAACGTCACGCCTGAGAAGACTTCGACGCCTCCGCGTCGTCGCCGGCCGTGACTGAGTAGCAATTCGAATGTTTAGAGGCGGGCCGTCGCCCGCCTCTTTTTTTTGCGGGAGCGCGCGCATGTCGCTGCAAGCGCGCAATCGTGCTAGTGAAAATCGTGCGAGCCGACATCGGCGACTTTCATTTGCAAGGGCTCTATTTTTCGCGCCTTCACCGACACAACATTGTCCTGATGCTGCAAGACTCCCTCGATCAGAAGAAATGGGAAATCAACCAGCGGCAAACGATACTTTTCGAAGAGCTGCGGCGTAACGATGACGTTCGAAATTCCGGTTTCGTCTTCCATGCTCAAAAAGACAAATCCTTTGGCAGTGCCGGGACGCTGACGCACAATCACCCACCCGGCAACCTTGACCCACATTCCGTTTCGTAAACGTTTCAGTTGACCGGCAGGCGTCACTTTCATCGTGTCCAGCCATGCGCGTTGATGCGCCATCGGATGGCGGCCGATCGTGATCCCGGTGCCGCGTAAATCAGCATTCAACCGCTCGTTTAAATCCATCGCCCGAAGTGGCGAGCCGCTAGTTTCTTCCAGCGCTTCATACAAAGGCCCGGCATCGCGCGCGACGCGCTCGACTTGCCACAACGCGTCGCGACGATGGGGCGTAGGGGGTAGGGTGTTGGGGGTAGGGTGTAGATTATTTTCGTTGTCTGAGGTCTTTGTGTTCCTTTGCGCCTTCGCGTCTTTGCGTGAGATCACATCAGACGCTTCCAAACTATTCGAAATGTAAAGAGGCATCTTGCAAGGCGTGGAGACGTCAAGTCGCGGCAATTCACTATCGGCAACCGACTCTACATCCAAGTCCCTATCCTCTACCCCCTCGATTCGATTCAACGCCCCTACCGCTGCCAACTTCCGCAATTCGTCTCTTCTTAACTCCGGCACGCGTCGATGCAAATCGTCGATGCTCGTAAAAGGCCGCTCTTCACGCGCGCGCGCAATTGCGCGACCGGCTTCTTCGCGCAGGCCTTTGACGCAGATCAGACCGAGACGAAGCGAAGGGTTTTGGATGTTGGATGTCGGGTGAAGGGTTTCATCCAATGTCCAATGTCCAATGTCCAACGTCTGATTCGGTGGCGTTGGTCTTTGGACTTTGGACCTTGGACTTTGATCCTTCCCTGCGCCGTTGCCTCCTCTTATCTCCGCGTCTCCGCGTCTCCGCGTCCCCGCGTCATTCTTCTGCTCACTGCTCACCGCCCACTGCTCGCTGCTTTCCACCGTGCATTCCCAATTTGATCGCATCACATCGACCGGCAAAACCTTCAATCCATGCCGTTGCGCATCCTTAATGATCGTGAACGGTTGATAAAACCCCATCGGCTGGTTGTTGAGCGTTGCCGCCGTGAACGCCGCCAGGTAATGGCACTTCAGATATGCGCTCGCATAAGCAATTAAAGCGAAACTCGCCGCATGCGATTCCGGAAAGCCATAAAGTGCAAACGAAGCAATCTGCTCCACGATTTCCTCTTGCACCTTGCCGTTAATTCCCTTCTTCGTCATGCCGCGGCGCAACTTCTTTTCAATTTCTTTCATGCGCTGCTCAGATCGTTTGAAGCCCATCGCGCGCCGCAACTCCTCCGCTTCGCCGCCGCTGAAATCTGCGCACGTCATCGCCATCTTCAAGAGTTGCTCCTGAAACAAAGGGACGCCGAGTGTGCGCTTCAGAACCGGTTCGAGATCCGGATGTGCATACTTCACGGGTGCGCGCCCAAGCCGACGCTCCAAATACGGATTCACCATGTTACCGACGATGGGCCCGGGCCGGATGATCGCAACTTGCACCACAATGTCATAAAACCTCTGCGGTCGTAGCCGCGGCAAACAGGACATCTGCGCGCGACTCTCGATTTGAAACATACCGATTGTGTCTGCCTGTTGCAGTGCTGCATAAACGGCTGAGTCATCCTGGGGAAGATGAGCGAGATCGACTTCCTCTTTGTAATCGTCGCGAATGATCTGAATCGTCTCTTCGATTACCGCCATCATGCCGAGGCCAAGTAGATCGACTTTGATGATGCCGAGGTCCGCGCAATCTTCCTTGTCCCATTGCACGACGACGCGGCCGGCCATCGCCGCCGGCTCGAGCGGCACTACGGAATCGAGTTGCCCCTGACAAATGACCATGCCGCCGGAATGCTGACCCAGATGCCGCGGTAAATCCTGCACCGCCTGATAAAGCTGAAAAAACTTCTTGATGCGCCGATCCCGCAGATCAAGCCCCGCGTCTTTGAACTGCCGCTCAGTTGTATCCTTCGGATCTTTCCATTCCCACGTGTGCACCAGCCCAGACAAACGGCCCAGCGTATCTTCATCAAAGCCCAGCACTTTGCCGACTTCACGCGCTGCCGATCGCCCTCGATATGTGATCACGTTAGCGGTCATCGCCGCCCCGAGCTTTCCATAACGTTCGTAAACATATTGAATCGCCCGCTCACGCTGATCGCCGCTCGGCAAATCGAGATCGATATCGGGCCACTCGCCACGTTCTTCCGACAAGAACCGTTCGAACAAAAGCTCCATCCCCACCGGGTCGACGGCCGTGATCCCAAGCGAATAACAGACGGCGCTGTTCGCCGCAGACCCGCGACCTTGAATCAAAATCTTCTGGCGTTTGCAGAATTCAACGATGTCCCAGACGATCAGGAAATAACCTTCGAGCTTCAACTTCTCTATCAGTTTCAGTTCGTGCTCGATCTGTTTTTGTGCGCGCGCGAATTGTCCATTGCGACCATATCGCCGATGCGCGCCTTCGTAAGTTCGCGCGCGAAGAAATGAAGTCATCGTCTCGCCCGGCGGCACAGGGTATTTCGGGAACTCATAACCCAAATCCTTGAGCGTGAAATCAAGCCGCGCAGAAAGCTCGATGGTATTCGCGATCGCGTCCGGCACATCACCGAATATCTGATTCATCTCTTTCGGCGATTTTACAAACCGCTCGGAATTGATGGACAGCAGACGTCCAGCAGTATCCAGGCGCACATGATTGCGAATGCAGGTGAAAACATCTGCAACTTGTCGCTGCATGCGCGTCGCATAACAAACTCCATTCGTTGCCAGCAGCGACAGTTTCAACTTGCGGGCTACCTCAATCACGGCATGATTACGCGCCTCTTCCTCGCGATTGAAATGGCGCTGTAGTTCTGCATAAACATTTTCCCGCCCGAATATATCGATGAATCGCTCTGTGATTCTTTCTGCGCTTTCTGTGTCTTTGTGGTTAATTGCCGTCGCAACTGCTCCCTTGCAATCACCAGTCAAGCAAACCAAACCTTCCGCATATTCAGCCAGTTCATCGAGCGTCACTGCGCATTCGCCGGGTTTCGCATGCTTCGGCACACGCAGCTTCATCATCGTTATTAAGCGGCAGAGATTTTGATAGCCAGTGCGATTGCGAACGAGGAGAGGGAGTGTGAATGTCGAGTTTCGAGTTTCGGGTTTCGAGTTTCGAGTTTTGAATTTTGAGTTTTTAATTTGGAATCTTGAATTTGAAATTGGCTGGCTTTGAGACTTGAGACTTGAGACTTGAGACTCGGAACTTGAAACTTGAAACTTGAAACCTGAAACCGTTATTTCCGCCCCAATGTGCGCTTTTATCCCAACTTTCTTCGCCGCCAAGTGAAATCGCGCCGCGCCATAAACTCCATCATTATCCAGGATGGCCATCGCCGGCATTTCCCACGCAGAACACGCAGCGACCAATTCTTCCGGCGTTGAAGCGCCGCGCAGAAAACTGAATGCCGATCGAGCATGTAGTTCGATGTACTCAGTCGACAGTGAGCGGTGTTGCTTTGGGCGTGATTGATGATTGATATCTTTCTGCATAGCCTTCACTGCTCACTGCTCACTGCTCACTGCTCAGTCGTAAACACCGGCCACAAACCATTCCTCGGTCGTCACGTCGCGATAGATGCGACACAGCACTTCGCCTTCTTCTGACTTTGGATCGACTACTGCGACGTCCCATTCGTCCCTCGCCCAAACATCTCTGCGCCACCAATCGCCTGAGCCGCGCCATGGACCGGAAGCACACACAATTTGTCCCCTTACTCTGACGCGTGTATCGCCGCTTGGAGCATCAATCCGTGTCGGTTTTCCTTCTCTCGTGCACACCTCCGCGCGCCATGGCGGGCGAAAAATTCGAAAACCCATCACGCACGGCGTATTGCGGATTGCAGATTGCGGATTGGAGTGAGGTTTTTTGCGAGAAACCAGTACGGTGAACCGCTGCATACGAAATGAATCTGGACGATGTGTATCGAGAAGTTCTGGCGAGCCAACATTCTGTACACCAACCAACTTCGCCAACCGCGCTAAAGTGATTTCCAGCCTTTCCGGCTCCGGCGCAAGCGGGATGAACAAACCTGTCTGCGATGAACGCGGCTTTATGGGTTCGGCAGTGATGGCCACCGCGATGATTGGCGCTTGCGGTGGCTCACGCTCGATGTCGAACAAAAGCAAACGCAAAAGCGTCTTTGGATTCCGCATCGGCACGGGAAGATTGATTGCGCGCTCGTGCTCTGTCTTATCGTGAAGTTTCAGCGTCAGTTTGAGTTCATTTGTCGCCAGCGCGTACTCATTCAGATTCGCGCAAAGCTGATTGAGCAAACGGGACAGGATGAAAGTCAGCGGTTCAACTTCACTGATGGCATGTTCCAGCTCGAGTGATTGCGCGAAACCAATTGGTGGCCGAACTAAATGCAGCTGACGATCTGATTTGGCTTGCGCGAGCTTTTGCAGTCGAACCCCGTCCTGGCCTAAACGCTCGGCAACGCCGGCCAATGGCAACCGGGCAAGATCGCCGAAAGTGCGAATGCCCCAAAGCGCAAACGTTTCCTGAATTTCAGCCGCACGTTTTTCGTCCATCGCAACCAACGAATAATCAATGTGCTTAATTGAGAAATCGCGAGTTATCAGCAGCTCGTCGCCAGGTGGAATTACTGTGATGCCTTTAATAAATCGCGCTGCATGAATTGCGACGTCTACGTTTGCGGCGATGGCGACGTTCACCTTTAGACCGAGGGTCTTGCCCTGGCGAATTATGTCTGTCGCTATGTTGCGCCCACACTCAACTTCCGCAGAAGACCCATCTTCAGCAGGTGGCCCAAACAACAGATCCTGTCCAGAGACATCAAGTACGACTGTATCCGGCGAAGTCTGCTCAACCAATGGCGAAAAAGTGAACGCCAAATCTACCAACGGCGAGGCCGCCTTAGCATCATGATCTTCCAGCTTTTGCTGGGATTTCGGGACAGTTCGGCTGTAAATACAGGCAAACATATTCGTCGTATGCCGGGAATGATGGAATTTTTCTTTACGGCTAGCTGCGAATATTACCGAATATCTCCGAATATCGCAATCAGCGAACGCGGAGCTGAGGATTGAATTTCACTTTTCCTGGTCGAAGTTCGACGGGTCGTTGGCGATTCACAACTATCTTCATCGCCTGCAGAAAATGTGCGTGTGGTTGGGCAGGATGCTCTTTTGCGACGGCAGTTAGTGGCACTAATGAAAGATATCTGGCTGTGGTATCAGGTGATGTGAAGCCACCGTTACTATTTTCAGAAACTAACGACAAAGTGCTGGGCCAAACTGAACTTTCATTTTTCAGTTCTAAAATGAGCGCAGCGCATGAGCGGACAGCAGCGACCGGCGTGAGCACGACTAAAGTGGTAGGCGTGCCTTCGATTGCCCGCCGAAAACGAAACCACCATGAGGAAATTACTCGGTGCACAACTTTTGCCGGGACATTGCAGAGGTTGAGGGCGATAAAACCAAATCCACCCGCGTGCAAAATCAGATCGACCGCTTTGAAAGCGCGCTCGAGGCTGCGACCGCAACGCACCCATAATGTGCGTCTAAAATCGACGCCGGCGTGCGCGGCGGAAGCAAGATCGAATGTGTCATCACAATCAACAATTGCACAGATCTCTTCCTGCGCCGTCGCGTTCGCTAACGCGGAAAGCATGACGCTGGTTCGGCCTGAGGAAGCCGGTCCGTGGAGTTCAGTGATGGCGCCGCGTGGCAAGCCGAACAACAGTTCATCGATTTCACGAACGCCGGTCGGCAAAACCTCGAGGGGACGCCGCTCATGGCGTTCAAAAATGGCGCCAAAACGATCGGCAAGAGCCAGCTCGACTTCTTTTTTTGTAAGCGCGCTCATGTTTGTACTAAACAGATTCGCACAGCAGAATCATTTTTGTGGCTAAAGACAAACCTGAAACCTCGGCGGCAGATTTTTTCCCCGAGCGCAAAAGTTTGAAAGCTTTTCGCGAAGCCGCGGCTGACTGCAAAGGCTGCGATCTTTGGGAACGCGGCACGCAAACCGTGTTTGGCGAAGGTACGCGGCGCGCTGAAATCTTCTTCGTCGGCGAACAACCCGGCAACGAAGAGGATCTGTCGGGACACCCATTCGTGGGACCTGCGGGGCGTTTATTGGACGACGCGCTGGCCGAAGCGGGTATCGATCGCAGTGAAATTTACGTCACGAACGTCGTCAAACATTTTAAATGGGAGCCGCGCGGCAAACGTCGCATCCACAAAAAGCCGAATGCGCGCGAGATTACTGCTTGCCGGCCATGGCTTGAAGCTGAGATTGTTTTCGTAAAACCAAAAGTCGTCGTTTGCCTGGGGGCCACGGCCGCGCAGGCATTGCTTGGCGCGCAGTTCAAAGTCACCAAGCAGCGCGGTCAATTTATCGAGTCAACCTTAGCGCCGTACATCATGGCCACAGTTCATCCCTCTTCCATTCTGCGCGCACCCGACGACGAAACCCGCCATTTGGAAAAACGTCAGTTCATTGACGACTTAAAGCGTCTCGCCACTGTTCTCTCAAAGATCAAATAATTCCTGTTACGCGTATTTGCGTATCACCCCCACAACCACACCTTGAACTTGTAAACGATCGGGAGGCCTGACGATGATTGGCTTGTATCGCGGATTCGCCGCCTCGAGTCGCACGTGGCTCCGCCCTCGATAAAACCGCTTGACGGTAGCCTCGTTGCCATCGATCAACGCCACCACTGTTTGGCCATTTTCCGCAGTTTGCTGCGACTGCAAAATAATTAGGTCGTCTTCACGAATTTGCTCTTCAATCATCGAGTCACCGCGTACTCGCAGGGCAAACAGGCGGCCTTTCCGCATCATGTCGCGTGGAATACACACTGTTTCGTAATTCAAAATTGCTTCAATAGGCGCGCCCGCAGCCACCACACCCAGCAAAGGGATTTCAAAATTTTCATCAGGTGTTTGGTTCAGTAATTCTAATCCGCGACTCACATTTGGAATGCGACGGATTAAACCTTCGCGTTCAAGAATCGATAAGACGTTGTGAACGCTGGCCAGTGAGGTCATGCCAAACTGCCGACCGATCTCCGCCATAGTCGGCGGCTCGTGATTAGCCGCGATGTAATTTGTGATGTAATCAAGGATTCGTCGCTGACGTGCGGTGATTGCCATTTCGGCATCGCCTCCTTCCGAATGAACGCGAACATTGTCGAATATCAGCGAATATTTGTCCAGCGAATACTATCTCGTGATGGCGGCAGTGGTTATGGAGTGCCGTCCACAATATTCGTTGACACGTTAAAGGTTGAACCAGTATATTGCAGTTGCAACGGTGTTTGGCATACCGTCGCCAGTGCACTTCCGCCCTAGCCTGTGCCCCGTTATTGGGCTAAACCCACCAGATTCAAGACCTTTACGGTTAAGAAGCATCTGAACTAGACGCTCAAAATGTCAGCGAAACTCGGCGAAATTCTCGTCCGCGAGAATCTGATCAGCCCGCAGCACCTTCGCCAAGCTCTCGATTACCAGCGCGAGCACGGCGGACGCCTGGGCTTTAACCTGGTCAAGCTGGGCCTGGTCTCGGACGATACAATCACCGCGATTCTGTCGCGGCAATACGGTATTCCGTCTGTAAATCTCGAACTATTCGATATCGAAGACTCAGTTCTTCGCCTAATTCCTCAAGAAGTCGCACAAAAATACTCGGTGCTGCCGCTGTCGCGTGTGGGCGCAACCCTCACTTTGGCGATGGTCGATCCGACCAATGTCTTTGCCATGGACGACATCAAGTTCATGACGGGGCTGAATGTCGAGCCGGTTGTAGTTGCTGAAGCCAGCGTCCAACAAGCTATCTCGAAGTACTACAGCACAAGCCGCGAAATCGAACTTTCGTCTGTCGCTCCCGAGGTTGTATCCAACGGCAACGGTTTTTCTGACGCCGACCTGGTTTCTCTCGACAACCTCGATCTCGATCACAGCGTCAACCCCGAAGAAGTCGAGGTATTCGAGGAAAACGACGAGATCGATCTTTCCAGCCTGACGCGCATGAGCGAAGACGCACCGGTCGTGCGTCTAGTCAACGTGTTATTGGTCGACGCATTGCGGCGCGGCGCGTCCGACATTCACGTCGAACCGTATGAGAAAGAACTCCGCATTCGCTTCCGCATCGACGGCGTTTTGTACGATGTCATGCATCCGCCGTTGAAAATGCGTGACGCACTTATCTCCCGCATCAAGATCATGTCCAAGTTGGACATCTCTGAAAAGCGACTCCCGCAGGATGGCCGCATCAAGGTCCGCGTAAAAGTTGATTCGCGTTCGCGCGAACTCGACTTTCGCGTCTCTACTCTCCCCACCCTTTTCGGCGAGAAAGTTGTGCTTCGTCTGCTCGACAAAGAAAAGCTGATGCTTGACATGACGAACCTCGGTTTCGAGCCTGACTCGCTCGTCAAGTTCCAGCGCAACATCGCAAAGCCTTACGGCATGGTCCTCGTGACCGGTCCGACCGGCAGCGGTAAAACGAACACGCTTTATTCCGCGCTGCAATCGTTGAACACGGTCGACACGAACATCATGACCGCCGAGGATCCCGTCGAATTCAATCTGCCCGGCATCAATCAGGTGCAGATGAAAGAGCAGATTGGATTGAACTTTGCCGCTGCGCTCCGATCTTTTCTCCGTCAAGATCCAAACATCGTTCTCGTCGGCGAAATCCGCGACTTTGAAACTGCGGAGATCGCGATCAAGGCGGCTCTTACTGGTCACTTAGTCCTTTCGACCCTCCACACCAACGATGCTCCCTCGACCATCTCACGTCTCATGAACATGGGCATCGAGCCCTTCCTCGTGGCGACGAGCGTGAACCTGATTCAGGCACAACGCCTCATTCGCCGCATCTGCAAAGACTGTAAGAAAGAACATCCGACGCCCCACGAGGCCCTGATGGAAATCGGCTTTTCGGCCGACGAAGCCAAGACGCTCAAGACTTACAAAGGCCGCGGATGCCCGAGCTGCAACGACACGGGCTACAAAGGCCGCATCGGCTTGTACGAAGTGATGGAAATCACCGATGAAATCCGTGAACTAATCCTCATCGGCGCGTCAGCACTTGAGCTGCGCAAGAAATCCATTGAGGACGGGATGATCTCGTTGCGGGAATCCGGTCTCCAAAAAATTCGAAATGGGGTTACCACGATCGAGGAGGTTCTCCGCGAAACCGTGGCGTGAAAGGAGTAAGGAAAATGGTACGTCGATTTGCATTAGCACTTTGTCTGTTGGCATCGCTGGTCGTGATCATTCCGTTGGTCAATTCGACCGCGCACAATCTTCGTTCACACTTTGCGGCGAGTTCCCATCATCGGCGGCACTCGCGCGCCTGGTGGCGCCGCCACCGTCGCATGATGCGACGTCGTCAGGCTCTGCTGGCGCGACGTCGTGCGCTATTAATGGCCCGCCGCAACGGCACGCTTCCGTCGTACTCGCAAAGAACCGTCGGAAATCACACGACCGCTCCCGCCGCTCCGGCAATGACTGTCGAAACGTCGAATGCGCTTGGCCTGCCGAGTGGATGGTCTTCCGCCGGTTCCACGGACGGCGCAACGACATTCCGCATCGCACCGGTCAATGGCATTGAGGCCCGCGCAACGCTAAGCGTGGTTGCTCCAACAACGGGCCCGCAGCCCTTTGGTCGCGAGCAGCGAAACATGGTTGGTGGTGCGTCGTTTTCGGAATTGAGACGAACCGTCATCGATCGAATGATTAGCGCCGGCGGTTGGGTGGTGAACGATCGGCAGCGTGAAATTGGTGGTCGCAAAGTGTTCGAAGTGATCGCCCAAACACCGTCAGAAAATGGCAAGCCCGAACAGGTGTGGAACTTCTACTTCACCGAAATTTCCGGGCGGGTTTATTCAC
This sequence comes from Pyrinomonadaceae bacterium, assembly GCA_036006125.1. Taxonomy (GTDB): domain Bacteria; phylum Acidobacteriota; class Blastocatellia; order Pyrinomonadales; family Pyrinomonadaceae; genus UBA11740. The sequence goes on along the minus strand of DASYPX010000011.1, from coordinate 10,088 downwards.
TGACAACTCGCACGGCCGGCAGCAATACCGCCGTCGTGGCTGATGCCGAGAAGCTCATTAGCACCCTGTCGGGCGATTCCCAGTCCAAACAAAAGTAAGGACGTTTGAATACTTAGGTAAGGAAACAAGACCATGGAAAATCCTCCGCAAATCTCTCTCTCGGAACTGCTGCGCAAGCTTTCAGAGTTGGGGGGTTCCGACTTGCACGTCACGACCGGAACCCCGCCACTCGTCCGTGTGCACGGCACCATTCGTCCGCTTGACGGATATCGCGCTTTGACCTCGGCTGAGACGAAGCAATTGGCTTACTCAGTACTGACGGATGCGCAAAAGCATCGGTTCGAAGAAAACCTCGAGCTGGATTTCAGCTTTGGCGTTAAAGGACTGTCACGTTTCCGCGCGAACCTCTTTAACCAACGTGGCGCCGTGGGCGCAGTCTTTCGTGCGATTCCGTACGAGATAAAGTCCTTTGAAGACCTTGGCCTGCCAAAAGTTGTCAAGGATCTTTGCGCCAAGCCTCGCGGACTCGTGTTAGTTACAGGTCCGACCGGCTCAGGCAAGTCGACGACACTCGCCGCGATGATCGACAAAATCAATCGCGAGCGGCATGAACACATTCTCACGATCGAGGACCCGATCGAGTTTCTCCACAATCACAAGAACTGCATTGTGAACCAGCGCGAGGTTAACGCTGACACGAAAGGTTTCCCGGACGCGCTAAGAACCGCACTGCGTCAGGATCCTGACGTCGTTCTGGTGGGCGAAATGCGCGACCTCGAGACAATCGAATCAGCCTTGCGCATCGCTGAAACTGGTCACCTAACCTTCGCCACGCTGCACACAAATTCCGCGGCATCGACGATTAACCGTATCATCGACGTGTTCCCGGCTGTGCAGCAGGCGCAGGTACGGGCGCAGTTGTCGTTGACACTCGAAGGGATTCTTTGTCAGTCCCTCCTTCCCCGCGCAGACAGCGCCGGGCGCGCACTCGCGATGGAGATCCTGATTCCCAACTCCGCAATTCGCAACCTGATTCGTGAAGACAAAGTCCATCAGATTTACTCAATGATGCAGACCGGCCAGGACGTGCACGGCATGCAGACGTTCAACCAAAGTCTCGCGACGCTCTTTCACAAACGGTCCATTTCGCGTGAGCAGGCCTTCCAAAGCACGTCCAACGCAAATGAGTTGCGCGATCTTATCGATCGCGGCGCAGGCTTGAACACCGGCAACGGCGCGATGCCGAGACCATCGATGCCGCCAAATTACAACTCGCAACGAGTGATGCAGCGATCATAGCGCACCACGACGTCATCACCAGCACAACGGAGCACGAACATGCCAACTTACGTATTCAAAGGACAGAACCGGCTGAATGAGATCGTTTCCGGCGAACGCGTTGCCGACAATCGCGAGGCATTGCGGCAAGCGTTGCGACGCGAACAGATCACGCTGATGTCCGTCAAGGAAAAAGGTCGCGAGATCGGAATTCCCAAACTCGCCAAGAAGAAAGTGAAGTCGAAAGACCTCGCTATTTTCACGCGGCAGTTTTCTGTGATGATCGATGCCGGTCTTCCGCTGGTACAGTGTCTCGATATTCTTTCGCAGCAGCAACAGAACAAGTATTTCCAACAAGTTCTGGCCCAGGTGCGTCAGGACGTCGAGGAGGGTTCAACCCTCGCCGCCGCCATGAGTCGCCATCCGAAAGTCTTCGATCAGTTGTACGCGAACATGGTCGAGGCAGGCGAAACCGGCGGTATTCTCGATCTAATTCTGCAGCGTCTTTCGACCTTCATCGAGAAAATTGTGAAGTTGAAACGCGATGTGGTCTCCGCCTTGATTTATCCAGCCGCGGTCATTCTGTTGGCAATTGCGGCAATTGCTGTGATCATGATCGTGGTGATCCCGCAATTCCAAAATATCTTTCTTGGATTGTTAGGTCCAGGAGAGCCTCTCCCGTTACCGACACGGATCGTCGTCGGCATCAGTAATTTCCTGGCAGGCTGGGGCGGCCTTGGCATTTTAGTCGCGATCATTGCCTCGGCGGTGGGTTTGAAGATCTATTACAAGACGCCAAAAGGCAGAAAAGTGATCGACACAATTCTGTTGAAGGTTCCAATACTTGGCCCGATCTTCTTGAAAATAGGAATGGCGCGATTCTCGCGAACGCTTTCCACGTTGCTATCTTCCGGCGTTCCGATTCTTCAATCACTTGACATCACGGCTAAGACGGCCGGCAACGTGATCATTGAAGAGGCGATTATCGCGATTCGCGGCGCTGTCGAACAAGGTAAGAGCTTCGTTGAGCCGCTACGGGCATCGGAGATTTTCCCGCACATGGTTGCGCAGATGGTCGGCATCGGCGAGCAAACAGGTGCGTTGGATGCGATGCTTGGAAAGATTGCCGACTTTTACGAACAGGAAGTCGACTCAGCCATCGCGAACTTGATGACGCTGATTGAACCCGCGTTGATTGGATTTCTAGGAGTCACGATCGGCAGCATCGTTGTCGCGATGTACCTGCCAATGTTTACGCTGATCGGCAAACTATCGCAGGGTCACTGATCAAAAAGAATTTAATTTCAGTTAAGAAGCCCTAATTATTCTTTTGCCACCAGTCGAAGGTAAGTCTTAGGCCATCTTCGAGATTGACGCGCGGCTCGTAACCGAGCAATGCGCGCGCCTGTGTGAGGTCGGCGAGACTGTCACGCACATCACCAGCGCGCGGCGGTTCGTGTCGTGCTGTCACTTGAGATTTGCCGGTGACTGTCTTCATAGTCTCAAGCAACTCATTTAGTGTCGTTCGCTGTCCGTTGGCGATGTTGATAATTTTGCCGACTGCATCGCGGGATTCTGCTGCGCGCAGGTTCGCGTCGACCACATTCGAAATATAAGTAAAGTCGCGCGAATGCTCACCGTCACCATAAATCACCGGTTCGGCGTCATTCATGAGTGCGCTCATGAATCGCGAGATCACGCCGGAATACTGCGAGGTGGGATCCTGACGCGGACCAAAGACATTGAAATAACGCAATGAAACGGTTTCCAAGCCATACACGCGAGTGAACACCTGGCAGTAGTATTCGCCTACGAGCTTTGCGACCGCATAAGGCGATAAGGGAGCGGGCCTCATGTCTTCGCGCTTTGGCAATTCCGGCTGATCTCCGTAGGCCGAGCTCGACGCGGCGTAGATCACGCGTCGAACTTTGTGATGGCGCGCCGCCAGCAGGAGTTTGAATGTAGCATCGACAGAGGCCTTATGAGTTTCGGCTGGCTTCTCTACTGAGCGAGGCACAGACGGAATCGCGGCTTCGTGAAATATCAGCTCAACGTCACGTAAAACTTTGTTCAGCGCTTGATCGTCGGCGACATCAGCCTTCACAAAATCGACGTCTGGGCCGATTGCCTCAACATTTTTCTCGTAGCCTGTCGCAAGGTTATCAATAACTCGGACTGTGGCGCCGCTCTCGACCAGCGCGCTCGCAATATGCGAACCGATAAAGCCGGCTCCCCCTGTAATAAGGACTATTCCTGAGAGCGCCATCGTTATCTTCCAACGCCGACGTAGTTGAAGCCTAATTCGCGCATGTCGGCAGGTTCATAGATATTCCGCAGGTCGGCGATATTTGGGTTCCGCATTAATTTGTGAATACGTTCCATGTCGAGAGCGCGAAACTGATTCCATTCAGTGATAAAAACGAGGACATCTGCGCCTGTCGCCGCGGCGTATTCATCGTCCGCGTATTCAATTTTTGGCAGGTGCTTTTCAGCCTCCGCTTGCGCAACAGGATCATAGGCGATAACACTCGCCCCAGCTTCTAGTAACCCACGAATAATATCAACCGATGGGGCATCGCGCATATCGTCGGTTTCAGGCTTGAAACTGAGGCCAAACACAGCTACGCGCTTGCCCGGTAAGCCGCCCAATATCTTTTCAATTTTCGGCAACATCGACTTTCGTTGCCGATCATTGACGTCGATCACAGCGTCAACGATTGTTGCGGGCGAGCCGTATTGCCGAGCTATCACGGAAAGAGCGCGCGTGTCTTTAGGAAAGCACGAGCCTCCAAACCCAGGCCCGGGGTGAAGGAATTTGCTGCCAATGCGGCGATCCATGCCAACCGCGCGCGCGACTTGGTGCACATCGCAACCCACTTTTTCACAAAGGTTGGCGATCTCATTTATGAACGAAATCTTCGTCGCAAGAAAAGCGTTCGCTGCGTACTTAGTTAGTTCCGCTCCTGCAACTGACGTTATGACAAACGGAGTTTCAATCAAGTACAGCGGTCGATACAGTTCGCGCATCAATTCCGTCGCGCGTTCATCGTTGCTTCCAATAACGACGCGGTCCGGGCGCATGAAATCGCCGATCGCAGCTCCTTCACGCAGAAATTCCGGATTGGAGACGACGCTGAAATCAACGGCCTTTGGCAAATGATTCTGGATTAGCGCAGTTAGCCGTTTGCCGGTCCCGACGGGGACAGTTGATTTCATCGCGACCACTTTGTAGCTGTGAATATGTGCGGCTACGCCGCGCGCGGCGTTATCCACAAAGCTAAGATCTGCTGAACCGTCCGATTTAGGAGGTGTGCCAACGGCGAGAAAAATGACCGAGGCAGGCTCGACTGCCGACTGGAGGTCGGTAGTGAATCTCAGCCGGCCGGCCTGCAAATTCTTCTGGAGTAGTTGATCAAGTCCCGGCTCGTAGATTGTGGCTTGGCCGCGGCTTAATTGGGCGATTTTATCAGCGTCTACATCAACACAGGCTACGTCGACACCAAATTCAGCGAAACATGCTCCGGTTACGAGCCCAACGTACCCGGAGCCAATAACGGCTATATGCATTCAGGCTAGAATTCTCTCAGTCTCTTATTCAAAAGATACGGGTCACGCACATTTCGCGCGTGACCCGCAGTTTAGCATCGTGTGCCGCGCCATGGGCACGTCACAAGCCAAGATTGAAACGCAATTTACTTCGTCGGGCTGACTACTGTGACGCTGCCGCCGAAATTGATGTCGTTATTCGAAGAGCGTCCTGCCAGAATCGCTGCGGCTACCGCACCGCCCGCCGCCAACAACAGAGCAGCCAGAGCGCCGCCACTGAGTCCCGGCATTGGCGGTCGCGTCAAGCGCGTACAACGAGTGCCCGGTTGCGGCGTGCCTGCTGTCTCAGTGGTTCCAGCCGCAATGGCAGTCGTCTTACCACCGGCACGCAATTCGATCGCGCCACCTTGCGAATTGACTCTCATGTCGCCGCACTCAACGTCAACCAAGAAGTTGGCCGCTTGGCTGGCGTCCGCCACTGCAGCACCGTCCTTGGTTGTGACGATAGCCGAAACACCGGCCACAGTCGCGACGTTCAGACGACCCGCATCAAGTGAAGCGGAAATGTTGTTGTCAGTAAAGCTCAGTTTGACGGTGGTATTCTGCATCAGCTCGACGCGTCCGAGTTTTCCGAGACTCACGACCGCGCTGCTGTTTGCGGCAGTCGCAATCACGCTGTCGGAAAAGACAGTCGCACCAGAGATTGCGGCTTGGCCATTCACAGTGACCTGGCCCGAAACCGACAGCTCGGCGGCGTTCTTTTGCCCCGGATTCGCCAGTGCCACCATCGAGTAGACGCTAAGTACGGCAATCGCCAACGCGAATGCTATCGACTTGCGGCTCCAATTTCTGCTAGTCATCATTTCCTCCCGTAGAAGTGAACAAGATTCCTGGAATGCACTTTGACTCGGCTCGCTTCACGCCGTGACGGAACATTTGTTCCGCTGTCGAAACTCATTAATAAGAAGCTTTTCGTGGCACGGCAAGCCACAATATCACTGGCTTTTGTACACGAATTGACGCCCCTATGTCAACAGCCAATTCCCTTGAAATACCTAAAGTTAAGCCCTTAAATCACTAGGTTTTGGCACCATAACACGGCCATTGGAGGGTGTAAAGAGCTTTTTCCCATAAATGCTGTCAAGATTCTGTGTCCTTTTGCGCAAAACGTCGAAGGCGAGAAGAGGATTGCGCAGACGGGAGGGGCTGCTGCCGAATCAGTGCGGCACGGTCTTACGTGGTCGCGTCGCGCCCTGGCCGACCCGCTGCCCGCTTGCTTCTACCGTTGGCGGCGACCCAGCCGAACCCTGACTATGATTCGACTCCATCAAAGCAGCTTGTTCGTACGGATCGAGCCTGGCAAACATATAGAAAACCTCGCCGGTATTGAGCGCTCCGAGGTACCTAAATGTGTTTCTAACAACATCATTTGTCCGTAACGTCCGCGGATTTGGAGGAGCCTCGAAAAGAATGCCAAGCTCCTGCCCGGTTACGGCTTCCAGCTCAGGCACGTAATCGTTTCCACTCTGCGTCACGAGTCGAATGGCAGTCTGTCGCAACGCCCGAATGCGATTCGAATTCCGTCGATAATACTCGGGCGAAATCTCGCGCCGACTCACTCGATCATCGACGACTTCCTGCTCGTTCTTTAAGTAGCCAAGGTAGGCACGCATTACGGGGCCAAAATCCGAGTTCTTCGTGTCTGTCGCTAGTCGGTGCTGAGCAAAAGCGATGGTGTTTGCGGAAACAAAAGCTACTATTACCCAATGAAGTTTTAACCGCAGCATCGAAGTCACCCCCTTGATTGACACCCGTGACCGAACAGGAATGCAGCCGTTACTTTAACGCAGGCGACTTACGGTAAGCCAGTTTCTGTCGGGTCTATAACCGCAGATTATACTCGCGCAACAAATCGCGCAATATTGCACCCACAATTTGTGGATGTTACATTTCGATTTCATCATGACGGAAGATGTCGACAAGCGCTCAAAGCGAGTGGCGCTCGCGGTCACGGGGGGCATAGCTGCTTATAAAGCGATCGAAGTCCTTCGCGGACTCCAACGCGCAGGTTGCGAAGTGCGCGTGGCAATGACTCGTCACGCATGCGAGTTTGTCGCTCCCCTCACCTTTCGCGCGCTCTCCGGATCGTACGTGGTTGTCGACGATTACGCGCCAGATAACCCCGATCCGATCGCGCATATCACGTTCTCTCAAACGGTTGATTTGTTTGTGGTAGCGCCGGCAACTGCCAACACAATCGGCAAGTTTGCCAATGGTATAGCTGACGATTTTGTGACGTCGACTTATTTGGCCTGCACTGCGCCAGTGTTGGTCGCGCCCGCTATGAATACGACAATGTTGGAACATCCGGCGACACGGCGCAATCTCGAAAAGCTCAGAGCCGATGGTGTGCACATGATCGATCCTGACGCGGGCGAGATGGCTTGCGGCACAATTGGACCAGGGCGTCTCAGTGATCCGGAAAAGATTGTTACCGCCGCACTGGCACTTCTCGATCAGTCGGAGCGAAAAGCGGACCTCGCCGGCGAGCACATTCTCATAACCGCTGGAGCCACACGCGAACCCATCGACCCGGTGAGATTTCTCTCAAATCGTTCGTCAGGGAAAATGGGGTTTGCGCTCGCGAAGGCCGGTCGGGCTCGCGGAGCAGAAGTGACTTTGGTTGCGGGCGTCACCAGCGTCGATCCTCCGTCCGATGTACGTTTGATCAAAACAACGACTGCGGCAGAAATGCACCGCGCCGTCATCGAAAACGCTGCCAAAGCCACTATATTTATCGCCGCTGCAGCTGTGGCGGACTACGCTCCAGCGCGCACGGCAGATCAAAAAATCAAGAAGACCAAACCGTCGATACACCTTCAGCTGGAACGCACACCCGACATTCTTGGCGACCTTGCAGCAACGCGTCGAAACGGTCAATTAATCATTGGCTTTGCGGCTGAGACTGAGAATTTGATTCAACACGCGACGGAAAAGCTAAAGAAAAAAGGGCTCGATGCAATTGTCGCGAATGACGTTTCAAACTTAGACTCCGGTTTTGACTCGGAGAACAATGCCGTCGCAATCGTTTTCCGCGACGATCGTGAGATTGTTCAATTGCCTTTGATGTCGAAGACAGAAACCGCACAGCGCATCTTGGATGAAATCGCAAAGCTGCGACGCAATCAAAAATCGCGTCTGGCATCAACCCCCTGCTAATGAGTTCCGAACAAAATAAAGAGTTACAAGATCTGCTGAAGCAAGCGCGCGAGTACGTCAACTACTTCCGTGAACTTGGCGCCGAGACCATCGATAGCGAAACGGCAACACCAATAGTCGGCCAAGTAACCGTCTCACAAGCGAGAGGATTATCGAACGAACCGGTTCTCCCCAGAGTTCCGCCGCCACCAGTGGCCGTGCCAAAGCCCCTTTTCGCGCGCCAATCGATCGAAGCTGCTACATCGCGGACATCCCAAACACTCTTTGGAGATGAGCCCACAGGCGCATCTTCGCTTCCGCAATCAACCGAAACATTGGAAGAAATCTGGAGCGATATTGGTGACTGCACGCGCTGCGGTTTGTGTTCCGGTCGTACGCAGGTGGTGAACACGCACGGAAACCACAAAGCGCGACTCATGTTCGTCGGCGAAGCGCCGGGCGCGGATGAAGATGCGCAGGGCAAACCGTTCGTCGGACGCGCGGGTCAATTGCTCACGAAGATGATCGAAGCAATGGGCATGAAGCGCACCGACGTGCTCATCGGAAACGTTAATCGCTGTCGACCGCCGGGAAATCGACAACCGACGCTTGAAGAGGCTGCGATCTGCCGGCCGTTTTTGTTTCGGGAAATTGCCACGGTGCGTCCCGCAGTAATCGTGGTGATGGGCAACACCGCTCTGCGCAACCTGCTTGAGATTAAAGCCGGCATTAGCAGCGTCCGCGGCCGCTTTCATGACTACCATGGCATTCCGGTGATGCCGACGTTCCATCCGGCTTATCTGTTGCGCGACCCGTCGAAGAAGCGCGAGACCTGGGAGGATCTGAAGAAAGTGATGGAACACCTCGACCAGACGTCGCGCGGTCCTGCCAACGCGTGAGCCGATTGTGAATCGGGCTATTGCCGCGATAATCTCCCGGCCGATGTCTGTCTCTGCCCAAATCGAAGACTCCACTCCCAAATTCGTCCACGTCGCCCTGCCGGTACATTTGCGGAAGCTGTTCACTTATCGGCTGCCCGGGTCGATGCAAACGGTGGCGCGCGTCGGCTCGCGCGTGGTTGTGCGCCTGGGAAACAAGCCGATGACGGGCTACATCGTCGCGCTGCTTCCGAGACTGCGTGACGGCACCAGTCTTGTCGAATCGGAATTGAAAGAAGTTGAAGAACTGCTCGACGTCGAAGCCTCGCTCACGTCTGATGTGGTTGAGCTGACACGTTGGGTCGCCGATTACTACGCAGCGCCACTCGGCGAAGTGATGCGCGCGGCGCTGCCTGCCGGAATCAACACCTCGATCATGCAAGTCGTGTCAATTACTGAGCACGGACGAAACGCGGTGTCGGAACCATCTGCGTCAGCAGATGGGTTTGATCTAACCGCGACAAAAACACGCGCGCTTCAGATACTCGCCGACGAAGGCGAAGCCGAGGTCAACGCGTTCTCGATGCGGATGGGGTCCGCGCGCATTCCGAAGTGGCTGCGGGAATTAGAAACCGACGGTCTTATTGAACGAGCCTATCGCACTCGCACGACTGCCACGCGCGCAAAACGGCAACGCCTAATCAAGCTTGCGAGGTTAGACGACAGCGAAAAGCGAACCGATGCTCAACAACGTGCGATCGCAATTCTCGCGGCGAAGAATGGTCCGATGACGCCGAGAGACCTCATCAACGCCGCAGACATTAGTCCGTCAGTCATTGCGACGCTCAAGAAGAAGGGCGTGGTGGAAGAATTCGCAGAAGACATGCGGCGCGATCCTTTGGCGCGCGCCGAGTTGCGAAAGACCGAAGACCTTACCTTAACCTCCGCACAAGCCGCCGCACTCGACGTCATCGAATCTTCCATCACAGAGAGCACGTTTTCGCCGTTCCTGCTGCACGGCGTGACGGGAAGCGGCAAAACCGAAATTTACATTCGCGCGATGCGCACCTCACTAAATTCAGGGCGCGGCGCGATGATGCTGGTACCTGAAATTTCCCTAACGCCAATTCTTTCGCGTCGCTTGCGCGCGCACTTCGGCGATCAAATTGCGATTTTTCACTCGTCACT
>DASYPX010000010.1:0-2681 GCA_036006125.1 Pyrinomonadaceae bacterium | reverse complement strand
GGCGCTTCAGCGTGTCAAAGACTGGGGGTTCACGGATACATTCAGGATGCACACCGAAGAAGGTGGTTACTATTCCTGGTGGGATTACCGCGCCGGAGCTTTCCGCCGCAACCTTGGGTTGCGCATCGATCACATCTGGGTTTCGCCGCCACTTGCGGCGCGCAGTACACGCACCTGGATTGATAAGGAACCTCGTGGCTGGGAACGGCCTTCAGATCACGCGCCAGTCGTGGCGGAGTTCGATTAAGTCTCAGCCACGACGCACACAAATCCGGCCACAGAGGAACACAGATTTTTAGATAGGACAATCCGTGTTCAACCGTATGTATCTGGGGCTTTTCTGTTCTACTGATTTGAAATTGTCGCGTTCGTTCCGTCGAACTTCTTGATCGTGATTGTAAACGGCTCGTTGTAAGACTTCGCGCGGTCCTGCAGGACACTCAAGGCGACTTGTTCGCCCAACAGAATCGACCAGTAGGTCGAGCTGCGAAAGTGTATGCCCGCATGAATCCCATGCCCGAATGAGACGTTGTAGGCCAGCTTGTTAAGCTCGCCGTTAATGTCCAGGTCATCCCGATCAACGCCTGTGTAGGAGTTGAGCGAGGTGCCGTCAAAGTTCGGCTCGTAAACATCGCGACTGGCAGCCAGCAGCAGCGGGCGAATTTTTTGGTTGCCGTTAAAGAAAAATTTCAGAGCCGTAACGCACGCGCCGCCCACCGTGCCGTGGCCGGTCGGATAACAGGGATGCGTGGGCGAGCCTTCCGGGAAAGCCTGGGGCAGCAGGTACGTGCCAGTATTGGTAAAGGTGCGCGCCACTGCGTCCGAATTCAAAGCGTCTGCATGAAGCGCAGCAGCCGCCTGCGGCATTGGGACGGCACCCGTTTTTCTGGCGTGCACCAACGCGCCGTATTCTTCCGGACGCATCCGCAGATCTTTGATCCATTTGTGATACCACGCGGCTTTCAACGCCCGGGTCGCCATTTCCGCAATAGTTCCCGCCGCATCTGGTCCGCCCAGCGTCGCGAAAGCCTTTTGCGTCAACGATCCGTTGTAAGGATTTCCGGGATTCGGCGCCGCGCCGAGTCCGGCGAGCACCAAAAACGCGACAAAGTATCCCTGATACAAAACATCGACGCGCGTGTAAGAAGCAAGGTCGCGACCGTTTCTCAAATACCGCGGAGTTGGATCAAACGCGACCGGCAGTCCTGAGTCGCCGCCGTTCTGCACCAACTGATATTCGCTTACCGAAGTCATGTAGTTAGTGCCGCCACCGCCAACGGGCAGAAACACTTTGTGTCGCTGACTCAGCTCCTGACTTCCGAAGAACGTCGGCTGAATCTTGAACTGCGAAATATAAGGTCCTTTAACGTTGCCATCGCCCGGCAAGAATTGACCGCGGAAAAGATTCTGTCGCGTGACAGGATATGGAAACTCCTTATTGGCCGCGCTGCTGAGGAACGACATCGTGTTCATATCGGCAACGGCCTGACCAACCAGCGGATTCGTTCCGTATTCAGTGAACGGTACATCGGCGAGCAGCGACCCCCAGTAATGCTCGACGGCCTCCGCAGCTGTTTGCGCGCTTGCGACGCTCGGCGCCGGCGGAATCACGGTTGAATGCGAATCCATGCCTTCTAAATCGAACGCGAGCGCGACCTGAGGTCCATTCAGTTTTGAGTTGGGTCCCCCGCCCGCCGTGCCGACGATAATATTTGCGAAGTCTGATGATTTTCCGGATGCGAATGCACTCTTCAAACTTGCCATCGCTGCTGCGTTCGGAATGCCGAGATTGTCGTGCGACAGGCCTTTGCTGTAACTGCAACTGAAGTCCGTGAACCGCGCCGCGTCTCCGTTATCGGCCTGCGGGCCAATGTTGGCCTTGTTGGCCAACGCCATGTTTTTGCGATAGTTAAAGCAATCGTTCGCGCGGTCAGCCGCGTTGCTGTTTGCGCTATTGCTGGCGGACGCGGCTTCAACTGTTGTTTCTTTTTCGCGAAAGATCGGTTCAAGCGGAATCGTTGCGGCGATCGCAGCGAAGGTGGCAGCGCCTTTGACGAACTTCCGTCGAGTCACAGTCTCTGTGTCAATTGGATTAATTCGGCTTTGGTGTTTCACGAGGGTTCCTCCTTGATCGATTCGCCGGGTTATCGGGAAAAGAGGCGAGCAGGGGACGATCCGCACTGAAGGTCGACAGCTTGCCGCGCACTTTCTATCACAACAGATGATGAAAGAAAATGCCCAATATTGACAGACTTCCGCGCTGGTGGCGGAAGCGACCATTGGGGTTGCGACTGTAACTACGAAGAATTCAGTTTGAGGTAAGTTCCGCGGTCTTTTCGGTGATGTCTTTTTGCGCCCACTCGTTATCGCGCGCGGCTTCGCCGGCTTTGTGACGCTTCGCTTCCTTCATGCGCGCAACCAAATCCATATGAGTGGAAAAGAACGGAAGGCTCTTGCCCACGATCTCCTGAACAGAGGTAAAACCCTTGTCGGTCATGAATTTTGCCAGACCTTCCTGCAGTTCATCGACCATCTTCACGCCTTGCAGCATCACGCCGGTGCAGATCTGGACCGTGGAAGCACCGAGAAGCATGAACTCGATCGCGTCGTGCGCACACTCAACGCCGCCGATGCCGCTGATTGAGGTTTCTTTCGGAAGGCCGAGCGCCAGTTGACTCACC
>DASYPX010000009.1:0-19675 GCA_036006125.1 Pyrinomonadaceae bacterium | reverse complement strand
GCCGCCTTCGATCATGACTTTTCGCAATATGCCAGATGAAAAAACAACAGAGGGCGCCGGTCAGCGACATTGTGAGCACGATGTCAAAACTGGCGGCGCGCGAGAAAGCGATGGCGCCGAAGCTGGACAGAAATACAAGTGCGCTCCATTCGCCAAGATACGCTGCCCTCTCTGGTTCAGTAACGGCATTCGTTCGTGCGACGGTCCGCCCGAGCCAAAAAACGAAAGCGGCCGTCAACAGACCGCAAATCGCCGGCCCGAGTCGCGCCGCGTACTCAGTGACGCCGAGCACGCGATAGCTCGCGATCATCAACCAGTAAAGCAGCGCAGGCTTCTCAAACCACGAATAACCGCCGAGCGTCGGCGTGATCAGATCGTGCCGCGTCAACATCTCGCGGCCGACTTCCGCGTAACGCGGCTCGTCAGGGCCGAGCAGGGGCAGGCTGCCCAGACCAAATAGATAAAAAAATGCGATAGCGAGAAACGTCAGTTTCCAGACGCGTTTGGCAAGTGTTGCTCGCGGCAAGTATATTCGCTCCGCGCGTAAACTTATCACATGGCACTACGAACCGCAGTTATCGGCGTTGGGCACCTCGGCACGCAGCACGCGCGTTTGCACGCGGCGCTGGCAACTGAGGGTGTCTGCGATTTCGTTAGCGTGTGCGATCTCGACGAAGCACGCGCGCGTACCGTTGCCGCCGCACGAAATACGCAGGTAACTACCGATTGGACCACGCTACCCGGCAAAGTTGACGCTGTAAGCCTCGCCGTGCCCACCGAATCTCATTGCGCCATTGCCTGTGGTTTGCTTGACGCCGGCGTGCATGTGCTGGTTGAAAAGCCCATCGCGCGCACTCTCGACGAGGCTGATCAAATGATCGCCGCGGCGAAGAAGAGCAATGCGATTCTCCAGGTTGGCCACGCCGAGCGCTTCAATCCCGCGCTCGTGGCCTTGCGCCCACACGTTCGCAATCCGGTTTATTTCGAGATACATCGCGTCGGACAATTCACGGCGCGGTCGCTGGACATCGACGTCGTGCTCGATTTGATGATTCACGATCTCGATATCGTGCAGTCGTTGGTCGGTGAAGATGTTGAGGTGACGGAACTGCACGCTGTTGGCATCCCAATTCTTACCGAGAAAGTCGATGCGGCCAACGCGCGGCTCGAGTTTGCGACTGGTGCGGTGGCGAATATCACCGCTTCGCGCGTGGGCACGGAGAAGATTCGGAAGATGCGTTTCTTTCAGCCCCGAGACTATGTGACGGTCGATTACGTGACTAATCACGCTTCGATTAGCAGTCTAGCGCCTTCATCCGGCGGCGCGTGGCCGGGTGTACGGACTCAAGTTCTCGAAATACACAAGGTCGAGCCGTTGCGGGCGGAAATCGAGTCATTTCTGAAAGCCGCGGCAAATCGTTCGCGACCGCTTGTGTCAGGTGAAGATGGTAAGCGAGCGCTGGCGCTGGCGTTGCGCGCGCTCGAGCAGATTCATCACCACACCGTGAAGACTGGTGTCGGCGTCTTGCTCTCGACGGCATCGTAAGGTAGTGCCGTAGTCTCAGCTTTTCTCTGCGTCCCTCTGCGAAGACCTCAGCGCGCTCTGCGGTTAATAACAAACTGAAAGACTTTTACCGCAGAGGAAGCCGAGGTATGCAGAGGTGCGCCGAGAATTCCAAAAGGGACACTAAGCCTCACTTGTTCGCGATCATGCCCGCGTGATAGTTTTGCGTTTCGAATTTCAAATCTAATGCATGCCAAATCGTGAAGAAGCCTGGGAGTTGCTCTGCGAGTACACCAAGGGCGACAGCCTCCGCAAGCATGCGCTGGCGGTTGAAACCGCGATGCGTGCCTGCGCGCCGCGTTATGGCGGCTCAGACGCAGACGTCGATGAGTGGGGGCTGGTGGGATTGCTGCATGACTTTGACTACGAGATGTTTCCGTCGGCCGATCAGCATCCATTCACTGGCTCAAACATCTTGTGCGGTCGCGGCTATTCCGATCGAATCATCAAAGCAATTCTTGGACACGCCACGTACACCGGCGTGCCGCGCGATACGCAGATGGCCAAAGCGCTGTTTGCCACTGATGAGTTGTGCGGATTTCTCGTAGCTTGCGCGCTCGTGCGTCCTTCGCGCAGCCTCGATGATCTTGAAGTGAAGTCGGTGAAGAAGAAATTGAAGGACAAAGCCTTCGCACGCTCAGTTAATCGCGATGACATTCACCAGGGCGTCGAAGAACTGGGAGTTACGCTCGAGGAACACATCCAGTTTGTGATCGATTCATTGAAGCCGGTGCAGGGGAGAATTGGATTGGGCGCGCAGACCACCGCAGCGGACTCGCAGTCGAGTTAAACACACGGGGCTTTGCATTCGCGGACAACACTCAGTTGGTGCGGAAGCAGGCGTGATCCGAGAAGATAACTGCCTGCGGTGATAACCAGAGTCATCACAATGCTCAGCAGCGCCTGCAGTTTTCGTCGACGAGAAGTATGACGATAGACAAAGAAACCGGCGATTGCCGCCGCTAAGAGCGGAACGAAACCCGTTAATAACAGGAGGCTGTTGCCGGTGACGACGGGACGCGACATTCGGGCAATCCAAACAGCAATGACAATCTCCCAAAGGATGAAGCCGAAAAGGCCGCTCACAAAGGACGCTATGGCAACAAGTCTCCAGCGCATCAAGAACCCGGTAAGTTTCGTTTTGTTAACCTGCGGTTAAGTCAAGAATAACACACGCATACCACTGAACAATGCTTAGCCGAACCGCGCTGCTCTACCTCGCACGTCAGGAAAAACTCAAAGACGTCGCCGCCCGTTTCCGTACCTTCCGAAAGATCACCGCGCGTTTCATCGCCGGCGAAACGATCGATGAAGCAATTGCCGCGATCAAAGAACTAAATGCGCGGGGCTGCTCTGCTTCGTTCGATCACCTGAATGAATCGGTCGGTCACGAGACTGAGACGGAAGGCGAAGTCACTGAATACCGCAACATTCTCAAGAAGATTGACGAATCAGGAATCAATTCAAACATCTCAATTAAGCTCACGCAGTTCGGTCTTGAAATCGATCCAGAGCTTACCTATCGAAATGCTCGCAAGGTCGTCGACGACGCGCATCAGCGCGGCAACTTCGTGCGTGTTGACATGGAGGGATCAGCCGTTACGCAGGTCACGATCGACATCTTTAAGCGGCTGCGCAGTGAGTTCGGACTGAACGATGTCGGTATCGTCGTGCAGTCGTATCTCTATCGAACGGAAGCAGACGCGCGCGACCTGCTGAAGATTCCGGCGCGCATTCGTTTGTGCAAGGGAGCTTACGACGAGCCCGCCGCCGTTGCTTATCCGGAGAAAAAAGATGTCGACAACAACTACGTGCGCGTGATGAAGCTTTTGCTGGCCAGCGGCACGTACCACGGCATCGCCACGCACGATCCAACAATGATCGACGCGACGATCGATTTCGCGGAGAAGGAAGGCATCGGGAAGGAGGCGTTTGAGTTTCAGATGCTCTATGGCATCCGTCGAGATTTGCAGGAACAACTTGCTCGCGATGGATATAATATGCGCGTCTATGTGCCATACGGAAAACACTGGTATCCGTACTTCATGCGACGCCTGGCCGAGCGGCCTGCGAACATCTGGTTTGTCATGAAGAATCTTTGGAAGTAGAAAAGATCGTTTTCCATTTGTCATTTACCATTTATCATTTGCCATTGCCATCCGGGAGTGGGGCATCTTCGAGCAGATGAAAAATGAGAAATGACAAATGGAAAATGATCCTCTCTCCACATGGAAACATAGTCTGACCTGGAAATGGAAAGTTACCTCTGGATTTTCTGGACGATTCTCGGCGCGATTTTGATCGTTGCTGAGATCTTCACGACCGGCTTCGTGCTGCTTTGGTTTGGCATCGGCGCGCTGGCGGCAGCGCTGGCTAATCTTGCGGGTGTCACGAGCATTCCGCTTCAGTTTCTGATTTTTGCCGTAGTCTCGATCGGGTTGACCGCAGCCTCGCGCACAATCTTCGTTAACTACTTCTCACGCGAAAAATCCGGGGGCGATTTGAAAACCGGTGCGGATGCTTTGCCGGGGAAGGTAGGAACTGTGGTTACGTCAAGCCAGGGCGCGCTGCACGAAGGCGCCGTTAAGCTTTTCGGCTCGACCTGGACTGCCTATCCGGCGGATGGCGAAGAGCCGCTGGAAGCCGGCGACCGTGTGCAAGTCGAGCGTGTCCAGGGCGCGTCGATTTACGTTCGGCGCGTGGGCCAGGTGCCGGATTGGCGCGCTAAAGAATTGGATTCCTGAAAGTGGGGCTAAAGGCTCGGTGTTTGATGCTGGGAGTCAACTTCGGTTTCGTCTAACGTTCGATCATCTTCTCCCGCCGGTAACTCAACGGTAATTCTATCGGCCGCGCCATCCTCTAATTCGTCGCCAGAGAATCTCGCAAGCACGACAGTGATGTTGTCTTCACCGCCGCGATCGTTCGCGGCGGCCACCAGGGCCGCACAGGTGGCGCCTAGATCTTCATTTGATTCGGCGACGATCTGGCGAATCTCTTCATTCCGAAGCTTACCTGATAACCCGTCGCTGCAAAGCAGGAGCATATCGCCCTGTCGAAGCTGAATGCGCCCGGTTGCCGGTGTGAGCTCCGTCTGGGCACCGAGCGCCTGCAAGATCACGTTCCGAAACATGTGCGTCTCGGCTTCTTCTTCGCTGATCTGGCCCACGTCGACAAGCTGCTGCACCAGCGACTGATCCTTGGTGGCCAGCCGGATTTGTGCGCCGCGCATGACGTACGCGCGACTGTCTCCAACTTGCACCAAATCAAGCTTGTCATGCCTGATCGCCGCTCCGGTCAGCGTCGCGCCCATGCCGCTGCACCGACTATCTTCCAAACTTTTGAAGTGAATCGCGCGGTTGGCTTGCAGCGTCGCGTGCTTGAGGCAATCAACCAGCGAAGCCTCAGGATCGCAACCCTGGCCGTTGTCACCGATCATGACTTCGCGCACAGAGTCGATGGCCATGCGACTGGCAACGTCACCGGCCAGCGCGCCGCCCATGCCGTCCGAAACGACGAGCACCAGTCCTTCGTCGCCAATTTCCAACCGCCTCATCTCTTCGGGATTCTCGCTGCCGTCAGAGCCGGTCCACGCTTTTTGAGTAGCTAAATCGAGCAGGAGGAAGTTGTCTTCGTTGCCACGACGGACGCGGCCAACATCGGATTTTGCGTGTAGCTCGACGAGCATTTGAGGAGCGTTAGGACGAAATATGAAGCCGATAGTTCGTCAGGATTTTATATTGGTCTCGTTGTCTTGTCACTCACAATCACGGCAGAACACCAGATAATCAGACGGCAAGCAGCGCGCTAAATTGCGGCGAGTGCCTGATCGAGGTCGGCAATAATGTCCTCAGTGTCTTCGATACCGACTGAGATTCGCACCAATCCATCAGTGATACCGAGTCGCTGGCGCGCTTCCGGTGTGACCGACGCATGCGTCATCGTCGCCGGATGACAAACCAGGGTTTCGACACCGCCTAAACTCTCCGCCAGCGTGCAGAGCTTTGTCGATTCGAGCACTTTTTGTGCGGCCGCAAACGACCCGACATCGAACGAGACCATGCTGCCAAAACCTTTCTGTTGGCGCGTGGCAAGTTCGTGCTGCTTGTGCGACTTCGATCCCGGATAGTAGATCTTCTGCACCTTCGGATGGTCTTCGAGAAATGCCGCCACCGCTCGTCCGGACTTATCGTGCTGCTCCATGCGAAGCGCAAGCGTCTTAGTGCCACGCAGGACCAGCCACGAATCAAACGGCGAGAGGATCGCGCCCGCGCCGTTTTGAACGAACGCAATCCATGCGGCGTCGTCTTCGTTATTCAGCACAACCGCACCGCCGACGCCGTCCGAGTGACCATTCAGAAATTTCGTGGTCGAATGCACGACGATGTCCACGCCGAACTCCATAGGCCGCTGCAAGTAAGGCGACATGAATGTGTTATCGCAAACAACCCGCGCGCCGTGGGCGTGAGCCAGATCTGAGACAGCCTTCAAATCCGTGACCATCATCACCGGGTTCGTTGGCGTCTCGACGAAGACCATGCGCGTGTTGTCCTTAAGCGCCGCTTCGACGTTGTTGACGTCTGATGTGTCGACAAAATCGAACTCGATGCAGTAGTTCGACAGGATTCGATTGAATAGTCGGAAGGTGCCGCCGTAGGTGTTGTCGGAAACAATAACGTGTTCGTTGGCCTTGATGAGTCGCAGCGTTGCGTCAATGGCCGCCATGCCGGATGCAAACGCATAGCCGAATTGCGCGCCTTCAAGTGCCGCGATATTGCGCTCGAGCGCGAGGCGCGTAGGATTTGAAGTTCGTGCGTATTCAAACCCCTTGTGTTTCCCGAGGCCTTCCTGAGCGTAAGTCGATGTTTGATAGATCGGAACCGTTACTGCGCCGGTGGCCGAGTCCGGTTCTTGTCCGGCGTGAATTGCCGTTGTTGCAAAGCCCATAGTCGAAGCTCGAATGCAGAATTTCGGGAGCTGGATTGCGAGATCGGATAGTATCGTGCGCGCGTTTTTAGTGTCAATCTGCGGTGAATTCAACGGATTCTAATCGCAATCATTAATCTTCTTTAATCTTGCAGGATCGAGTATCATCAGTCGTTCCCGAAAGTTCACCAGCGATATTTACTAGGCCACTCTTCGCACCAGCGACCGTACTCATGACTGATGACGAACAAGTAGAGCCGTTTTCCAGTGACGACCGCCGGCAGCACGATCGCTCGCGACTGATCGTAGATGTCCATTTCGATGGCGGCGAGTCGACCGGCGTCGCCAGCAGTGAGGACATCAGTCTGGGGGGACTCTATATGTCGACGCGTACCGAGATTCCCGTCGGCGCGATGTTAGCTTTGCGAATTCCGCTCGCCGATGATCACCTGGTCGTGAAGGGCGAGGTCGTCTACACGAATCCGGGCAAAGGCGTGGGTGTTAAATTTCGCGATTTGTCGGATCAAGCTCGCAAGTCTTTGGAGCAGGAGTTGCCGCAGGCGTGAATGCAGGCGGGCGCATCGACATGGGCCGAACTGAGCGAGCAGGAGCGACATCATTACGGAGGTAAGCTCAGCGGAATCTATGGCCATGAGGGCGACGAGGAAGCGTACAATGCGCTGACTACCGACAAGCACGAAGCGCTGAAGCTAATTTCGCTGAGATTGATCCAATCGGATCTTTGGCAATACATAGGCAGAATTGTGAACGTCTACGGCGTTGGCGGCGTTGGGATGTATTTCAGTCCCGCCGGCGATTTGGCTTCCGAGCTTGATGGGCGGCGCGAGTTCACCCGCTGGTTTGCGCGCCACCACGACAACAGTGGTGGTTTCCTCGAGAAAGCGCGCAAGCACGCGTCGCTCCATTTTCTTTACATCGATCCGCCGAACGGTGAGCGTGAGTGGCATGTGCACCTGGATCTATACGGCGGATGGGGTTCGGTAAAGACAGCGGTGCAGCACCTGTACTGGGAACGTTGGCGAAAGTATCGGCCGGAATGGCGCATAATGAAGCAATGGGTGGACTAGTTGTTTAGAAGCGGGCTTGCCTGCTGGAGTCTTATGTTCGATCAATTCACACTCGGCATCGAAGAAGAGTTTCAGATCGTGGATCCGGTCACGCGCGAGCTGCGTTCGCACGTATCCGAGATTCTCGACGAAGGCCGCATGCTGCTCGGCGAACAGATCAAGCCCGAGATGATCCAATCGCAAATCGAAGTCGGCACTGGCGTCTGCAAGAACATCCAGGAAGCGCGCGCCGACATCACCAAGTTACGTAGTATTATTTCGTCACTGGCCGCGAAGAATGACCTTAAGATCGTTGCGGCTTCGACGCATCCGATTTCGCGTTGGCAGGACCAAAAAATATTCGACGACGATCGTTACGAGTTGCTGGTGCAGGAGCTGCAAACAGTCGCTCGCTCACTTCTGATCTTCGGCGTGCACGTGCACGTCGGCATCGCTGATCGCGAGCGGCAGATTCACATCATGAACGCGTCCCGGTATTTCCTGCCGCATGTGCTGGCCCTTTCAACTTCTTCGCCGTTTTGGATGGGTCACAACACCGGCCTGAAGAGCTATCGGTCGGAAATTTTCAAACAGTTTCCGCGCACCGACATCCCCGACCACTTCGATTCATACCCCGGATTCGAGCGCTACGTGGACCTCCTGATCAAAACTGGATGCATCAACGACGGCAAAAAGATTTGGTGGGACTGCCGTCCGCACCCGTTTTTCCCGACGCTGGAGTTTCGTATCTGCGACATTCCCACGCGCGTGGACGACACCATCGCCATCGCCGCTTTGTTTCAGGCGATCGTGGCGAAGCTTTACAAACTGATCGACAAGAATCTCGGCTTCCGGCTGTATCGCCGCATGTTGATTCAAGAGAACAAGTGGCGTGCGGTGCGGTACGGCCTCGAAGGCAAGATGATCGATTTCGGCAAGCAGAAAGAGGTTCCTACGCGCGACCTGATTCGTGAGCTTTTGGATTTTGTCGATGACGTTATCGACGATCTCGGCTCGCGCAAGGAAGTCGAGCACGTCCATACTATCCTCGAGCGCGGCACCTCAGCCGACGAGCAACTGCGGGTCTTTCGCGAAACCAACGACTTGAAAGCGGTCGTGGATCGTTTGATGGAACTGACGGTAGAGAATGTTCCGAAAGCGACCGGACTAAGTGTGGGACAACCTGCCATGGCGCCATCGGTGATCGCGAAGTAATCGTCGTCCTAAAGCCGCTCACATAGCTTTCCGTTGCGCTAGATAGAACTGCCACAACATGCGCGCCGCCACCGAGCGATAGGGACGCCAATCCTGAGCGATCTTTGCCAGTTCAATGAACGAAGGCCGCGTTTCCATCTGGCGAATCTTGCCAACTGCGCTGGCCAAAGCGACATCACCATCGGGCCAAATGTCCGGTCGTTTCAAAGCCATCAGCAGATAAATATTTGCCGTCCAAGGGCCAACGCCTTTGATTCGCAGAAGCGTTGAGTGCGCTTCCTCGTCGCTCATGGTGCCGACTTTCCGTAAGTTACCGTTCGTGAAGGCGTGTGCGACTTGAACGCAGTAATGAGACTTCTGCCGTGTTACGCCGAGCGACCGCAGCCGTGCTTCACCGGCGCCGATAAAAGCTTCGGGAGTGAACGGCTGTATGTTTGAATTCAGTCGCGCGAACATTGAACGCGCAGAGACAAGTGAAACCTGTTGCTCCAGCACGATCCGTAGCAGTGTCTTGAACCCAGATCGTCGTCCCCACATCGGTGGGACGCCATGAACTTTGTAAATTGAACCAAGATGCCGATCGCGTACAGCGAGTTCGGCAGCGGCCGCGGCGAGCTTTTCGCGGGTCAGCCTGGTTACGGAGTTCGAAAAACTTTGCGACATCGGCCACCCATCAATTGTGAAACGGTTGATTGACAGTGATCAATCCATGACGTACAAGCTAGATCGATAAACTCCGAAGGGACCAGTAATCCAGATGAAATCAGCTCTCGGTTTAGTGACACTGATCGCCGCGCTCTCGCTTTGCAATCTTACCGACAAATCAAAGCGAGGCAATACCTCGAACGCCGGCGACACAAAGCCGGCTGAGGCGCAGAATGAGTTACCAAAAAGCGATCCCCAGCAAGCTCGTGCGGAACTAACGGTTGAATTGATGAAACTGGAGTACATCATCACCACCGCGAGCTATGCGGGCGACATTTCGACCTTAGCGGCGTATGTTGCCGATGACTACAGCGGCACCACTGCCGATGGCGTGACCCAAAACAAGAATGAACTATTGGCTTCAACCAAGCCGGACAAACTGACCAAATCATGGAAAATCACCGATGGCCAACTGGTAAGCAGCGACGCTAATTCCGCTGTTCTGAATTACACCCAACATCAGACACTCAAGGATGGCCGCACTTTCAGCGCGCGGATTACTGATACGTTCGTGAAAAGAGATGGAAGGTGGCTGGTGAAATCGGAACAGGCGACGCTGGTGCGGTGAGCACGGCGAACGTTAATTGGCTGAGGATTGCAACGCCAGTCGCAGGAAATTCTCGAACAGAATCCGCCCATCGCGCGATTCATTCGGATGCTCCCAACGCGTCGGGTTCTTGTGCCAGTCTTCGAAAGATTTCTCCAGATGGAACTGCACGGAGTAAATCATCTGATCGTCCGAACATTTTGCCATCATCTGATTGCGGCAAAGATATGAAGTGGCAAGCAGTGTGAATCCTTCCGGAACGCGATCTAGTTGCAGACCGTGGTTTTGCCAGACGCGGAGTACGCGGCCGTCGCGGGTGTAATCATGCCAGCGGCGCGATTCCGGATTGTCGATGCCACGGAAGATTGGATCGTCGGGTTCGACGATGCGCACAAACCGGTACTGATATTCAACAACACGATCTGTGCGACGCTCTTCCTGCTCCTGCTGATCGAGCGTCAAAACGCGTGCGCCGAAACTCAGGCCAATCAGTTGATGACCGCCACAGATCCCCAACACCGGAATGCGTGTCTTTTTGATGAACGAAGTAAAGTTGTCAAGAATGTCTGGGCGGTAGTAGTCGAAATCTCTGAGCGTGCCGCTGAGCACGACCGCGTCAGGCTTGAACTCTTCCGCCGCCGCGGCGATTTCGCTCAGGTGGCCAATTTTCGTCGTTGGCTCTTTTACCAAACGCTCGATGTTGGTCACAATGTTTCTCAACGCGAGTGACGCGATCTCACGTTCGCGTTTCAATTCAGTGTTGACCTCTTTGCCCCATTCGCGGCGGGCGACCTGGGACAGGTCGTCAGCGTCGCGCAGCAGATTGTCGACGATCAGCACCCGCGCGGCATCGATCGTTTTTTCAATCGATTCGTAACGACAGAACGTTTGCTGATTGAAAGGGAAAGGCAGCGCTTCGACCGTTTCTGCGGTTGGATGCTCGGTGTGGGTTTCCTGTGCGTTTGGCTCCATGAATTTGTGCGCAGCGAAATTATAACATCAGCGCCGCTGTTTTGTACTTCGCGCGAATTCGGGAACGCGCGGGCCCGCGCCGGTTGATTCGATCTCTTCCCGGAGGTGATTTACGAGCCGCCGTCGAGTCCGCGCCCGCAGGCTTTCGTCTCGTGTGACGTCATCGAGCAGCAGAAACATGCGATGCCAGGAGCTTTCCAGCTCGTCGGCGATTTGAGAAATCTTCGTAATGTCGTAAGGAATTGCGACGGCCTGACAACCGGCGCGGGCGAACACGGCGAGATATCGCGCGGTCGCCAGGTCAGGACAAAGCATCCGCCGGCGCCCTACTTTCAATTCAATGCCAAGCAGCGTGTGATGAATCCGTGGCGCCGGACGCTTTGGCAGAGCAGGGAACTCGTACGCGCGCGTGCGCATTCTCAGAATTCGGTCGCGATAGATTCGCGGCAGCCACGAGTCCCCCATTTTGGTTTCGATTGCTGACGCGAGATCGTTCGCTGACTGCGGCATGTTAGCGAACTGAGACAGACATTGAGGGTTTGGGACTAAAGATGCTGATCACGCGACCGGGAAAGAGTCCGAGATAGAAGACACCCAGGATCGTTAGTATCAACGCGACGGCCACGGCGGCTGGAATACGCGGCGCTTCCCACGCGCCGCTTGGCTCGCGGAAGAACATCACCACAATCAGACGCAGGTAGTAGTAAGCCGAAACCGCCGTGTTCAAGACGCCAATTACGACCAACCAGACATAACCCTGATTCACGGCGGCGCTGAATACCATAATCTTGCCCATGAAGCCCGCCGTCAACGGCATGCCGAGCAGACTCAAAAGAAAAACTGAAAGCGAGAATGCAAGCACCGGCGACTTGAAGCCGATCCCGTTGTAGTCGTCCACATTGTTTCGCTGATCGCCTTTGCGGGCGATGACGGTGATGATGGCGAACGCGCCCATGTTCATGACTGCATAGGTAAGCAGGTAGAACGCCACCGCCGTGAGCGCTGCACCCCTCTGGGCGGCATCGGGAGCGGCTCCGGCGGCAACAAATCCGACCAGCGCGTAACCGGCGTGTGCAATCGATGAATACGCGAGCATTCGTTTCACGTTGTTCTGCACGATGGCCACAACGTTTCCGATCGACATCGTCAGCGCCGCCATGATTGCGAGTGCGCCAACCCACGTTGCGTGTGCGTACCCGGCCGTCGAAGCCACAGCCGCGACAACCGGAAAGCCGAACAGGAAGACGCGCATGAAAGCGGCGAAGCCTGCCGCCTTGGGTCCGGCAGCCATGAATGCCGTGACCGGCGTCGGTGCGCCTTCGTAAACGTCGGGTGTCCAGACGTGAAACGGCGCCGTGGCGATCTTGAAACCAAAACCGACCAGAAGCATCGCCATGCCGGCGAACAAGAGCGGTGGGTAGAGAGACTGATTCGCGCGCGCGGCGATTAAAGCGATATTGGTCGTGCCGGGTTGATCGGGCCCGGTGGCGGTCGCGCCGTAAATCAAAGCAATGCCGTAGAGAAGAAACGCAGACGCGAACGATCCCAGAATGAAATACTTCAAAGATGATTCATTTGAGCGCCTATCAGAGCGGCGGAAACCCGCCAATACGTAAGTTGCAATCGACAGAATTTCGAGTCCAAGAAAAACGATGACGAGATCGCCGGCTGAGGCCATCAGCATCATGCCGCTCGTGGCAAAGAGAAGCAGCGAATGAAACTCACCAGCGGGCAGGTCTTCGACGTCGAGCCAAATCGTGGCGATAAGGATCGTGAGAATCGCGACAATCAGAAAAACAACTGTGAAGCTCAGACGCAGCTCGTCCAGGACAATCATTCCGTTGAACGCGCTCGTCGCCGGCCACTGCATCCAGAGCCAGATCGACGCCACCCCGGCGCCAAGAATCGCGAGGATCGACAGCGTAGCTGTGATGTTGCGCTGCCGCCGATGCGTGAACGCGTCGACCAGCATGACAATCACACCGGCGACGCTGACGATTAGCTCAGGCGCAATGAGCGGCAGATTGACGTCCGGATTTGCGACTTGAAAAAGAAACATATTCTTACTTCCTCTCCCTCTGGGAGAGGGTTGGGGGAAGGGATTTACGGCGCACTATGTTTCGCGCCCTCACCCTCAGTCCCTCTCACAACGGGAGAGGGAGGTGCCAGCAACTTATCGAGCCGCGCGCGAATGTCGGTCTTGTACGCGTCTGGCGGCGAGCGCATGCCGAACTGTGCCGCGCCGTCAACGTCGCCGTCCTTGTTGAGGACAATGATCATCGGCAAACGGACACGCGGCGAGAACTGCGAAAACACGGCCTGGCTCGAATCGCGAAGCACGGGGAAGCTCAAGCTTCTTTGCTTTGCGTATCGTTTCAGCGCGGCATTCGTGATTTGCTCGGGCGTTTCCACGTTGACCCAGAAGAATTTCACCGGCTTTTCCTTGTATTCAGCCACGACTTCATTAAGCACGTGCAGCTCGGTGCTACACGGCGCGCACCACGTCGCGCCAAAGCTGACCAACACGACGTTCCCCTTTTCGTTGGCCAAGTCGGTTACGCGACCGTCAAGCGCCTGCAATTTGAAGGTTGGTTTGCGCGGCGTGGAGTCCTGAGCTTGAACAACAGAACTGAACACGAACGCAACAAGAGCGACCAGCCTCATTACCCATTTTGAAGTACAGCTAAGCATTGATTCCGAATTACTTGTGCGCCATTTCGGCCGGCGTGCTCTGCGGAGACGCGATCCTTTCACGTGTGGCTTCGATGGCGTCACGCGAGCGATTCAAAAACGGCGACGGATAAACACCCATGAAGAACATTAAAAAGAGAAGCGGTAGAACCAACGCGGCTTCGCGCCAATTCAAATCAGAGAGCGTCGCGTTGACTTCGCTGGTCTTTGTGCCAAAGACGACGCGCTGAAGCATCCAGAGCATGTAAACCGCCGCCCAAATTACTCCTGTGCCCGCAAGCATCGTGACAATCCATGCGTGCTGCACGGCGGCTGAAGTCCACGCCCCGAGCATGATCAAAAACTCGCCGACGAATCCATTCAAGAACGGCAACCCAATCGAAGAGAGCGAGGCGATCACGAACAATGTCGAGAACCATGGCATCGGCCGCGCGAGTCCGCCGAAATCTGAAATCATGCGCGTGTGTCGCCGCTCGTAAATCATGCCCACGAACAGAAACAGCGCGCCCGTCGACACGCCGTGGTTCAGCATCTGATAGAGCGCTCCCTGCATGCCCTGTTCAGTAAACGAAAACAAACCGAGGACGATAAATCCCATGTGGCTCACTGACGAATAGGCGACGAGCCGCTTCACATCCGGCTGGACCATTGCGACGAGCGCGCCATAAATGATTCCGATGACTGCAAGCGTAATCATCACCGGCGCGAACTGTCGGGACGCACTGGGAAATAGACCGAAGTTGAATCGCAAAAGCCCGTACGTACCCATTTTCAAGAGCACGCCGGCAAGAATCACTGACCCGGCCGTGGGTGCTTCCGTGTGTGCGTCAGGCAACCACGTGTGCAGCGGCCAAAGCGGCACCTTGATGCAAAACGCCAGGGCAAAGGCGAGGAACAGCCAGAACTCTGTGCGCGGCGAAATTAAGCCGCCGCTGTTGCGTAGAGTCTCGAGCAGCACGGCGTAGTCAAACGTGCCGATGCCCGTAGCGCGCTGATGAATGAAATAGAGCGCGATGATGCCGACCAGCATCAGAAGCGATCCGACCGCCGTGTAAATAAAGAACTTGACGGCGGCGTAGATGCGACGTTCGCCACCCCAGACGCCGATCAAGAAGAACATCGGCACAAGCGAGGCTTCGAAGAACAAGTAGAACAACAGCAAGTCGAGCGAGACGAAAACGCCGATCATCGCCGACTCGAGCAACAACATCAGCACGTAATAGGTTGATTGCCGCTTTGTGATCGCCGTCCAACTTGAAAGGATCGCAATGGGCATCAAGAGCGTTGTGAGAATTACCAGCCACAGACTAATACCGTCCACACCCACGTGATAACGCGCGCCAATTGAGCCAACCCACGAATAGTTCTCTTCGAAACCAAATGCGGAGAGGTTGCCACCAGCGCCTTTCAGCAGAAACAAGGAAACGACGAACGCGACGGTGGTAAATCCGAGCGCAATCCAGCGGTGATGGGATTCGCGCGCGCCGGGCGTGAAGTTGTAGACAAGCGCCGTCGCCGCGCCGATGACCGGCAAGAGAATCAGAATTGTGAGCAAGTGTGACTGCATGTGTTACGAAACCGCTTGCGGTAGCAAGCGGGTCTGCTCTCTTTACCCGCTCGCTACCGCGAGCGGTTCTGTACCTATCTCATCAATAACTGCGCGCCCTGGTATGCGAAATAGCCGATGATGATCAGCGCGCCCGCCAAAATGATCGCCGCGTAACCGCGCACCAACCCAATCTGCATGTAACGGAACGTGCGGCCGAGATCGACAATCGTTCGTCCCAGCGTGTGCAGAAAGCCGTCGATTACCCCGACGTCGAAAATCTTCCAGAGGCCTTCGCGCGATGTCACATTAATTGGGTTGATAATCGCCGCGTCGTAGCCTTCGTCAACGTAGTACTTGTTTTCGAGCAACCGCGGCATCTGTCGCAGCGGCTGGCGCTGGAACATCCACCAGCCAATGCCGATTCCTACAAGAGCCACGCCCACCGAAATCAATGTGAATAGGCGTTCTTCATTCAACTCAGCCGCGCTTGCGGCATGTTCAGCGCCGCCTGTTTCACGCGCAGGCCCGAAGGCGGGCTTCCCGTCGATCTCCTGAGGCGGAGGCGTCTGCCAATGAACTTCTGCAGTCGCTTCGCCAGGGGTGGTTGCTTCATGCGCATGACTGACGACCGGCTCGAGCGTGCGCTCGAAGTAATTTTCGGGATGACCGCCCGCCAACGAACTTAGCGCATAGGGAACTCCGACCAGTCCGCCGATTGTGGAAAGAATCGCCAGGACAATCAGCGGAATTGTCATCGACAGCGGCGATTCATGCGGCGTATGCGGGTGTGGTGCGTGCGCGCCTTCAGCGCTGTGTCCCCCGTGTTCAGCCTGATGATGATCCGTGGAATGATCGGCACCGAAGCGTTCGTTGCTCCAGAACGTCATCACCATCAAGCGCGTCATGTAGACAGCGGTGAGCAGGGCGGTGACCGCGCCGACGAACCACAGGGCTTTGTTGAAGCCCGCCGGGACGAATGAACTCGCGCTCCAGGTCTTCCAGAGAATTTCGTCTTTCGAAAAGAAACCGGCGAAGATGGGCACGCCGCAGATCGCCAGCCAACCGGCGCACATCGTCAGCCACGTGATTGGCATGTACTTGCGCAAACCACCCATGTGCCGCATGTCCTGTTCGTGATGCATACCGTGAATGACTGAGCCCGAACCCAGAAACAACTGCGCTTTGAAGAAAGCGTGCGTCATCACATGAAAGATCGCCGCGACGAATGCGCCTACTCCACACGCCAGAAACATGTAGCCGAGCTGCGAAATCGTCGAGTACGCGAGCACCTTCTTGATGTCGTTTTGCGCGATGCCAATCGTTGCGGCAAACAGAGCTGTGGCTGCGCCGATGATTGCGACAATGAACATGGCCGTAGGCGCGTGCGTGAAAATCGTGTTGCAGCGCACCACCATGTAGACGCCCGCCGTGACCATGGTGGCGGCGTGAATCAAAGCGGAGACCGGAGTCGGACCGGCCATCGCATCCGGCAACCAGACAAATAGTGGAATCTGGGCGCTCTTTCCGGTGGCGCCGATGAATAACAGGACCGCGATGGACGTGACGCCGCCGGCAAAGATCGCATGCCAGGTGAATGAATCGATTGGCAGACTACCAATCGCAGTCAAAGCACTCGAAACGCCGTAGGCCGGCTTATCGAAGAAACTGATCGAACCCGTCATGAAAAATACGAGCATCAATCCGAGGACAAATCCCCAATCGCCGACACGGTTGGCGATAAATGCTTTCTTTGCCGCGGGCGCTGCTTCATCTTTGTCGAGATAGAAACCAATCAGCAGGTAAGAACAGAGGCCGACTCCTTCCCAGCCAACAAACATCAAAAGGAAATTGTCCGCGAGCACCAACGTCAACATCGCGAACATGAACAGGTTCAGGTAAGCGAAGAAACGATAGTAGCCGCGATCGCCGTGCATGTACCCCGTCGCGAAGACATGAATCAGGAAACCGACGAAGGTAACGAAGAGCGCATAGATGCCGCTCAGTCGATCCATGGCGAGCGCGAAGTCCGCGCGAAACCTGCCGACCTGAATCCAAGTCCAAAGGTGGTCCATGATCGGCTGTGTCGATCGCAGCGCGCCATCAGATTTGAACGCGAGATAGAACGCGATGAGTGTTGACACTCCGACCGCGGCGCAAGCGACGATACCGATCAGGCGTTCATTGCGCAGACGCCGGCCAACGAGCCAGTTGATGGCCGCGCCCGCCAGCGGAGCAAAGATGATCAGACTCAGCAGATGAGTATTCACAATTAGGTCGAGTGTCTTCGTTCTTTGTACTTTAGTTGGTACTTAGTGCTTAGTGCTTTGTACTTTGATCTGGCTGCTCAACTCGCGTCAGACATCAAAGCACAAAGGACTAAGCACAAAGTTCACAGTCGAAGACTGCTGGCATCATCCACATCCAACGATTCACGATTGCGAAAGACGGCGATGATGATGCCCAATCCCACCGCGGCTTCAGCAGCCGCCACCGTCATCACGATGAAGACGAACAACTGTCCTGACAGGTCGCGGAAGAAACTCGAAAACGCTACGAACGTCAGGTTCACGGCATTAAGCATCAGCTCGATGCACATAAACATCGAAATGACGTTGCGCTTAATCATGACCCCGACCACACCGATGGTGAATAGCACGGCCGAGAGGGCGAGATACCATGAAAGTTGTGGAACCATAAAACCGTACTTAGGTCTTTGGACTTTGGTCTTTGTGCTCCAAGCCGAGCAACTTTTCCGCTTCCTCAGTTGAGTGTGTTGCCACCGGCGTTAGATCATCGATGTATTTCTCGCGATCGAGCATTTCACGCGCAAAAACCTGCGCGCCGGGAACTACGACGGCTC
Source organism: Pyrinomonadaceae bacterium (assembly GCA_036006125.1). Lineage (GTDB taxonomy): Bacteria > Acidobacteriota > Blastocatellia > Pyrinomonadales > Pyrinomonadaceae > UBA11740. The sequence continues at coordinate 1,582 of DASYPX010000009.1, read as the reverse complement.
GTGGTGACAACAAGCCTCCTGTACGCGCGAGCGTGATCGCGCCCACAATCGCCATCAACAAAAGAATCGAAGTGATTTCAAAAGGCAGCAGGTATGTTGTGAATAAACCGCCGCCTATCGAAGACGTCATGCCGATATCAGAAACGGTATGCGCCGGCGTCTTTGGATTCGCCTGGACGAAAAAAATGATAAAGGCGGCTTCTGCGAAAAGCACAGCCGCCAGCATTACCGCAATCGGAATCAACGAACGCAGCCGCAGCGGCCGTCGCTCTTCCTCCTCGACGTTCAACAGCATGATTACGAACACGACCAGCACCATGATGGCGCCGGCGTAGACGATAACCTGCACGGCCGCTATGAATGGCGCGGCCAGCGTCACGTATAAACAGGCAAGCGCAATAAATACCCCGATTAGCGAGATGGCGCTGTAGAGCGGATTGCGCTGCACGACCATCGAGATGGCGCAGCCAATCGCTAAGCCCGCAAACAAAATGAACAGCGCTGCTGTCATTAACTACTAACCCCAAAAACCTGTCTGGGTCTTCAGAAACTGCGCGAGGTAATCAAACACTCCGAGCCATTGCAACGTTGCCGTCAACACGATGTTGATGATTGCGGCGGGCACAAGATATTTCCACCCGAAGGTCATCAATTGATCGAAACGAAAGCGCGGTAACGTGCCGCGCAGCCAGATGTAGAAAAACAAAAAGAAGATGACTTTGCCGAGAAAATAAAACACGCCCAGCCAGGGGAGTTGGTGGACAAATGGGCCGTTCCAACCACCGAGAAATAGCGTCGTCGCGAGCATCGAAACGGTGAACATGTTGACGTACTCGGCCAGGAAGAAAAGCGCGAATTTCATTGCGCTGTATTCCGTGTGAAATCCGGCAACAAGTTCAGTTTCCGCTTCGGGAAGATCGAACGGGACGCGATTTGTTTCGGCGATTGCGGCAATCAAGTAGATGATGAAACCCAGCGGCTGCACCCAAATCAAATTCCAGCCCGATATTCCGAGGTGTCCCGCTTGCTGTTCGACAATGCTGTAAAGATCGAGTGTGCCGGATTGAAGCACGACACCGATTAATCCCAGGCCGAGCGCCAGTTCGTAAGAAATCATCTGCGAAGATGCCCGCAGACCACCCATCAAACTGTATTTGTTATTGGATGACCACCCAGCCAGCGCGATGCCGTAGACGCCTACCGACGTAACGCCGAGCACGTACAGCAGCGCTACATCGAACCGCGCGATGACCAGACGCACGGCGCCAAGGACGGGCAGGTTCACTTCCGGCCCGAACGGATACACGACCATCGTCATGAGGGCGGTAGTGGTAACAATGATGGGCGCCAGAAAATAAACGAAGCGCGTCGATTTGTCCGGAACGATGTCTTCTTTGAAGATAAATTTGAGAAGATCTGCCAACGGTTGCAGAAAGCCGCCCGGCCCCACGCGATTTGGTCCCAGACGTCCCTGAATGAAACCCAACACGCGGCGCTCGGCCAAAACCGTATACGCCACCATGGTCATCACCACCGTGAAGGCGATCAGCATGCCGATTATCAGGAGGCCGAGATGTTTTAG
>DASYPX010000008.1:0-14569 GCA_036006125.1 Pyrinomonadaceae bacterium | reverse complement strand
TTTGCGATCCCCAACGACGAAAAGATTCGCGCCACGCCGCAGCCCAAGCGTCATCATCAGGTCACGTTGAAGCCCGTTCGTGTCCTGAAATTCGTCGACCAGAAAATAGTGGTAGCGTTCGGAGATGCGCGCGAACAACTGCGGATGCTCATCGAGTAGTTTCAAAGTGCGCAGTTGCAGATCGTCAAAATCGAGAACGGACAGCCGTTGCTTTTCTTCATCCAGACGCCTTTCGATGTCCTGCATAATATTGAGAACCGCGAGCGAATAGTCTTTTGCCAGCAGATCAAAGCCCAGACGCGGAAGTCTTCCGGCCAATCGATCGTTGGTGTCGTCGCCCCAAAGCAGGTCATCGATTCCGACGATCAGCGGAATGACGTTTTTCTGCGGACGAATTTCGCGAAAGTCTTCGATGGTTTGACAGTATTTGGCGATCGTTTGTTCGGAAGGAGGCTGGGCAACGATCGCACGAAGGTTTGGCCATTCAGCCCGCAGGTTGCTTTGTTTGCTTTGCGACGCCGGCGTCCTCTGCCGAGACTGAAGCAGCGCGTTCATCCGCGCATCCAGTTCGGCGAACGTGGCCGCATAATCATTCGCAGCCGCATGAATCATCGCGGCTTGCTGTTTGATCTCAGAAAGCGCCAGTCCCTCACCGCGATATCTTCTGTACAGTTCGGCCAGCAAAGCTGACAGCGTGCCGCGGCCGCCAATGCCCTGGGCCAACTTTACAATCTTGTCGTTGCCATGATGAATCGCATTGCTCAAAGCTTCATCGACGACAGCTTCGAGCATCAGCATCGATTGTTGCTCATCGAGCAGCATAAACTGCGGATCGATGTTCGCTTCGACTGGAAACTCATGCAGGACGCGCGAACAGAAGCCGTGAATTGTCGTGATGACGGCTCCTTCCAGCGCGCGTTTGTGCCGCAGCCATCGCTGCCGCTCGGCACCTGAGGTCGCGCGCAACAGCGAATCGATCTCGTTGCGCACTCGCTCGCGCATTTCGTTTGCCGCGCGATTCGTGAACGTGATCGCGACGATGTTGTCTACCGAAGCCTGCTGCGTGCGGAGGATATGAAGATAACGCTCGACCAGCACCTTCGTTTTGCCGGCTCCTGGTCCGGCAGAAACGGATAAATGACGGTCGAGAGTATGCGCCGCGGCTGCTTGTTCGGGTTTGAGTTGTTGCGGCGTCAATTTGAGCATTCAACTCTCATTAGGACGAGTACCTAAGTTTGCCCTAATGCAAGAAAGAGTCAAAGACTCGATGAGCCTGCGAAGCAGGCGGCATAATTTAGCCCAGGATGAAGCGAGCGAAGCGAGCGGAACCCTGGGTTAACGCGAAGAAAACAATATTGAGCCCGCTTTAGCGGGCGACAGAAACGATCGCTCTATCGCCGCTAAAGCGGGCTTTTACAAAATCTAACAACCACTCCACCCAGGGCTGCACATCGCTTCGCTCTGCTTACCCCGGGGCTAAATTCTGCCGCCGGCTCTGCCGGCTCGTTCCGTGATTCCTCGTGGGCGGGTACTCAAGGCAAGACTATTGACCAGGTGTTGCTTGCGCAGCTTCAGTCGCCTTCGGATCGAACGGTGTCTCGATAAATTTCTTTGCGACAGATTGTGCGTTGTCGTAGTTGCTGCCGGTTTGCAGGGCCTTGTTGTATTCAAACACGGCCTTGTTGCGGTCGCCCTTAGCGTCGTATGCATTGCCGCGCTTGATGTGCGCCCACGCGTCGATCCAAGCCGGCTTGCTGCTGCTGGAATCGAGCGCCGCCTGGAAATTGTCGAGCGCCAATTGCCAATTCTTCTGTTCGAAGTAAACCAGGCCGAGGTTGTAATAAACCCAGGCGTTGTTGCGATCCATTTTGAGCGCCGATTCCATCTGCTGCTGCGCTTCGGAGTATTGGCCTTCCTTGAACAACTCAATGCCGCGACGCGCCACGATTGAAACTTTCAAATCGTCAGACATGCGCAGAATCTTGTTGTTCGGATCGACCTCGGCAGCAATGGGCTGGCCGCTCGATTCAAAATCAAAGTCCTCGCTCTTGCCGCTGAAATTCAACTTCTTCGTTTGCGCGTCGCCACCTTCCGACCGAAGTTGTAATTCGACAGGCATATTCAGATTTTCAAAATTCTGGCGAACCGTGCCGCGCGTACGGAACTTACCATTGCGGGTCCGGATGATTTGATAATCGACGCTGAACTCTGGCACGCCGGTGCCTTCCAGCCATTGCGCGAAGAAGTAGCGCATGTTGCGCTCAGCGACTTTCGATGTGAGCCGTTCAAAATCATCGATCGACGCGTTCTTGTTTCTGAACTGCTCGAGGAACTTCGCCATCAACTCGTCGAACTTGTCTTTGCCCAAAGTTTCTTTGAGCATGCTGAAAACCATCGCGCCTTTGTAGTAAACAATCGATTGGTACGCTGCTGATTGATCGTCTAGTGAGGCTGGCGCGCGCACGATGGATGAGGTCTGTTCAAAAGTCAGCGCGCGTTCCTGCTCTTCACGTTGCGACGCATCAAGCTGCGCACCACTCTCAGTTGATTGCCGAAACGCGAACGAGCTCCATTCGGCCAGCCCCTGCGAAATCCATGCGTCATCAAACGACTTCAGTCCGACGGTTTGTCCCCACCACTGATAAGCAATCTCGCGTTGCAGACGATCTTCGGGAGTCGAACGCCCTTCGAAAAATTTGGACGCGAGGAAAAGAATTCCCGGGCCCGAGTACGCTTCGAAAGCTTCGTCGTCAGTCTGCGCGATGATTATGCGCGTGCCGAATGCGGGCGCGCCGTATTGATGTGTGTAGAACTCAAGCGCCTTACCCATTAGCTCGCCGTACGGCGCAATCCGATTCTCGTTGCCGGGCTTGACGAAGAATTGCATTTCGTAGCGGCCGACGCGCAGAGACTTTGTAATGTACTGACCGGCGATGAAATTGCCGATCAGCTGCGGCGTCCTGGTGACAAAACGAAACCGCGTTGTACCAGTCTTGTCGACTTGCGGATTGACCGGTTCGTCACTGAGGCCCCCTACCTGCACTCCGGTGGGAACAATGACTGTGATGTCGGCAGTCGCACGGTCCGCCGCATAGTCATGAAATGGAAACCAACGTGCGGCGTACATCAGATAGGAACCTTCAGTTCCAACATACGCGAGTCGCTTGCTTGCCAGCGGCCCGCCTTCCGGAGAAATCAGAGCTCCGCTCCAACGAATTCTCACAGTTGTCGGAGTATTCGCCGGCACTACTTCACCGAGGTCGATGCGCACATTTGGACCAAACGCTCCCGACCCGACCGGATCCTGCACGACTCCAGTTAGTACCTTTCCATCCTTCTCGACACCATTGACCTTGAGTGAGCCGTTCAGTTCGAAAACCACGGAACGCGTCGCCTCGAGCGGCGTGAAAGTCACATCCGCGCCGGCGCGCAACGTGTGATCGTCGGGCTGCAACTGCACCTCAATTCGATAATTCGTGATGTCGTAGCGCGAACCGGCAGGAGCAGGTTGCTGGGCCCGACCGGCGACGGCAAAGGTCGCCAAAACAAGCGCGATGGAGAATGCGGAGAGCAGACGGTTTCTCAACATAGGATTGTGCTCCGACCGGTACCGCCATTATAGGCGACCGGATTGCCGGTCGCTAAATGCGGGGTCGATTTTGGGCGTGGTTTTGATGGCGGAAAGGATCGTCCGGTTGCCGCGAAATACTAGAGTTTGGAAACAATCTGAAGAATAGAGACGCTCGTCACGAATCGGTTTAGCCTGCTTGACAGCCGTGCCGCTGCCGCATAGATTCAGGAGCGTCTCGGCTTTCCAGCCAACCAACCAGGGACGCTACCGAGTCGTCCTCGGATGTAACAATCAAACGAATCGCTCTCGGAATTTTTTACAGGAGTTTTATTGCATGAGACTGAATCGTAAGGTGTTTAGCGCGATAATCTTCTTCGCGCTTTCGGGTATCGCGCTCGGACAAGCCGGCAGAAATCCTCACGTCGATTTTAAAGAGACGCGCCTCGCTAATGGCTTGCGCGTAATCACGGTCGAGGATCACAGCGCGCCCGTCATCGCGGTCGACGTCACCTACAACGTCGGTTCGCGAGACGAGCGGCCCGGTCGCACCGGTTTTGCCCATTTGTTTGAGCATATGATGTTCAAGGGTTCGGAAAACGTTGGCACCGGCGAACATTACTATCTGATCTTCAATAACGGCGGCGGTATGAACGGTACGACGAATGAGGACCGCACCACCTACTTCGACATACTGCCATCGAACCAACTCGATCTGTCGTTGTTTATTGAAGCCGACAAAATGCGCAGCCTGGTAATCAACAAGGCGAATCTGGACAACCAGCGCAACGCGGTGCAGGAAGAGCGACGCCTTGGCGTTGACAATCAACCGTACGGTCAAAGCAGTGAAGTTCAGCAGGGGTTGATCTATGACAACTTCGCTTACAAGCATACAGTGATCGGATCGATGGATGATCTGAACGCGGCGAGCGTTGAAGACGTTGCCGCTTTCTTCAAGACTTACTATGCGCCTAACAATGCAGTACTTGCGGTCGTCGGCGACTTCAAGACTGCCGATGCGATTAAGAAAATCAAGCAGTACTTCGAAAACATTCCACGGCAGCCCAATCCACCGGCAGTAGATATGACTGAGCCGGAACAAGCGGCCGAACGCCGAGCCAGCGTTGACGATCAACTCGCGCGTCTGGCCCAGGTCGATATCGCCTTCAAGGCGGTACCGGGAAACACACCCGATTTTTATGCATTGCAAGTTCTCTCGACGGCTTTGCAGAGCGGTCAGAGTTCCCGTCTTTACCAGGCGCTCGTTAGAGATAAGCAACTGGCGCAGAGCGTCGGCGGCTTTATGGACGAGAAGCGCGGAGTGGGTGCGCTTTACACATCGGCAACGGTTCGGTCGGGTGTTAAGAGTGGCGACGTTGAGGCTGCCATCTATGCCGAAATCGAACGCTTGAAGAAAGACGGCATTGCGGATTGGGAATTGCAGAAAGCGAAGAACACGACGCGTCGTAATTTTATCAATGGCATCCAAAGCTCTTTGTTGCGTGCTTTAAACATCAGCGTGTGGACTGTCTATTATAACGATCCGAATCTCATCAACACGCGGCTCGACAAGGTCAACGCTGTGACGAAAGAGGATGTGCAACGTGTCGCCAATAAGTATCTGGTGACGACGAAGCGCACGGTGGTTGTGACGATTCCCAAACCGAAGGCCGCGACCACGGTGTCCGGGCAGTAAGAGAAGGAGAAGTAATCATGAAAATCTCAATCAATACATTTCTTGCCGCGGTTGCGGTCGCGATTCTTAGCTTGTCTGTGGCCACGGCCCAGCCCCGCACGGGCGCGCCCCCGCAGCAGGGTCAATCAATGAAAGGCGCGGATATCAAAGGACGCGCGCCGGTGAGTAAAGAGATTCTGAAAGTGAATCTCCCGAAGGGACAGGAGGCGACGTTATCGAATGGCTTGCGCGTAATCGTGCTCGAGAATCACCGGGTGCCAACTTTCACGATGCAGATGGTGGTGCTGAGTGGTGGTTTGGCAGACCCGGCGGACTATCATGGGCTGTCAAGTTTCACGGCGGCGCTGTTACGCGAAGGAACCACCACGCGCAAGAGCAAAGACATCGCGGAACAGGCCGACACCATAGGTGCTACTCTGACGGCTACTTCGGGCCTCGCGAATTTCACAAGCACGATCACAACCGCGGGCCTGGTGGAAAATTTCGATCAGGCGCTCGGATTGTTCTCAGACGTAATCCTGCATCCCACATTTCCGCAGGAAGAGGTCGACAAATACAAAACTCGCCAGCTTCAGCAGCAGCAATTCCAGCGTTCGATTCCGCAGTTTCTGGCCCAGGAGCGATTTGTCCGCGCGATTTATGGCGATCACCCCGCGGGCATGATCACGCCGCCCATGGACTCGCTCAAGAAGATCACCTCCGCCGACCTGGCAGGTTTTCATTCGAAGTACTACCGGCCGAACAACGCGATGCTGGCGATCGTCGGCGATGTGAAATTGAAGGACATTATGCCGAAGCTGGAAGCTGTCTTCGGCGGGTGGGCCAAGGGCGATGTCCCGCCGGTTTCGATCCCCACAATCGGCGCAGCCGGCGCGATGCAGATACAACTGATCAATCGGCCCGGGTCGGTGCAGACGGTTTTGCAACTCGGCAATCTCGGTATCGAGCGCACCAATCCTGACTACTTTGCCGTATACGTTATGAATGAAATTCTGGGCGGCGGTCCGCAGGCGCGCCTCTTCATGAACCTGCGCGAAGACAAGGGCTATACGTACGGCGCGTACAGCAGCTTTAACGGATCGAAATATCGCGGCACGATCATATCCAGTTCCGAAGTACGTACAGACGTGACCGAAGGCGCAATGAAAGAGTTCATGTACGAGCTGAATCGGATCCGCGATGAGAAAGTCTCGGCGAAGGACTTAGAGAATGCGAAACGATCGACGGTGGGCGGCTTTGCGCTATCGCTCGAGCAGCCGACCGCCCTGTTGCAGAACCTCGTGATCCAAAAGCTGTATGATATGCCCGCTGATTACTGGGACACTTATCCGGCCAGGATCATGGCGGTCACCGACGCCGACGTGCAGCGCGTTGCGCAGAAGTACATCGACATTGGTCACCTGCAAGTCATCGCCGTCGGCGACGCTAAGAAGATCAAGCCGGTCCTTGAGAAGTTTGGCCACGTCGAAGTTTACGACGCGGATGGCAAGCCTCAAGCGTCGGGCAACTAATCGCTCGAACTTTTCTTTTCAGAGAGCAATTCGGCTCACCGCCGAATTGCTCTTTTTACTTTTGGTTTGGGGTTGGTGAGGCCGCCGGTGACGGCGCCGACGATGAATAGGCCGGACCGATTTTGTCATCGAGGCCATCGAGCGTGCCGTTAACTTTCTTATAGACATTCTCAATCACCGCACGACGCGCTGGATCGGGAGCGCCGGCGCGATAACTGTTGATGTAATAAAGCAAAGCCTGATCGTGTTTGCCATCGGCTTCGAGTCCCGTTGCCAGATGCCACATCGACGATCGCCACAGCGGCGTGCCTTGCGGCGCAACGCTCACGGCTCTCCGCAGACGCGCGACGGCATCAATCGGTTTATCGAGGTTCAGTAGCGCCATGCCGGCAATGTCTTCGATGCGCGCGCGCAAAATGGCTGATAAGGCCGAACGGGGCGCATTCGGCACGTTAGGTGTTCCGCCTTGGGCCAGAGCCCGAGCGCGAGATTCGGCCAGCTCGTCCGGCTGCACTGCGACTGTAGCAGCGGGAATGTTTAGGGCAGCGTCAACGCCGCCAGTTGCCGCGTCCATCAGATCAACTACCGTAGTCAGGGCCACGCCTTTTCTCAGCAACTTACTCGCCACGTAAATCCGACGATAAGTACGCATCGGATCGTCACCGCCGACGAAGTCCTGCGCAATCGCGATGAGATCTTCGTCACTTGTGGACCGGCCTTCCGGATTCAGCGCCGCCGCAAACGCCAACAGGCCTTTCAACATCCTGGCGTTCGCTTCTGTGTCCGCGGAGGTGTTCTGAAAGATCGCCGCGCGACGTTCCGGCGCGAGCAACTCAGTAAACGTCGCCGCGCGCGTGGTCACGCGACCGGCCAACTTCGCTTCAATCTGTCCGTCTTTCAATGAAAATGTTTTTGACAATTCTGTGAGCGCTTCATCGTAAAGGCCCATCGAAGCGAGCACGGTAGCCAATTCGTAATCCAGCGTGGGAAAGCGCGCGTAAGCGCGGGCAAATCGTACGGCGCGTTCCGCATCCAGTGGCCGCTTATCTGCGGCCAACGCGCGCGCCGCGGCAATCTGTGCCCAGGAATAGCGCGGCTCGATGACGACGGCCTTTTGCGCCAGCTCAAGCGCGCGCGTTGCGTCACTGTGCGCGACGAACCAATATGCGGCGCCGACGAGTAAGGGCAGGTTTCGCGACTTGTCCGCGTCCTGGAGTATCGCATTAAGCTGCTGGTTCGCCTCTTCTTTTCGCCCCAGCTCAAACAACGAAAGAATCACTCCGGCGATCGCAGATTGGTTTTTCGGATCGCCGTCAGAGACTTCGCGGTAAGCCGCTAGCGCGGCTTCGTTCTTGCCCACCGCACGCTGCAAATCCGCCCACGCAAGCTTTGCCGACAACGACTTCGCATCCAGCGAAACTGCCTTGGAGTATTCTGCTTCAGCGTCATCCAGCCGCAGGGCGATGTGACGCGCAGCCCCAAGTGCCTGGTGCGCCGCCGCCATGTCAGGGGCATTTTGAACCGTAAGCTCCGCCAACCGATTCGCTTCGGTCGCATCTTCAATTGCCAAATAGAATTGCGTGACGGCAAGGAGGCGCACTGGATTTAGCTTTGCCAAACCTTCGGCTTGATGTGCGGCTTGCAGCGCAGGGCCGCGTTGTCCGCGAAGGAATAAGTTCATCGGAATGCGCGCGATGACTTCGGTGAACAAACGGTCGGACATATCCGAGGGAACCTCCGCGATAGCGGACGAGAATTCGTCCAATCCACCATCCACATCGCCCGCTGCTAACTTTTGATCGCCTACCGTCGCATGCGCGGTAACAATCAATTCCTGCGCGCGCGGAATGGCTGCCGATTTCGGATGCGATGCAATGAACCGTTTCAACAGGTCAATTCGTTCGGCCACTGGCTTTGTCAGCGTGAGTTCAACCTCTTCTTTTTCGTCTTCAGGATTTGCGCGCGTCATCGAAGCGCGGGCCGAACGAATCGGCTTGTTCACGTTTCGCGCAACTTCCGCAGTTGTTGAGGGGGATGCTTCCGGCGAGGGCGACGCCTGGGTAGCCGCAGACGGAGTTTCCACCGGCGATGCAGCGGGTGTGGGTGTTGCTTCCGTGGCCGGCGTCTGACTGATCGTCGGTGCCGGCGTCGGAGTTTCAACTGCGACTGGTGTCGGCTGGGGTGTTGAGGCTTCCGGTGTCGGCGTTGGCGTCACGCTCCGCGCTGGCGTTTCGCTCGGCGTTGAAGCTGGCGAGGGTTCCGGAGTCGGTAATTCGCTCGGCTGGGGGGCTGGCGTGTCCGCTGATCTCGGCGATTCGACCTTCCGCGGGCGAGTCTTTGCGGCGGCGACCTCTACGCGTGGAGAATCCAAATCGGCAAGCGTGAAATTATGAAGTTCACCCAAGGCGCCCACAAACGTTTGCACGCCGGCCAGCAATCCGTTGTCGTAATCGTTCGCCTCGAACTTCGGTCGCATCTTGCGTGCCATCTCTCCGACAAGACCGTCCGGCAGCGCCGCTTGCGCTGATCGGCTGAACTGCGTAAAGAACTTCCCGCTGTCGGCAGCAATGACCAATAAGAGAGTTTTCTGAGACGCCGTTCGCGAACCGACAGTCCAATCGTTTGCCAGGCGCAAAGAATAATCGTAGAGATCTTCTGTGCCTGCAGTTTTCACCAGGGCAATCACCATGTCGATGTCAGTGCGTTTCTTGAGTTGTTCAAGAATCGATTCGAGCCGTTCCTTGTTCGCGCCTCCAAGCACTGAGGCGAAGTCGTTGATATGACCCGAAGGCGGCGGCAGCTTCTCCTGCGCGAACCCTGTAGCGAAAACGTGTGTTAGCGAAAGCGCGGTCAGAAGCAACAACAAGACGGCGGCTCGTAGATTGTAGTTTGGCGTCTTCATTCGACAGTTTTTTGCCCGGCGAAAACCGACAAAGCGGACAAATTGGGAAGAGTTTGACTCTGTGCGGCATGATAACATCTGAATGAAGGCAAAAGAAAAAGGCGAAAGGAAAAAGTTAGCTCGCACCTTCGTTTGAAAACTTCACCGGCGCGGTTGCGGGCATTGCGACTCCCCGCACTTTTTCCTTTTACCTTTTTACTTTTCTTTTCGATGAGCGAACTCGATGAAGCCTGGGAACTGGCGTTAGCCGAAGCGCAGAGCCGCGCACACGCAGCCGGGCGGCGTGACATTGCTGATTACTTAAGCCTCCGCCGCCGGAATGACTTGCTGCGTCGCACGGGTACAGACTGGCTAATCAATGAGTTCATGTTTCTCGCCGGCGCGGCGAATCGCTCAGGCGCAGGCATTCAAATGGAGCGACACGACGAACATCGTTTTGCGCGAGGCTCTGCGAGCATGCTCGGTAAAGGCATCACGCTTCGTCACGGCGTCCGCGCCCTCACAATTGAAAGTGGTTGGCCGCGCATACCAAAAGATGGGATTGTACGCGGCGGCGGTCTAGCTTACGCGAACATCAAGCATTTCGGACGCCCAAGGCTGAACCAGGAACTGCTCTTGATTCGTTCGCCCAAAGGCTCGCCCGAATGGTTGATCGTGAACGACGACCAACGGACGTCTCTGACTGAAATGGATCTTCAACGCCACATCGCCAGTCTCACTCAATCTTGAAAGTCGATTAGGTCTCTCTTACATCCATCTAAAGAGTTTGCTGCCTTTTGTTGTGATGACCTTGTGATCTGAGTCCGGACGTGGGCAACCTCCACCTAAACACGGTAATTGCGTGTAAATATCAGAAAAGAGGAGGTGAAGAACGATGCGGAAAAACATTTTAGGGAGGTTCGTCCTGGCAATCGCTCTTCTAATTTTTGCGATACCGGTGGTGGCCTCGGCGCAGATTCGGATTTACGAACGCGACCGTTATGACCGAAGCGATCGTAATGATCGTTATGATCGAGGCGCCTTGCGTAATGCAATGGCACAGCTCGACTACTCCAGCGCGCGACTGGAAAGCGATTTGAGTGTGACACGCGGACGTCGAGTCCTTGGCGGGCTCTTCTGGATAAGCAATCCAAATGACAACGCCGCGATCGCTGAAGTGCGCGACTTTCGAGTCGCCGTGCGACAGTTAAGGCGGGCTTCGGCTGGTGGCCGCGACCTAAGCGGTAGTTATGATGAAGCGCGCAATGTCATTAATCAGGGTATGCGTCTTGATCGTTACCTGAGATTGCGAACCGGCAGGACCGACGTAGATGAGGAGCTGGCTCAGATTCGATCAAGTCTGCATGTCATTGCCGATGCGTATGACATGAACATCCGCTACTAACACAGTGAGCCGTTAGCTTTGATTTATTTGCGGTGAAACTGGACGAGGCCTCGTCGCTGCCTCCCAGGCGACGAGGCTTTCGTTTATCTCGGTATCGCCGCAAACGATTTCCGCCCCGCATGCACCGAATGCGACGCGCAAGACCGTCAGAGCGCTCATCTTGCTCTCTGCATTAGTTGTTTTCGACATTAATTTCCCAAAACGTGCTGCGGCACAGTGGTTGCCGAGAGCAGGGTAGTTCTGGCGCGGAGCGCGCAAGAGGAACTTGGTAAGGAGAAGTGAAAATGAAAAGACGATTATTCAAACTGAGTTTGGTGGCGGGCGTGCTGGCGTTGTTTGTTCCCGCAGTGACGTCTGCGCAAAACTGGCCGGACTATCGGCGCGACCGCGATTATGGCCGCTATGACAATCGTTACGTGCGCGACAGCATTCAGCGATTGGATCGGCTGGCGAAGGATTTCGAGCGCGAGATGGATCGCGACTTGGACCACGATCGCCGCGAAAATGGCACGCGACATGAAGATCGAGTGAATAGCGAAGCATACGATTTTCGGCGCGCTGTTGGCGACCTGAAGTCAGCGTTTGGCAACGGCCGTGACTTAAACCGCAGTGCTGATGAAGCACAGCGCGTGATGCGACAGGCAAGTGTCACTGAGCGTGCGACGCGACATCACTTTGATAATTACCGCGTATCATCTTTGTGGTCGCAGATCCGCAACGAACTGAACGTGATATCCAACGCGTACGGTTACCGTGGTTCGGTCTATGACAATGACGACTATGGCCGCGGCCGCCGCAACGACAATCGCAACACCGTGCCTTGGTGGCAGCGTCTCCCCGGATTTCCAAACTAACCTAACTGACTTAACTGTCTCTCTTCGAAAGCCCTGCTCGGCAACGAGTAGGGCTTTCGCGTTTTCAGCGCGGCGATGACAGAATGACGCCCGTGTCCGGTAACCTTTTCATCGTCGCAACTCCAATCGGCAATCTGGAAGACATCACGCAAAGAGCGTTGCGCATACTGCGCGAGGTCGATCTGATCGCCTGCGAAGACACGCGACACACGCGCAAGCTGCTGAATCACTTCGCCATTACGACTGCGACAATCAGCTACCACGAACACAACGAACAAGAGCGCGCCGCAAAACTGTGTGAGGTCCTTGAGTCAGGTAAGAATGTTGCGCTCGTGTCCGACGCAGGCACTCCGCTCGTAAGCGATCCCGGCTTCCGTGTCGTGCAGGCGGCGGTTGATCGAGGCATTTCCGTCGTGCCGATTCCTGGAGCGTCCGCGGTTATCACCGCGCTAAGTGTGTCTGGTTTACCGACGGACCAATTCTTGTTCGCCGGGTTCCTGCCGGCCCGCACCGGCGCACGGCGAGCGAAGTTAGACGAACTGCGCACTGTCGCCGGCTCGCTTGTCTTCTATGAAGCGCCGCATCGAATCAAAGCCACGTTGCAGGACGCGCGGGAAGTGTTGGGAAACCGCGAGGCCTTTGTCGCGCGCGAACTAACGAAGCTGCACGAGGAATTCGCGCGCGGAACTTTGTCTGAGCTGGTCGAAAAGTTTCTGCAGAATGAAACGCCACGCGGTGAGATGGTCTTGATTATCTCCGGACAAGCCGCCGAGTTGCCATCTCCATCGACTATTAACCCGAACATACGATTGGGCGAACGGATAGAACAGCTGGAAGGCGAAGGGATGGATCAAAAGTCTGCTTTGAAGCAGGCGGCGAAGGAGTTGGGAATGAAGCGCGCCGATGCTTACCGCATGATGGTCAATCAAAAGAATCGGCGCAGTAAATAAAACAGCACGCTCAAAACGACCGACGCGAGTAGCGACGAGACAAGTGGAAAATAGAAACGCGTGTGTTCGCCTTCGTAGCGAATATCTCCCGGCAGACGCCCGAACCACGACCACGCGCCTAAATAAACCAGCAGACCGATCACGACCATTACGCCGCCCGCAATCACAATCAATAGACCGACATTACGATTCATAAACATCAGAGGCGGGCCAGGCCCGCCCCTTTCATCAAACACAGTCCATGCCGCGGCGGGTCGAGCAACTAGCCCGCCAGATTACCCACTGGTCCATCCGGCTTGATGATCGACTTCAACGCTGAGTACAAAACCAGAACATGCTGCGGTCCCGCGGCGTACGCGGCGACCTGGTAAGGATCGAAAGTAATCCACAGACCTTTGCGGGTGATTGTCCAAGCGCCATAGTTATCAGCGCGCGGCGCGGCCCCTTCCTTAATTTGATCTTCCATGAGCATGTCGTTCTTCTTGCTCTGATCCTGCAAGTCTCTGATGCAGTAGGCGGACATCACGCTCAAGTAGTTCGATTTTGGCTGGAAAAGATCCGCGAGCGCGAGCTTCTTCTTGTTCTTCACGTCGTAATTCAGCACCACGGTGATATTGCTGCCGTGCGCCGCCCCGCGCTCGTATTGACTCTCGGAAAACTCCACGCTGATCAAATCATCGGTGGCGAAACGAACATTGTAGCCAACGTCGAGCGTGGAAGTTTGCGCTTCATCGGCCAAATCCGTCTCTTCTTCGCTGGGGCTGCCCTCAGAGCTTTTGAAGGCGGCAATGTCCTTATTGATCATCGAGCGCGCCTGTTGATTGAACGCGTCGAAACGTGAATCGCCTTCGATCTGCGGATACTCAACATTAACTGAGTATTTTCCTTCTTTGTTGTTTTCGCGTATCACTTTTGGCACGACGCGCACCGCTGCCGTGAACCCGATTGGCTGCTGTGTGAGTTCAAAATCTGTCTCTTTCGACCCGTCAGGTCGCGACCATTTGCCTTCAATTGCGGCAAAACCAATCTCGTTTGATTTCCACTGACCTTTGAAGACGCCCGTGTCTTTGCCGGTTTCGTCTGTTTCGCGCAATTCGAGCTTGCCCCCACTGTCGATTGTGCCCTTCAGATCGATGTTCTTCCCGACGCGCGGATAGAAGTATGTGCCGGTGAGACGATCAGTCTCGCGCACCAGCGCCATCTCAATCGAAAGATTGGCAATCCAGCCGCGAAAAAAGAATTTCTCGCCCGCCGGCGCGGCGCCGCCGCCAATTGTCTCTTGGGGCGGTGAGGCCATGTTGGTGTTCGCGGTCTGAGTGGTAGTCGATTTCCGGCATGCACCAAAGAGAACGACCGCAGTTAAAAGGAGCAAGGTGATTCGTAGGTTGATTCTCATCATGTCTAATTGGGGGTCTGGGCTTTCACCAGACCAGCCCGTTGCGTCTCACTGCGAATATCTTCAAAAGTCAGATGACACAAACGGCCGCCCGTAAATATCTCATTGTTGGTCACATCAGCAAGCGCGAACGGCGGCGCTGGGAACACGGCCATCGCTTCATCAGTTTCGAAGCCGGTTTCAGCCAACACCAATCCGAGGAGGTCTCCAAGGAACATATCAACTGAAAAACGACGACCTGCAAAATCGAAATAGTAACGGTTTTTGCGAATCTCGTTGGCTTCGAACACCGAGAGCATTTCAGCTTC
>DASYPX010000007.1:0-12327 GCA_036006125.1 Pyrinomonadaceae bacterium | reverse complement strand
GCAGAAATTGACGGTGCGCAGAGAAAGAGTATGGCGAAGCTCAAGGCCAGCGGCCTCAGCAATTCACATCGTTTCATGACGTGCTCCTGTGCATTGCGGAGATGAAGGAACTTTGAAGCGCAGGGATTCTAGCATTGAGATTGATTCTGGTGTAACAAGTACGTTTGCCCCGATCAACTGATCTGATAATCTGTTCGCAAGATGAGCGTGCAAGGCTCCAACGGTTCTCACCCTCATTCACATCACGGACATCGTCATGGCCGCGCCGAAGCGAGCCGGCGCCGTCTGATGACGGTGACAATTTTAACGGCCGTGTACATGCTGGCCGAAGCATTCGGCGGCTGGTGGACTGGTTCTTTGGCACTGTTCGCGGACGCCGGCCACATGTTGGCGGACGTCGCTGCCCTGATGCTCGCGCTCGTCGCCGTTTGGTTTGCGGCGCGCGCGGCGACCCCGGGCAAGACTTTCGGGTATTACCGTTTAGAAATTCTCGCCGCATTCATTAACGGCGTGGCGCTGGTGTTGATTGCGCTATTCATTTTTTACGAAGCTTACATACGCTGGTTGGCGCCCACGCCGGTGCGCAGCGGCACGATGACTGCGATCGCCGCCGGCGGCCTGGCGATCAATCTGCTGTGCGCCCGTTTGCTGCATACAGAGCGTCACGACGATCTGAATGTGCGCGGCGTGTGGCTGCACATCATGACTGATGCGTTGGGCTCGGTGGGGGCCATTGTCGCCGGCGTGGTGATTACATTTAGCGGTTGGTACGCGGCGGATCCGCTCATCAGCGCTGTGATTAGCGTACTGATCGTTTGGAGTGCGTGGCATTTGATTCGTGAGGCAACGAATGTTTTGCTCGAAGGGACGCCGGCGCACATCAACCTCGCGGCGGTGGAAGACGCGATCCTCGAAACTGAAGGCGTCTCAAACGTTCACGACCTGCACATTTGGACGATTACCTCCGGACGCGAAGCCTTGAGCGCTCACGTCATCCACGCCGACTCAATTTCTCAATCGCTGCTGTTGAAAGAATTGCGGGCGAAGCTGCACGACCGTTTTGGCGTTGATCATCTGACTTTGCAGATGGAGACGCCGGAATTTGAAGACGACACGTTCCATTTCTGCCATGCCGGCACCGCGTGTTTTCGGTCGGAACGGGAGTAGGGTCATAGTGTTACACAACCGCGAACGATGGTGAGCGGATAAGGACTCAAGTTTCTTCAAAAAACGTCCTCGTAGATTTGGTTGCGCGATTATCTCGCTCGCTACCGCTCGCGATTCTGTAATGTCGCTCTATGCCAACCATTCAACTCGGTTACGGCCACGATTCGATTGACTTCGAATATGATCCAGCCCGATTCGAAGTCCTCACCACCCATCGCGACTCAACCCCACTGAGCGATCCAGAAATCGGCGCCGCGCTGGACGATCCGATCGAATCGCCACCGCTGGAAGAACTCATTGAACCAGGCGATTCTGTGCTGATCGTCGCGTCTGACGCGACGCGCGCAACCGGCAGCGCACAAGTAGTCAACCTAATGGTGCGACGACTGATTCAAAACGGAATTGCGCCGGCGGACATCGCGATCATTTTCGCCACCGGAATTCATCGTGCAGTACGCGAGGAAGAGAAAGCTGAGCTGCTCACGCCTTTCATCGCGCAACGCATTCGCACAATCGATCACGACGCGTACGACGCGGCTAATTTGATCGAGATCGGAACGATGGCCGACGGAACGTCCATCGAAGTCAATCGCGTGCTAAAAGATTTTTCGAAGGTGATCGCAACGGGCGGCGTCGGCTTTCACTACTTCGCCGGGTTTACCGGCGGACGAAAATCGATTTGTCCCGGGTTGGCTTCGGCGCGAACCATCAAAGCCACGCACATGCTGGCTTTAGATTTCGAACGCGGCGGGCGACGTGCGGGCGTGGGCACGGGTTTGCTGAAAGGCAACGCGGTCAGTGAAGAATGTGAACGTGTCGCGGCGCTAATCAATCCGACATTTGCCATTAACTCGATCGTTGACGACAAAGGAAGAGTAGAACAAGTTTTTGCAGGCCACTGGCGGACGGCGCATGAGCGCGCCTGTGAAGTTTACGCAACCGCGCACTCGACCGCGATTTCTGAAAAACGCGAAGTCGTAATTGTCAGTTGCGGCGGCTTGCCTTACGACCTCAACCTGATTCAAGCGCACAAAGCCCTCGACATGGCTGCGCACGCGTGTGTCGACGGCGGCACGATCATTTGGCTTGCTGAGTGCGGAGATGGTCTCGGCCGAATAGATTTCTTGAAATGGTTCGAGAGTGAAGATTCACGCGCGCAGGAGATCCGCTTGCGCGAGCATTATGAGGTGAATGGCCAAACGGCTTGGGCGTTAATGACTAAAGCTGAGTCCTTTCGCGTGCACATCGTCACCGACCTGGATAAAGATAGCGTCCATCGCATGCGCATGATTCCGGCAAACTCGATTGATTCAGTCCTGGCCCAAATTTCACCAAACACACCCGGCTACATCATGCCACGCGGCGCGGCGCTGTTACCTCGGACTGAGACTTAAGGAGCGCTGCGCAGCACGATCTTCCGTTCGCGGTTTCCCATCTTCAGAACAATTGGATTGTTGAGTTGAATCGGATGCTCTTCACCGTCGATGCTGATGACGAAGTTGGTTTGCCGCGGCCGACTTGACTCTGTTTCCGTGGCCGCGGGAGTCGTTTCAGTAGGTGGCGCCGTTTCGCCGGGCTTCGCAACGTCTGCAGTCCGAGTGAGCAGGTTTGTCGCGACAATGCGCCACGTTGCGGGCGAACATCGGATACGCACGCCCGGCGTATCAGTCGACGCCGTCTCATCCACGGCCAGCGCGTCCAACTTGAACAGACCGTCGCCACAACGCACGCCCGCCGAATCATAGAACGTTGCCCAACCGCTCACGTAGTTGTAGAACGAGCCGCTCAGGTTCTTTACATTCAATTTCACATTCATGACCGGCGAATCGTCCGAACCGTTCAGTACTTGAGTGGCCAAACGCGCTTCAATCGCCGGCGCGCCGTGCGAATCAGCGGCGATCGCCGCCTGATCCAAAGCGACACGCGGTTCAGTTGGTTGAGCAGAAGCTACTACGAATACACAGCAGACGAATATTGCAGAGAGCACAAAGCGTTTCACGGCAGTTCCTCCCAAATTGTTTGGAGCTAGATTAAAACTATTTTCGCGGCCGCACCAACTTTTTCGGCGCGTGTTTTCCCGGCTGGTACGCGCAGACGCGGTTTCGGCCCGAACGTTTCGCGCGATATAAAGCTGAATCCGCTTTCTCGACCAACTGAATCGGATCACTGGCATCCGTGGGAAACGACGCGACGCCAATGCTAATTGTCATGTGGTGCGTGCGAACTTCTGTGTCGGCGCCGCGCCGCGTAGCGGAAAACTGATACTTGTCGATTGCGGCGCGCACCCGCTCTGCGGCCACCATGCCTTGCGCATAGTCGGCGTCGAGCAGGAACGCGGCGAATTCTTCGCCGCCAAAGCGCGCGCCCACATCGCCGGCTCGCAGCGATCCACGAATGACCCCGCCTACTTCTTCGAGCGTTTCGCTCCCGACCAGGTGACCATAGGTATCGTTGACTTCTTTGAAATGATCCAAGTCCATCATCAGCACGCAGAAGGGACGGTCTTCAGCTTCGGCGCGCGCCGCCTCACGGCGCAACTCAGAAAAGAAAGATTTGCTCGTCAGCAATCCAGTCAAGTCATCATGCACCAGCAGGCGATGAATCTGTTGTTGAAACTCGCGATCGATCTCGTCGAGCATCTCGAAACGAATTAGTTGATCGCCGATCACGAACTTATCGCCATCTTCGAGGAACGCTTCTCCGATCGGCTTGCCATTCAATAGCGTGCCGTTGGTGGACTTGAGATCGATCAATCGGTAACGCACTTCGCCCGTCGCATCGTCTCGTTCAGTACGAATCTGGGCGTGCAGTCGCGATGACTGAGAGTCGTTGATGCGCACGTCAGCGTCGAGTGCGCGCCCGAGCGTCACTTCAGCGCGTTCCAACGGAATCGGGACCGCAAGCAATTCGCCACGCAGAAAGACGAGCGCTGGCCGCCGCTCGGCCTGTGGTTCGCGCAGTCCTCCGCTTTGCGTGGTGCTGGGTTCGGCGGGGCTGGAAATATCTTCCATCTTGGCTGTCATTGGCAGGATCCGGACAGTCGGGCATCCGGCGGCTTTCGAAAACGCCGGTTGGTATCTTATCGCGCCAGTTTAGTCGGCATCAATAGTTTGATTTTTGCGCGCTTGTCCCCTGCGGATGCGGCCTCTATAATTCGTTTTTAGGCCAATCTTTCACGAATCGCCGTGTAAACTGATTATAGGAACAGAGTAAGACCATGCCTTGTAATGTGAATGCCGCCGAAGTTGAGCCTTTAGTTTGCCCAAATGCGCCGCCGGATTTGACAGTTGAGCGTGTCGCGGTGGCCAATCTGCCCACCGAATGGGGCGACTTCAAAATCGCGGGCTACCGCTCAAAAACCAGCAGCGAAGAGTTTGTCGTACTTTTCAAGGGCGAACTGCGCCCGGACATCGCCACGCTCGTGCGCATTCACTCGCAGTGTTTGACAGGTGATGTTTTTGGATCAGAGAAGTGCGACTGTGGGGAACAACTGCACGCGACGATGCAGATGATCGAAAAGGAGGGACGCGGCGCGATTGTATACCAGCAGCAGGAGGGCCGAGGCATCGGTATCATCAACAAGATTCGTGCGTACGAGTTGCAGGATCGCGGCGCTGACACTGTCGAAGCAAACGAGCGGCTGGGCCTGGCTGTCGACGCGCGCGAGTATCGTCAGTGCGCTGAGGTGTTGTTCGATCTTGGTTTGTGCAAGGTGCGTGTGATTTCTAATAATCCCGGAAAGTTGCAAGCACTGGAAGAAGCCGGAATGGAGATAGTTGAACGCGTGGCGATTGAAATACCGGCTTCGGAAAGAGCGAGTGCTTACCTGCGAACGAAGAAAGAAAAGATGGGGCACCTGCTGGAATTGAAGAAGATCAGTTAGTGGCTCCGATGCGAATCCACTTTGTGGCGCTACCTGATCGTCCCGTCCGCACGTCGCGTATTCCCACACGCAACTGATACAGACCCGGCGTAAGCCACGACTGAAATCTATAAATCGCGGGAGTGTTGTTGCCGGCAGTCTCGCCATACACTTTCAATCTGCCGACAAAACTCGTTTTTGGTTTGCCCTTGTCGTCGTAAAAAATGCCGCCGATATCAACGTCGGCTGCTTGCCTGCCTTCGAAAGCGTCGAACGTCAGCGCCTCGCGGCTCATCTTCACTGACGCAATCACGCGCGTTCCGATCCCGGGCATTTGGTACATATCCAGAGACAACTCGGTCGAAATCTCGCTTTGCACCACCGGTGAATCAATTAAGACGCGCATGTCATCTTCGTAACCCTTGCCTGAGTTCTTGTCGGTTTTGTGCGACACGTTGAGAACCGGCAACGGCGCGCTCTTGAAATAACCGCGGCGCACACGAACCACGAGATCGGGTCGATCCTTGATAATCACCTGAAGCTGATCGAACTTACGCTTCTTCTGCTCCTCAGAATCAGGACGCCAGGCGACAATGTAGTAGTTAGACGTCTCGTCCAACACCTCCTGAACCCATTCATTCATCCGGCGATTGGTGTTGCGAAATGCGCGGCCACCGGTGTCTTCAGCCAAAGCGTTGAGACCGTCCTGCGACGCTGCGACTTCGCCAATTGTGGCACCCATCGTCAATCCCTGGGGATCAGTCGGCCGGTTGTTCATCACGTCCAACGCTTCAGTCACGAGTCCCCGCGCATCGAGCGTGTAAATCACCACTCCGGCGCGGCCGGCTGCGTCAGTGATCTTCTTGATGCGGTCCTGTGATCCCGTCTGTTTGTCGTTCAAATAAAAACCGTCGGATATCAGGAACAGGACCTTGCGACCAGGCAATTGCGCGACGGTGCGCATCAGACCCTCGAGACGAATCAAGGTCGACCTTGTGTCCGGGGCTGTTTGGGTCAGAATCGTGCGCGACCGGTTGAGCACCATGATGCGCGCACCCTGGGGCGTTACCATGCAGATCGGCTCGCTGCTCGGCCCTGCACGATAACAGTTTTGGCGCATTATCTCGGTCACGTAATAGCTGATCGCGGGTTCATCACCATCTCGAATCTTGAGCGCCATGTACTCTGACATCGGGGGCTGCTCAGTATCGACTTTGGAAGCTGCCTGATAGCTAAGGCGTGCCACCGCTAACTGCAAGACTGATTTGTCATCCGTAAACTGCTGCAGAAAGCCGACCTGGCCGCTCGCGGAAGTAATCGCTACCTGATCTTTCGGTCCCAGACCCTTATCGATGAAATCAAGCAGCGCTTTGCGTGCGCGCATCAGACTGTCGGGCGCAAGATGCACATCATCAACATAGAACAGGATCGTTCGTCCCAATCGTTTCGTCGTGGTGGCACCGGGAGTAATAGTCTCAGCGGCATTTTTGTTCGCGATTTGCGTGCCGCTTTCTGAACTGATGCGATCCACGAAGGCGATTTGCCGAGGTTTTTTGTCGACGACAAGTTGAAACTGTTCGGGCTTCAATCCCTCCACAAAGCGGCCCTTCTTATCGAGCACGGTGACGTCGGTCTGAACCAATTCAGTATTGACGCGGATAACGTCATCGGCAGGCTGCTGCTGTGAGGGTTTGTCCTGGCTGAAAACAAGCGCCGCCGATGACAGCGTTACTGTCAAAGCGACGGCGCTAAAGAGGAAAGCGAGATGAACTCGGCTCATCGACTTTACTGCTTGCTGCGTAAGTCTTTTATCGTGCCGCGAATCCGGTCAGCATCAGGTGCTTTCGGATCCAGTTCCAGATACTTTTCGAGTTGATCGGCGGCGTCTTTGGGGCGATTCGAACTCATGTACAAGCCACCCAGGTACTTGTGCGCCAGCGCCAAATCCTGTCCGCCGTCGGCGATCGCCGTCTCCATTTCTTTTTGCGCTTCGTCGTATCTCTTGGACTTGATGAGAATCAGACCCAAGTAGTAATGGCCGCTGGGGCTGGCCGAGTTCGCCTTCAACGCCTGCCGCAACTGAAGTTCAGCCTTGGTCAGTGTGTCTTTCGCCTCGTCCAGTTTTTTGTCATTGATTTGAGCGGTGGCGACATTGTACAGAGCAATGCCGTAGTTCAAGTGCGCGGTCGCGTCATTCGGAGTGACGGCGAGCAGCGATTCGTAAGTCTTCGCTGCTTTGTCCATCTTGCCCGATCTCATATAGAGCAAACCAAGCTCACCAAGCGCCTGTGAAAACGTCGGATAAATCGTGACCGCCTTTTCAAACATCTCAACGGCCGTTTTAGTCTCACCCTTCGACGCTGCGTCCATGCCTTTCGAGTAAGCATCGCGCGCGTCCTTGGGAATCTTGGCGAAGGCAGCGGCGGCACCGCGGTCTCTTAGGTTTATCGTCACATTGATCGTCTGCGCCGCGTTGGAAGCTCCAAAGCCCGGCTGGATCTGTACTGACTCGCGCGCCACATCGTGGTCTGCATTCTCGTCAACGACGACGTAATAGCTACCCGGCGTAACGTTGGTAAACTGGAACGCACCATCGAGATCAGTGGCAGTCGACTTGGATCCCGCAGAGTCGCCCTGACCTTCGAGTCTAATTTTCATGCCGGCTTCAACCGGCCGTCCGGATGGATGGAACACGCGGCCCTTGATCATGTGGCGGCCCTCGCCACCGGGCAATCCGCGCGAGCTGCCCACGCCTTGTGCGAGGGCTGAGGCGACGGCAACAAAACAAACGAGGAAGACGAGAACTAATCGACGAGAGAGCCTAATGAGGGTGCTTGAATCAAACATTGGTAAATCCTTTCAGTTAATGCTTTGGGGATCCTTGCTTGGCGTGCAAATCCTTTATCGTGCCGCGAATTCTGTCGGCGTTGGGCGCGTTCGGGACGAGTTCCAGATACTGCTCTAGTTCGGAAGCTGCGCGCGCGTACTCGTGACGCTCCCAATATATCCCGCCCAGCCAGTAATGCGGAAGTCCAACGCGGCGTCCACCGATGTCGAGCGCGCGCAGAAGCTCCTGTTCTGCTTCCGACAATCTGCGCAGACCGATGAGCGCGACCCCGAGGTACATGTGCGCGCTCCATGAAGATCCATTCTTCCCAACGGCCATACGCAGTTGCTCTTCAGCGGCGGCGGCGTTCTTCGCTTCAAGCAGCGCAATCCCGTAATTCAGACGGGGAGCGAAGTCATCCGGTTGTAGTGTGACGGCGTTATGCAATGCGTCCACCGCTTTGCTGGTTTCGCCGATCTTCAGGTATTGCACGCCCAACTCGTTCAAAGCGAGCACGAAATTCGGATAGAGGCTCAAAGCGGTCTTCAGGTCGTCGATTGCCTTCCTGGTGTCTCCCAACTTCGCGGCTTCGAGCGCTGCGCGATACGCATCAGCGGCGGCCTTTGGCGCGGACGCCAACGCGGCATTCACCACGGCTGCTTTGTTGCCGGCAACCGGTTTCGGTTGCAGGTTGATCATCACACTGAAGGTGCGCGGAACATTCGAGCGCGCCATGTCCGCCCCATTGTTTGTGCGGCTCGAGGCCGTTCCCTCGATCAGCACCGATTCACTCGCTTTTTCGTATTCTGTTCCAGCATCGACAGTAATCGTGTAATTTCCGGGAGCGAGGTTGTTGAAAGTGAACGACCCATTCATGTCCGCGATGACAAAGATCCGTTCAGAGCTGGAGCTTTCCAAAGTAACCTTGATGTTGGTGACATCCGATCGGCGTCCCGAAGGAAAGTAAATTCGGCCTTGAATTCGATGTAGGCCACCGGTGCCCATCGAATCGACACCGCCTTGAGCGTACGACGCGACGGCACAGATCGGAAAAATTATAAGCGCAAAGAATAAGACGATGAGACTGCGCGAAGCAGTGTTGGCAGGTGCGATCATGCCCAACTCCTTTCCCAAAAACTCAGAAAGGTGATTTCGGTTTGTTTCAGTTTGAGCGCGTTCGGGTGGTTTGGCAAAAAACAAAGAGAGGGACGCTTTACGGCGCCCCTCTCTGCAAAGTGTACGTGCCTGCTTTCGCGGGCACGTTAAGCTGCCAGTATTAGAACTGGAACCTGGCGCCGAATCTGAAGTAAGACGGGAACCGGAAGATCAGGCCCGAACCGTAGAACGGATTCTGGACCGGAGCCACTCCGGAAACGCCACTGTTGAGTGAGAACGTCTGATCCAGCGTCAAAGCGCGCTGGTTATTGAAGACGTTGAACCAATCAGCAGTGAAACGCAGTTCCTTGTTCTCACCGATTTTGATCGGCATGTAAGCTCCGAGGTCCAAGTTTGTGGTGAACGGACTGCGGGTGTTTCCAATGGCGCTTTCGACGCCAGCAGAACCACCCGGCACGGTCGCCCCGGTGTTCGGGACGATTGCCGTTCCACGCGGCACCGCGAAACCTTCGTTGTTTCCGTACACGGGGTGCGGAATCAACTGGTTGAACGGAATACCGGACTGAGCGTAGAAGTTGCCGGAAACGACCAGCTTCCACGGGGTGCGGTAACTGCCGTTGAACTTGAAGACGTGCGGCCGATCGTTCGGCAGACGTCCGTACAGGTTCGTCAGGAGGCTGACCAGGTCGAACAACGAAGTGATGTTCGGGTCAGACTGCCCGTTGTCATTGCGGAACAGACCTTCGTAGTTACCAATCAGGCTCGAGTACACGTACGAAGCGATGAACTGATAATTGTTCGTAAATCTCTTCGTAGCGCTAACCTCAAAGGCACGATAGTAACGGCGAGCGCGACCGAAACAGCCAACCGCCGGGTTCGCGCAAGCCGCACGCTCAGTGGCGCTCTCGCCTGGGTTGAACAGGAAGTAGCTGTTGCCATCGTCGAACGAACCGTCTTCGATCACCGAACCCTGCGTGCGGTAAACGCCGCGGAAGCTCAGCGCGAGGTCTTTGACCACCTCGTACTCGAAACCGACGGATGCTTCGTTAACCGTCTGCGGCTTCAGATCCTCATCGATCGGAGTCGCTTCGGCGCCCAGGTTGCGGGGACCAAAGCCATCGGCGATGGTCGAACCAGCCGGTGCATTCAGACGGTTGACGTTGAAGTTCTTGTCGGTCTGCGAATCACCACCGCCGGCGCGAACGTTCACGTCGAGCGGAATCGGTGTTTCGAGATAACGGGCAAAGTTCACGGAGATCTTGCCCCGGCCATTCCCGGTGAAATCCCAAATCAGGCCGAGACGCGGCTGAGTGTTGTCCTTGAAGTTGTTAAGCTTCAGGTATGTCACGCTGCCGGCGCCATACGCCTGCTGGTAATCCCAGCGGAGTCCGAAGTTGAACTGGACGTCCTTCGAAATCTTGAAGTCGTCCTGAATATAGAAGCCTTCGACATCCGTGTAGGTGTCGGCCACCAACTCAAAATCACGAACGCGAGTGGTGTTGCGAAGCATGAACGGATTGTTGAATGCCTCTGACGTGGTGATGGCGGTTGCAACTGGATTCACAGTCAAACCTAGTGCTGCGAGGGTGGCACCCGGAATAAGACTGGCACGGTCCACACCTGCTTGACTCGGACAGGTGATAGCACCGCTGCGAGTAGTACACACCAGCCAGTTATTGGTGATGCGCATGCCGTTAACCGAGTTGATCGGTGTCGCGCTTGGTGTAACCGAAGCAACACCCAACGGGTTGGCATAAGTTAGCGACGGGCCGCTGGACAAGGTGTTGATGTTGTAAATATTCCGGAACCATTCGAAGCCATACTTGATCGTATGACGTCCGTAGATGTTCTGGAGCTTCGCTGAAGCCTCATAGCGGTTGCGGTCCTGGGTTGAGAACAAACCAAAACCTGGTCCGCGAATGAAGTTGCGCTGCAGTGTACCGCCACGGCCATCAACGAAATCAATGAAACCAGTGGTGGCGGGTCCATTCACGCCAGTTTGAACGGGCGTGAGCACAGAGCCACCCTTGAGCACTGCGAAGTTGTCGGTAATCAATGGCGCAGCCAGTCCAGTTGCAAGCGGAATGGTGTTCGCGCGTTGGAAGTGAAGACCGACCATGAACTCACCGACCCAGGTCGGCCGGAAAGTCGAGTTCAAACGAAACGCGTAGTTGTGACCACCGGTCTCCTGCTTGCCCAGGAAAGCATCGATGTTATCGCCAAAACCCGAAACGTTGGTCAACGCACCCGTCGCCAGGAAGCCTTCGATTTTCGTGAAGTCACCAAACGTCGAGAAGTTGAAAACGTGGTTCTGGTTGAGCTGCCACGTCAACTTGCCTGCGTAGAACGGCGTTTTGACCTTGTTATTGGCGTCCGTTTTAAACGTTTGCGTCAGGTAATAGTTCTTGCGTTGTTGGGGATTGAACGCGCCGAAGAAACTCAGCTTGTTCTTAATGATTGGACCACCAATGTCACCGCCGAGGTCGGCTTCGGAGAAGCCATTCTGGGCGGAGCCGGTGAACGGGAAGTTCTTGGTTTCGCGAACGAGGCCCTTGGTGGTGACGTAGCCGAACACGTCACCGTGAAACTCGTTCCCACCGCTCTTGGTCAGAACGTTGAAAATACCGCCAGTGGCGCGGCCGTATTCTGCGCCGTACGCACCGGTCTTAATTTCAACTTCCTGCACAAACTCGAACGGTAGGTTCGCGCCCGATCCGCCGAATGCCGGGTCGGTCGTGTTCACACCATCGAGGATGTAGTTATTCTCGGGACCAGACGATCCACTTACCGACGGATCGCGCTCGCGGCCCGAAGCATCACGCAGGCCCGAACGAACGACGCTCGGCGCGATTGTGTAAAGCCCCTGGACTGTACGAGCAGTCGGGAAGTTCGAAAACTGATCGGTCGAAACGTTGGTGCCGCGCGTCGTCGATGTTGGATCGATCGCCGCACCGGACGTGTCGGTAATGGTCACCGAAGCCGAGGCACCAGCAATCTGAACTGAAATATCTGCGGTGCTTGTCTTGGAGAGATTGACCTCCACATTCTCTTTCGTGGCTTCGGCAAAACCTGCCGTCGCTGCAACCGTCACGGTGTATCTACCGGGCGGAACTTGAGAGACGACGTAGTGGCCCTGATCGTTTGTCGTCGCCGTTAACGGCGAGAGCAAGCTCCCTCCAGACACCGTGATGGTCGCATTCGGAACTGCATGATTTTGCGGATCCAGCACGTTGCCTTCGATGGAACCCGTTGTTGCGGTTTGTGCCATGGCGTTAACTGCGAACAGCGCCAGGCACATCGCAAAAACGAACATCAAAACTTTTCTCATCTTTTGTTTCCTTTCTTTGAAGCCTAA
>DASYPX010000006.1:0-7974 GCA_036006125.1 Pyrinomonadaceae bacterium | reverse complement strand
AGTGTTGTGATGGTCCAGTACGCGCGCGTTTTGTCGGCGAGCTTTCCGGAAAAATAACGCAAGCTGGCCGCGATCATCTCGCCGAGGCCGGCGATGATTCCAACCTGAGTCGCGCTGGCGCCGAGATCTTTCAGCAGCGGGCCGATGACGCTGTGCGCACCTTCATAAGTCATGTCAGCGAACAAGCTGACAAAACCGAGCGCGACGATGAAGCGAAATGCAGTTTTGCGATCAGGCTTCGATGTCATGTTTATTTGGTCGCTTATCTGGTGGCACGCGCATCTTGCGCGTGATTTCACGGGCGGGGACGCCCGTGCCACTCACACTCTCTCCGAGAGAATCTCCCAAACCGATAACACACCCAGGAATAACAACAAGCTTACCCCGACGTAGCGCACCACCTTTGGCGATACTCGGTCGTGAATCCAGCGGCGGATGCCGGCGCCCAGAAAAGCCGCCAAAGATCCTTTGGTGACCATTGCTGCGACTGCGCCCAACCACACAACCAGCGCAATATGATATTTCGCCGCCATCGCCGCGGCGGTTACCTGGCCCACGTCGCCCCACTCAGAAAAGAAGATCGCCGCGAATGAAATCATCGCGGCTTTGTGAGCTTTGTGCTCATCCCGTTCGTGCCGATATTGATCGTCTTTTCTCCATAAAGCGATGGCGACGCCGACAAAACTAGCCGCCGTGATCGCCGCGACGAGCAGGCGCGGCAGTTTCGAGATCGCCTCGCCAACCAAAACGGCGACACCCATCTTTGCCATGAAGGCGGTCGCCATGCCGATCAAGATCGGCGCCGTGCGGTAACGGGCCGACAAGACCCCGGTCGTGTAGAGCAATTTGTCGCCTACGATTTCGGCGAGAAATACGGCCCCAAACGTCGCGAAGAAAATTACGAGCAAAGGATTGCCTCATTAGAAAATACGAGCGCGCATTCTAGGACGCGCTGCGAGAGTTCGCAATCTGCTCACCGCAAAGTCACTCAAAAATTAAATGCAGTCCCGGATGTTGCGTGGAAACGAACGATGGCTCTACGCCGAACGCATCGCGAATCAAATCCGCGGAGAGGACTTCAGCGGGACTGCCGCCGGCAACGAAGCGTCCGTGATTGAGCAAAACGATTTGGTCCGCAAACCGCGCGGCCAGATTAAGATCGTGCACCACGCCGACAGTGACCACGTCCGACGCATTGGCGAAAGCGCGCACCTTTTTCATGAAATCGATCTGATGACGGATATCGAGAAAGGTCAGCGGCTCATCAAGAAAGAGATAACGACAGGGCGTCGACGATCCGTTTTCGGATCGAGCTCCGTCATCTTCGCGCCAAAGTTGAGCGAGTACCCGGGCGAAATTGACGCGCTGACGTTCGCCGCCGCTGAGAGTTTGGTAATCGCGCGCGCTGAACTCCGTGACGTCGAAATGCGACATCATTTCATCGACAATTCTTTCATCCGCAGGGCCCGGACGACCGCCAAAGTGTGGATAGCGACCCATCATCACAACTTCGCGGACAGTCAGCGGAAAGGCAACTTCAATCGCTTGCGAAAGCACCGCGCGATGCTTTGCGAGCTCCACTTCGCGCGCATCACTAACGTTCACGCCTTCGTACTGAACTGACCCGTCTTGCGGGCGCAGGAGGCGCGCGAGGACTTTGATCAGCGTCGATTTTCCTGCCCCGTTTGGCCCAATGATTAGGTGCAGCTTGCCGGGAGCGAACGAGACCGAGATGTCCGAAATCAGAGGCTTATTGCCAACTCGGAACGTGATGTTGTTTGCGGCAAGCATTGTGCTTTCTAAAACACGTATTGTCTTCTCCTCAACAAGAAAATAAATACGGGCACACCCACAGCCGACGTCACGATTCCGATCGGCAACTCCGCCGGTCGCACCACCATCCGCGCCAGGAGATCCGCCAACGTCAGCAGCGTCGCGCCCGTCAAAGCACTGGCGACAATCAGGTATCGATTGTCAGCGCCGCCAATCATTCGCAGAATGTGCGGCACGATCAATCCGACAAAGCTGATCACGCCGGTGAACGCAGTCGCCACCGCCACGACCACGACGTTGACCGACAAGATGATCCACTTCAAACGATTCACATTCACGCCGAGATACGTCGCCTCTTCTTCGCCAATCATCAGCGCGTTTAATTGTTTCGCGTAGCGAAGGGCAACGAGCGCGCCGGCGATAGTCGATATCGAAATAATCTCAACCGCTTTCCAACTCGCGCCCGACAAGGTACCCAGGCTCCAGAAAGTGATCGAGCGCGCCTGTGGATCGCGCGCGATGTACTGCAGGAATCCGATCGCGCTCATGAAGAGCGCATTCACGGCAAGACCCGTCAAGAGCAACATCACGATCGAGGCTCTGCCATCCTCTTTTGAACGCGCCAACAGAAAAACGAGGTAGGTTGACAGCACGCCGCCGATGCACGCCGCAACGGGAAGCGCAAAAAGGCTGGTGCCGATATGCAGCACGCCGCCGAGGACGAAGAATAGCGCCGACCCGAACGCGGCGCCGCTGGACGTGCCAACCAGTCCCGGCTCAACGATCGGATTGCGAAACAGCGCCTGCATCAGAGTGCCGCCGACGCCGAGGCTGGCGCCGACCAGCAGGCACATAATGGCGCGTGGAAAACGCAACTCGAGAAAGATGCGCTGATCCAAAGTTGGCTCAGGTTGTCCGGGAAAAAGAGATGCGAGCGCGCGGCTAATCTGCGCAACTGAAAAATCGATGGCGCCGTAACGAATCGACGCGGCAAGCACCAGCAACGTGAGTACGGTCAACGCGATGAGCACCGCTACTCGATTGCCGGGTTGACTGGTCACTTTTGATGAATCGTGCGAGCGACTTTCTCGATGTTCTCACCAGAGCGCGGACCGAAATAATTTAGCACGTTCTCTTCAATTCGGTAGATGCGGCCGTTCTTTGCCGCATTGGAAGTAGCGACGCCTGGTAATGCTTTGATTTGATCGAGCGAACCGTTCAGTCGATCGTAACCGTAATCGGTCATCAGGATGACGTCAGGGTTTGCCTGCGCGAGAATCTCAGGCGATTCCATTCGCTGCATGCCTCGGCCCGAACTATCACCGGCCATTTCCCCGCCCGCGTATTCGATCATCTTGCTGACACCGCCGCCATCACCGCCGCCACCTTTGCCCACGACCATGTAAACGTTCGATGCGCGGCCGAAGTGAATCACCGCGACGCGCGGGTGATCGGTGTACTGCTTGACCTTTTCCAGTGACGCGGCTTTCTGATCGTCGAGCGTCTTGCAAAGCTCTTCCCCCCGCGCTTCTTTGTGAAAAAACGCGGCCATCTCACGAATCAGAGCCTTCGTTCCATCAAAGTCTGAGTTCTTCGCGCTGAACGTCTTCATCGGAATATTCAACTGCTGCAGTTGCTGGACGACCTGCGGTGGGCCGATGTTGTTGTCATGAATGACGGCTGTGGGATGCAGCGAGAGGATGCCTTCGGCGCTCAAGGCGCGGTGATAACCGACCGTCTGTTTGTTCTTCACATCCGGCGGATATGTGGTTGAGAGATCCACGCCGACAACTTCATCCTGCGCACCCAGCGCCCAAATGATCTCGTTGTAAATCGGCGAAATTACTATGTAGCGCTGCGGGCCGGTGTTGGTGGGGGCGTTGCGGAAACGTGAACAACTGGCCGTGAACAGCAGCAGCAACACCGTCGCGAAAAATATGATTCGTTTCATCGGGCGTAAATGAGTCCTGAAGATTCAAACGAATCTTCGTTCTCATGGTTTATTGGCGCGACCACATTGTCATGAGCAACCAAGAATGCCTCAAGGTCGGGAAGCGCGGCTTGCCGCCGCCTGACTTGACCTGAAAGCTGAGGGGCAAGCCCACCTTCCTCACCTTGAGGTATTCCGGGTTGCTCCGCTTAGAACACCAATCGAGCCTGAATCTGAAACATTCGTGGCGGGTCGATGTTTGCGAATGCCGGAATCGCATGTCCATCAATGCCAATGGCGCTCTGCGGCGTGTACCAGCCGAAGTTCGAGTTAGCCGTCCCATCGCCAAAAACGGTGACACCGCGAGCGAGCATGTTCGCATGGTTGAAAATGTTGAAGCCTTCCAACCGTAACAGCAAACTGACGCGTTCACGCAAGTGAATGCGATTCTCGACGAAGATCGCGACTTCAGAAGTCGGCCTCCCACGGAATGCGGACTTACTGATTACGACGCCATTGATGACGGGTCGATCGTTCGTCGCGCCGTCGCCGTTGTTGTCAATGCCGGTTGTCGCACTGAAGGGACGTCCCGAAGCAAACATGCCCAGCATACCGGCCGTGAAGCTCCAGGGGAACCGGTAATGGAAGTTAACGACGGCACGATGTCTTTGATCGACAACGCTCGGACCGCGTTCGACTGCGCCCAGGCGAGTGATGACGTTCTCATTCGGATTGATTCCGTTTCCATCGGGCTCAGTCGTATTGGTCGCACTCGACAGCGTGTAACTGAGCGACGCGAACATCTTGCGGCTGCCACGATAAACCAGGTTCGTTTGTAGCCCGCTATAGTCGGCCACGCCAAGATTCATGATGACGTTTACCTGACGCACACCGCCATTGACCGCCGCGATCGGACGCGTGGCGTTGGCGGCGGTGACTGCGGCGGCCGTCGCGCCAGCCTGTGTCGAAAAGCAAGGACCGGTTACATTTGCCGGGCAGCGCACCTGATTCGGAAGATTTCGATCAAAAGCGACGGGCGCATTAAGATCAATTGTGCGCTGGATGTCGCTCAGGTGCTGGCGCACGTAATCCGCGCCGAAGAAGAATCCTTTCGCAAACTCTCGTTCAAACCCGAGCGTGAACACCTGGCTGCGTGGGTTCACCAGCTCCTCGGGATAATTCGGAAGCAAATCAAAATTCAAACCGTACCGCGCGAACTGGTCGCGATAAAAATTCCGTCGTCCGGCGCGAATCGTAATGTCACGCGCCGGGAGCTGGCTCGCCGGAATCGTCACGGGATTGACATTGACGGGGACGGCGGTCAAAGACGTCGGGAAACCAGTCTGACCCAAAGTCGCGGTGTAACTTCCCAAACCATCCAAGCCATTCGTCAGATAACCTGCGACCGCGTTGGTGCGAATCTGCGCATAGTAAATGCCGTAGCCGCCTCGAATCGCGGTGTGCGAGCTGCCGTATGGACGCCAGCCAAAGCCAATGCGCGGCTCCAAATTGTTCCGATCGTCGGTTAAGGTCTGCACGTCATACCGCAAACCCAGATCGAGCGTAAGGTCCGGCGTGACGCGGAAACTGTCCTGCAGGAAACCTGATACCAGCCACTGCGAGAGGTCGTATGTAGAAATCCCAAAGTTGATCGGCTGCGTATAGTTCTGCACGTCGTTCAGCGTCAACTGATTCAGCGGTGCCGTCGTGGTATTTTTGAACGTGAAGGTGCCGAGTGTAGCTTGCCCGGGTTCGCTGCCGAATCCGCCTGAATTGTGATGAATAACGCTCGCGCCAATTCGCACGTAGTGCTTAGCAGCCGTCCACGAAACTGTGTCCGCTACCTGCCACTGATGGCTCCAGAGGTCCGAAAAGCGATTTTCACCGACGGTGAACGCCACCCCTCCTGAACGCGCGTACACGGTCGAAGGATTCTGCGCTTCCCAAAGAGTGACCGGATCGCCATGCAGATACGCAAATCGCGCGTCGTTCAGCACATGTGAACCTAAAATCGAGGACAGATTCGCTTGCATGGTCCAGGCACGGCGGGAATAACGGCGGGCAACGCTCGGTGCGTTGGTGCCGCCGACGGCATCCTGCGGGTTGTCATCGGACATGCGGTCGAGATTGAAACGAACCATGAGAGTTTCAGTCGGAGTGAACTTGTGATCGACACGCGCGTCCAAAAGCGTCTGGCGATAATGACCAGTTACGTCGAGATGTCCGTCGGCTGGTAACACGAATGATGGTAGAGCGCTCGACAAAAAGGTAGTGCGATCCTGTCGCGTGTAGTCACCGGCAACGAAAAAGAAAGTCTTGTCTTTAACGATCGGTCCGCCAATGGCACCGGAGAATTGGTTCAGCTTGTCCGGGATGTCGACGGGATTGATCGCTACGAGACCCGTCGGCGCCACACAACTGATCAGCGAAGGCGGACAGAAATTGTCCGTCGAGAAGCTTTTGGCCTGCCACGAGCCGCCGGGACGAAGCATGTAAAGGGCTTCGCCGTGAAAATCGTTCGTGCCCGACTTGGTAATCACATTCAGCGCCGGCCCATACGTCCATCCGTACTCAGATGAGAACGCGTTTGTCAGTACATTGAACTCCTGAACGGCGCCCATCGGCACCGTGGCGACGGCGGTTTGCCGGCCCCATCCTTCATCATTGCTCGCGCCGTCCAGCACAATCGTGGTCGCGCGACGCGAACCAACGCCGGTAATGAAGTACGTCTGATTGACGAAGAGATCGCCCGTGCCCTTGCCTTGCCGGAACGCAGAGTTCAGCAGCGGCAGCGTCGAGACTTTGCGACCGAGGATCGGCAGCTCATCAATGCGCTTGCTTTCAAGCGGAAGACCAATCTGCGGATCGGCGCGAACTCCTTCAGTCGTGCCGAAAACGGTG
The DNA here is from genome assembly GCA_036006125.1 of Pyrinomonadaceae bacterium. Classification (GTDB taxonomy): domain Bacteria; phylum Acidobacteriota; class Blastocatellia; order Pyrinomonadales; family Pyrinomonadaceae; genus UBA11740. Next base: position 1,370 of record DASYPX010000006.1, on the reverse strand, counting down.
ACTTCGCTCTGGCCGCCACCCGCGACGACCTTCACTTTTACCGTCGAAGTTTCGCCGGCGCGCAACGTCAACCCCGTGGCGTCGTCTGCGGTGAAGCCGGTCATCTTTACGCTCACCTTGTATTCGCCGGTTAGCGGCAGTCCGGCAAAGGTCACTGTGCCCTCGTCGCCGGAAACGGCGTCCCGCGTTGCTCCGGTTGCGGTGTTCGTCACAGTCACACTCGCACCTTCGACTACCGCGCCGTTCTGATCGACGACTGTGACGACCATGCTCGCGGTATTAGGTGACTGAGCGAGCACTGGCGCCGCGCTAATCAAAGCGACCACAGCAAGCACAAAAGCGGCGACTACCGGGTTAATTCTCATTCAGTTTGTCCTCGGTTCAGAAAAGCTCGGGGAATTGGAACAGAAGGAAAGGTGCAATTTAGCGTGGCGCCGGGAATTACTACCAGCCGCCGTTGAGCTTTGAAATCTGGAATTTAGAATCGGGGATTAAGGCAGGAAAGGCGGGCGTAAGCACCCTTCCTGACCATGAGGTATTCAGAGTCTACTTCCCAAACCAACCGATCGGCTTGCCGGAAAGATCGACCCACACACTCTTCACTTGCGTGTAAAGCTCCAGCGCGTGCCTGCCCATTTCGCGACCGTAACCTGATTGCTTGTAGCCGCCGAAGGGTGATGCGGCATTCATCATGTTGTAGGTATTAATCCAAACGACGCCGGCCTTCACCGCCTTCGCGAAGCGATGCGCGCGCGTGATGTTCTGTGTCCAAATTCCTGCAGACAATCCATAGATCGTGTCGTTCGCTTTCTGAATCAGCTCGTCGTCGTCTTTGAAAGTGATGACGCTCGATACGGGGCCGAAGATTTCTTCCTGCGCGACGCGCATCTTGTTGTCCACGTCACTGAAGATCGTCGGCTGGAAGAAATACCCGTTTTGAAATTGCGGATCGAGCTGCGGTGCCGAACCGCCAGTGAGAACTGTCGCGCCTTCCTCGCGCGCAATATCGACGTAACCTTTGATTCGATTCAGTTGCTCTTCCGAAACTTGCGGTCCCATCAAAGTCGCCTTGTCCATCGGATCGCCGACTTTCACCTTCTCGGCTTTCTCCTTGAATCGTCCGAGAAACTCTTCTTTCGCTTTTTCTTCGACAAAGATGCGCGAGCCGGCGCAGCACACCTGGCCTTGATTGAAAAAGATTCCCATCATCGCGCCGTTGACTGCCTGATCGAGATCCGCATCGGCAAAAATCACGTTCGGCGCTTTGCCCCCGAGTTCAAGTGAAACCTTGGTCAGGTTTTCTGCCGCCGCTTTGGCGACCAGCTTGCCGACTTCGGTCGAGCCAGTAAACGCGATTTTGTCGATGCCCG
>DASYPX010000005.1:0-8791 GCA_036006125.1 Pyrinomonadaceae bacterium | reverse complement strand
TCGCCCTTCGGCACGTCCGACACGATTAACGTCAGTTGCCGGGATTTCGGCGCGAAGGTGGCCAGGCGGCCTCCTTTGACCGCAGAAAACGCGCGCCGCACCGCATTTACTTCGCTGATCGAGGCGCCGCAGCCCACCAGGGTTTCGTTTGCCGCACGCAAGTCGTTGAGCGTGATCTCGTCAGTACTCGGCAATTCAAACATGGCCGACCCGCCGCCGGAAATCATGAAAACGATGAGCGAGTTTTCGTGATCCGCCATCTTGAGCAAATGGATCGCTGCTTTCGCGGCGTCAAGACTAGCTTCATTAGGCAAGGGATGTCCGCCCTCAAAATATTCCCATCCAAATACACGTCGTGGTCCAGAGAGAACACCCGTGAGGAATCCATCGCCAAAAACCTTCTCAACTTCGTACGACATCCGTTCTGACGCTTTTCCGATGGCGATTCCGAATACATTCAGAAGTGGACCGCCTTCAAACTCAGTGTCACAGACGACCAGGCGCGACCCATTCACCCGTAACTTTTCTCGTATCGCCGCCGCCGGATCGACGGCTCGCAAGGCTTCGCCGAAAATTTCTTGCGCGGCAAGGCGCAACTCCATCAGATCGGACACGTTTGTCTACTCGACGGTAATTTGATCGCGAATCGCTCGGAAGCGATGTTCACTGATGCCGCGCACCATAATCACATGTTCTGGTTTGGCGAACGGCCCGTATTTCTGGCGGTGCTCAATTATGCGTTGCGCCAGGCCCTTACCGATGCCCGGCAACGTTTCGAGTTCTTTGGCTGGCGCGGTGTTGATATTGATTCGCGGTGACGTCGCACGGTTCTCGGCCTTTGAAAGGGAAGTTAGGTCAGTCGCAACAGAACGTGAACGTTTGGCGCACGCCAACGCCGAAAAGAAAAGAGAGGCCGAAATCACCAATGTGAGAATTCGGCGAAAGTGACTGCCGGCAGGATAAATTAGAATGATTGGAGTCATTCGGTGGCTCCGTAGGAGCCAGATATTTATAGTTCGCCAATGTCAAAATCGGCAATAGCTCCGTAGGAGCGACATACGAGCCAGGATCACCCTGTGATGCCGCTCCTACGGAGCTTTAACCTTCAAATCCCGGCGCAGTGCTTTAAATATTTCGTCCCTACGGGACTCTCGGAACGTGTTTACGCCGCCGCCGCTGTTAAGTGCAATTTGCTGGAAGTGTTACAAAGCAAAAGCTTGTGACGCTCAAGTGTGCGATCTTCACAGGCTTATTCACAGAAACTGTGGAAGTTAGTCACTTGATCCCGCCGATTTCGCAACCGCGGAAACGCCGGCTGAACTGCTAGTTGATGGAATGGCCGGGGCAGCTTCCCGTTCACGTTTCACGTATTTATCCAGGCCAAATCCGAGGAAAATGGTTGCCGCGATAATTGCGCTGGAAAAGAAATACGGAGACGAGACACCGAGCGTATCAAAAGCCCAGCCGTAAAACAGCGGCGCGATAATACGCGCGACGCCGCCGTACGTTTGCTGCATGCCCATGTATAAGCCGCGCTCGCGTTGATGAACAACACGCGATAAAAGCGCCGTAACACACGGAAAAGTGAAAGCGGTTCCGAGCGGAATCAGAGCGACGGCGATGGCCAGCATGCCGATGTTGCTCGAGAGCGGCATGCCTACGACTCCCGCGGCGAGCAGAATCAAACCAAGTCGCGAAAGCTTCGCTTCACCGAGCCAATCGACCATGCGTCCGAGCAGCAGCACGCGCGCGAAAACAGAAATCGCGCCGGTGTACATGAAGAAATAACCGATGGTCTGTTCGGTTACCTGGAATTTGGCATTAAGAAACAGCGCCAGCACCGAGAAGCTTCCCTGAAACGCGCCAATGCTGATCGCGTAAATCAGAATCAAGCGCGATGAAGGTTCACTCGGCTGAGACAAAATGGTCCACGCGGCTTCGCGCGATTTGCGTGGCACCACCGCAGATTCGCCTTGCGGGATAACCTCGCGCGATTCGCCGAGATACTTCATGGCGAACAAGATGTTCAGCAGACAAAGCGCGGCGGCCATGATTCCCGGCGCGGCATGTCCCATCTGCAACGTTCCAGCGCCCGGCAACAAGTCCCGCTTGCCAAGCGTAATCGCGAACGATCCCAACACCGGCCCGAGCGCAACGCCGAGATTTGTCGTCGCTGATAACCACCCGAGCGCGCGAGCACGATCTTTCGGATCGGTTGAGTCGGCAACGTAAGCTTGAATGACTCCGACTGTGCCGCCGCCCGCGCCCTGAACGATGCGCGAAAGAAACAGCACCCAAAGGGAAGTCGCAAATCCAAAGATAAGGTACGCAATGCCGGCCGCTGTCAACGCAATTATCAACGTTGGTTTCCGGCCGACGCGATCAGAAAACCGTCCCCACATCGGCGCGCTCAAAAGTTGCGCTACCGTGAACGCGGCGACGATGATTCCCGAAATCGTGCCGATGCCGAGATGAAGTCCAAGAACGTTGATGCCGGCGCCGCCCAAACTCTTCACATAAAACGGGAGCAGCGGAATAATCATGAGTAAGCCGACCATGTCCACGAAGGCCGTTATCATGAGCGTGAAGAGCTTTGCCGGAATCTTTTTTACTTCACGGTAGAAGACGTAAAGCAGCGCAATCGCAATCGCACCCAGCAGCACCCGCACATAAGGTGACTGGAAAGAGTGGGCGAGATTGGATTGGATCAGCAGCATCCCAGATTGAAATCCGCAGATTACACAGATTGGAAAAAACTGAAAAGCGCCAGGCGTGCTGAAAAGCACGGACGTGTTTTCAACGGCAGATTACTACTTATCTATGTAATCTGCGTAATCTGCGGGTGTAACTTCACAACTCTTGACAACTTTTTACTTGACCTTGACACGCTATCTAAGGGCTCGTCATATACTGTGCCCGATTTCGTCGGAGGTCCCCGACATGAAGAAACGAAAATTGATGGGCGGTTTTAATCGATTTCGGCTGATCTTAACGCTTGCGCTGGCGGTGCTTTTGCCCGCCGCCGCGCTCATAGTTCTCAACTTCTATCAGTTGGGTTCGTTTAAGCGCGATAAGGTGATGGAAGCCGCCATTCAGCGCGATTTTCAAGAGATGCTTCTCATCTCGGAAAAGAAGATCGACAAGAAAGCGATCACGATGGCGGAAGAAGCGCGCGACAGTTTTCCATCTGCCAACTCGGCAATGGAGGAGAAGGAGGACGGCCTCGACAGGATCTTTGAAAAGAATCCCTGGCTCGCGCATGCGTTCATTTTTGATGATGGCGAGATAACCTTCCGCACGAACCCTTCGGAAGCACACGACGAATATCTGAAGAAAGAGCAGGAGCAAGTATCAGAAATGATCCAGGGCTGGTTCAAGTTGGAAGGTAAACAGATCGTCGAGATGCTTCACAAGAAGACGCACCCGGTCGGTTTCTCTGCGGATCAAACTAAACGTGCGGATGGGCCGGGTTATCTTTCGATCGCGTACTTCCTCATGCCGGACGTTGAGAATGACCGGGTGGTGCTCGGCGGAGTCTGCTTCGACCCGTGTTATCTGAGGAGCACTTTCTTTCCCGCGGAAATAAAAGAAACCCTGGAGGACAAATCACGCGATCAGACCGGGAATCAGATCGCCATGGCGATATTTCCAACCGACTACGAGATGAGAGGTGAATTCAAGCCGCTTACCATGTCCGCGGGCTGGGAAGGCAAGCCTGAAGTGTCGCGGAAGTTTGATGACGTCTTCTACGGACTGAGTCTCGGGATAAGGTTTCAAGGCACGAGCGCGAAACAGCTGGGGCAAATCTGGATGACGCGGAATTTTATCGTCCTCGGAATTCTTTCGGCTTTGATCATCATCGGCTTGGTGCTGACCAAGCATATCGTCAGTAAAGAAGTGGCGCTCGCGAAACTCAAATCAGATTTTGTTTCGAACGTTTCGCATGAACTGCGCACGCCGCTGGCCTTGATTCGCTTGTACGCTGAAACGCTTGAGCTGGGACGCATCACCACGAAAGAGAAGAAGCACGAGTACTACAAGATCATTCGCAAAGAGAGCGAGCGACTTACGGGCCTCATTAACAACATCCTGGATTTTTCGCGTATCGAGGCGGGGCGCAAGGAATATGAGTTTCGCGAGACCGACATTGCCGATCTGGTGCGCAACACGCTCGACTCGTATCGCTATCAAATCGAGCAGCAAGGCTTCACTTTGAAAGAAGAAATCGACGAGAGCTTGCCGAGCGTGTGCGTCGATCGCGAAGCAATTGCGCGTGCCTTGCTTAATCTGATGAATAACGCGTTGAAGTATTCGCCCAGCGAGAAGTTCCTGCGCGTGAAGCTTTATCGCGAGAATGGATCGGTAAAACTCGAAGTTGAAGACCACGGCATTGGCATTACCAGTCGCGAGCAAACAAAGATCTTCGAGAAGTTCTATCGCACCGGCGATCCGCTCGTGCATAACACGAAGGGCAGCGGCCTCGGCTTGTCGCTAGTGCGCCATATCAGCGACGCGCACGGCGGCAGCATCGACGTTGACAGCACGCCGGGAAAAGGCAGCAGGTTCACTTTGACGTTGCCAGTGAACGGGAAGACGCGGCCGGCGGCGACGCGGCTTGAGGCGGCGCAAGCCTAAAGCGCGCCCGGCACTTGTTTGAGGAGCCAACTTTCATGAGCAGCAAAATTAACGAAAGCGCAAAGTCGAATGGCCACGGAGCTGTGGCCGATGGCGGCAGTGAAAAACGGCCGCGCATTTTGATTGTCGAAGACGAGCCGGCGATGGTGGCGGGACTGCGCGACAATTTTGAGTATGAAGGCTACGAAGTGATCAGCGCCGGCGATGGCGCGGAAGGTTTGGAGCGCGCGCTGGCCGATGATCCGGATTTAATCGTGCTCGACGTGATGATGCCGCGGATGAGCGGCCTCGAAGTGTGCAAGCAGCTCAAGTCTCAAAAACCTTCGCTGCCGATCATTATGCTGACGGCGCGTGGTCAGGAAGTTGACAAAGTTGTCGGTCTCGAATTAGGCGCTGATGATTACGTCACAAAGCCGTTTTCAATTCGCGAGTTGATGGCGCGCGTAAAAGCCGTCTTGCGACGTACGGTGCCGCATGCAGCGTCGCCGGAAATCTACAAGTTCAGCGACGTCGAAGTGAATATCCGCCACAATGAAGTGCTGCGGAACGGCTCGCGGGTGGAACTCTCGGCGAAAGAGTTTGCCTTGCTCGCGTATTTCATTGCGCATCCGGCTGAGACATTGTCGCGCGACCGTCTGCTCGATGCGGTTTGGGGTTACGAAAATTATCCGAACACGCGCACAGTCGATACCCACATCGTTCATCTGCGGCAGAAGTTGGAACCAAATCCCGAGGAACCGCGTTTCATTCTTACAGTGCACGGTACCGGTTATAAGTTTGTCGGTTAGTTAATTCACGCCGCCCAGTCGCCGGCGCCAAGCTCGCCCATAACTTTCGTTCTCTTGATCACGGCAGGAGAGATCATGTCGCAATCTTTCAATACAGCAGCAGCACCAAGAAAAGCGCTCGACGTTCGGCCGTACACCAGACGCCGGCCCGCGCGCAAAGTTGCTCGGCAAGAACTGGAAACGAAGCTGGCGGAATTGCAGAAAGACTACGCCGAATTGCACACTTCGATTTTTGAGGCGGCGCAAGTCCATCGCCGGCTCTGCGCGCCGCGGCATCTGCGCTTTGGCGACTTCGATATTGCGAACGAAATTTTCGCCGTGCGACAGTTGCCGGGAGACTTCTTCAGCGTGGAAGAGATTGGCAAGGACGTTGTCTTCGCGCTTGGTGACGTCAGCGGGAAGGGACTTGCCGCCGGGATGTGGACGCCGCATCTGGTCGGACTGGTGCGTGCTCACACAACTGCGGAAGCCACGTCTGAAGCGATTGTGGCTGAGGTTAATCGGGCGATCTGTCGTGCATCGACAATTGGCCCGTTTGCAAGTTTGTTTTTGGCGAAGCTAGAAACTCGAACCGGCGTACTCAAGTACTGTAGCGCTGGACATCCACCTGCGTTTCTGCTGCGCGCGAATGGTGTGATGGAAATGTTAACTGATGGCGGATTGCTCCTGGGCGCGCTTGCTGAGGCTAAATACGTTGCCGGTTCGTGCAAGTTAGGCGCGGGCGACACCCTCTTGATCTATTCCGACGGCATCACTGAATCGCTGAATAGCCTCGGTCAGGAGTTCGGCTACGAGCGACTTGAGCGTTATTTGCGCAGTTGCCACAGAGACTCTGCCGATTCAATCTTGTTTTCTGTGCTGGGCGCAGTTCAGGATTTCGCTGCCACGCGGCCGCTGGTCGACGACATGTCGCTGGCGATTATCCGCCGAGATTGATCGGCAGATTACCCCGATTGATCATTGGCCAACGGACCAATCACCAGCGCAGCGATAAGCAACTCAAACCGCCGTCCATCTTTTGAAATTCGGACATGTCGATGGTCAGCGTTTGATAGCCAAGTTGTCGCAGCTTACGTGCTAATTGCTCGTAACCCGCCGCTATCAGGACGTAATCGTTGACCTTCACGCAGTTCGCCGCATAATCTTCGCCGGCTGGAACCAGAACCTGTTGGAAATCCGCGAACTCTTTGCGTTCGGCCAATGCCTCAGTTACGACGAGTCGATTATCGCCAAGGTAGGCCAAGCCACTTTTCAGATGCAGCAGCGAATCGATATCTCGAATATCGACGAAGCTGCTCGTGTAACCATGACCCGCGAGAAAACCTGACAACTGCTCTGCACCCGATTCATTTGTTCGCACGGATAAGCCGATGAAGTAGTGTTTGCCGGCTTCACAAACGTCCCCACCGTCAAGTCTGCCGGGCGGTTCGATTTGGTGGATGGCGTTCTCCGGGAGCACCCGCTGAAAAACGGCGCGGATGCTTTCGACCTCACCGACGCGACTCGTTGCTCCCGGCTCAGTCAGAACCGCGATGTGTCGCACTGGGTCAGGGTTCGAAGAAGAAGACGAGTTCACCATAACTGCCGTGTCTTCAACGAAACACGAATCCGGATAATCTGAATCTGCAACCAAGCGAATTAACCCCAACCCGCACCGTTCGAGCGCCGCGCAATATGCGTCGTGCTGCTTTAGTGCTAACGCGTAATCGGGCGCCCCCAATCCCGCTGTCGTCAGACCTTTCGCAAAGTTCGACGCCGGTGGGCGCACGATGGCTTTAGTGAACATTGCGCGATGGTAACGTTGCGCGGTCAGGCGTACAATGCGCGCATCCCAACCTGAGGAGACTGGGCGCGTATGTCTGACCCACATCAATCCGAAGCGACCACTGAACAACTGGTAATGACCGATGAAATGCGCGAAGCGCTGCGTGGCTCTCATGTTACCGATGAAGAAGCCTTCACCGCCGGTGAGCAAAAGGTCGAAGATATGATCGCTGCAAATGAACCGCTCGGCGATATTCTCGACGCACTGGTGCGCATGATTGAAGCGCAATCGCCGGGAATGTACTGCTCGGTGCTCTTGCTCAGTCCCGACGGGAACCATATTGAACACGGCGCGGCGCCGAGTCTGCCGCTGTCCTATGTCAAAGCGGTCGACGGGGAGCCGATTGGACCGAAAAACGGTTCGTGTGGGACGGCGATGTATCGCGGTGAACGCGTAATCGTAACCGACATCCTGACGGATCCGCTTTGGGACGATTACCGCGCGTTAGCCCAGGGCACGAGTCTGCGGGCGTGCTGGTCGACTCCGATTCTGTCTCGACGTGGGAAGGTGCTCGGGTCGTTTGCCATGTATTACGCGCAACCGCAAGCGCCGACTGGCGAAGAAGCGCGCCTCACCGAAACCGCAACTCGACTCGCCGCGAAAGCCATCGAAAACCGCAATGCTTCGCGGTGAAGAGTGGCTTAACATTCGCGCCAAACGCGCACCGCTCATTTCTTCAGAAGCGAATTCTTATCCAGCCAGGCGATCACCGCTGCATCAAACTCTTTCGGCTTTTCCATCATCAGGAAATGGCCGACGCCATCGAAGATCTCAAAATCGAGCTTAGGCGCGACCGCGCGAAACGATTCTTCGGCGTTCGGCGGTAACAGAGCAGTCTTTGCCATGATCGCGAGCACCGGCACATTGATTTTGTCCTCACCCCAAATTGAATCGTCCAACATGCCCTCAAAAGCGCTCACGAGGACATGCTGTGGCGTGCTCATCGAAGCAGCGCTGATACGCTGCTTAACTTCGGCGGAGAGATTCGGTCCGGCGATGAAGCCCATCATTTGGTTGACCGCGTCCTGGTATTTGGGTCCGCGGAACCCCGCCATCATCTGATCGATCATCGCTTTGTCTCCAAACGGCCTGAGTGATCCATCAACGATGACAATTCCGAGAGTTTTGTCCGGATACTTGCGATAGAACTGGCGCGCGACTGGCGTGCCCATGCTGTGGCCAACCAGCACTGCGCGCTTTACCTTCGCGTCGCCCATCACCGCGTCAACCGCACGCGCAAAATAGTCCATGCTGTAAGTCGTCTGCGGCTTGTCGCTCTGACCATGTCCGGGAAGCTCAAGGACGATGACGCGATTTCGCTTGCTGAGATCGGCGACGTTGTCCCGCCACGCATCGGCGCTTTGCGACCAACCATGAATCAGCACGAGCGCTTCATCGCCTTTGCCATAGTTGACGTAATGGATGCGCGCGTCGTCGAGCTTGGCAAAACGTGACTCGGCTTTTTGCGCCGATGCTGTTTGCGTCGCCGTTAAGACAAGCACGAAGGCGCTGAGAAATAGACGATGTTTGCATGCGTTCATGA
>DASYPX010000004.1:0-2136 GCA_036006125.1 Pyrinomonadaceae bacterium | reverse complement strand
CAGCTCGCGATAGAGAGCGCGCGGCGTTGCTTCCGGCTGCTGTTTGATTAGTGCGCGCGCGCCTGCCTCATCTCCTTTCGTTAAAAGCGGCTTGAGTTTTTGCCACAAAGGCAAACCAGATGAGTTTTGCGAAGTTTCCTTCTGCGTCTCCTCTTGCAGTTTTTGAATCAATGAACTGTGGTAAGCCTTCGCGTCGGCGTCGTCTGGATTGTTTGTGACAAGTTCAGTGGCGATGCGCAGTGCGTCATACCACACGCCGTACTCTTCAAAGATGCGCGCTTGCGCGAGACGATCAGCTGCTGTCTTTGGCGCGGTCAGCGCGGCTTTCTGAAGCGCGGCTCTTACTTGTGCGGCGTCTTCGCCGGCAAGCACAAAAAACGTCGCGATTGGTCCTTGCCTGCGTTCCAGAAGCCCAGCGGTCGAAACACGCCACGAATAGAGTTGGCCTGGCGTCAGGGCGGGTGCATCAGCGGGATAAGAGAGTTGCGCAGCATTTCTGACGTCTGTTTCGTAAACGATTGCGGCCGCCGACTCTGCTCCGCTGCGGAGCGTGAAGTGATAAGACGCTGCGCCCGGCGAGGGCGCCCAGGCGAAGAATGGCCGCGCGTCGTACGCCAAGCCTTCCGCGGGTGCAATCGGTTTCAAAGGACCACGCGTGGCGCCCGCTGCGATCAAGCGTGATGACGCGTCGCGATTTCCTTGTTCGAATCCGCGCGAGCCGGTCGGTGGCTTAGGAAGCGGTCGTCGTGGCTTATTGTCCTGAGCGGCTAATTGAAAACTCGCGCCTACAAGCACGCAAAGCGATAACATTGGGCGACTGATGAGGGCGATTCTTTTCACGGCAATTTCCTTGTTCTGACTGAGCTGGTCGTGGAGCCTATTATTGTCACGACCGCGCGAAAGCACAACCACAGAGCAAAAGTTTCGCCATCTCTTGTGAACTGAGCGTACGAAAGCTCACCACAGATCCCGAGAATTCACTGAGACGATGAGGTCGCCGCCGCACTCTTTCGTAAGACGGTGAACACCGTTGTATTTTGCGTCTTGCCTTTGACCTTCACTTCGCCCATCGGTCGCACATCATATTCATTTTCGACCAGCGTCGCGGTTGATTCACTAATCAAAATCGTAACGCCCAATTCTTTTGTGGTTGATTCCAGACGCGCCGAGAGATTCACTGTGTCGCCAATCACTGTGTACTCGAGACGCCGTTCGGCGCCGACTACACCGCACGTCGCCATCCCGGTGTGAATCCCGCAGCCGATTTTCACGACGGGACGGCCGCTGCCTTTCCAGTCATCGTTCATGCGTTCGACTTCGTCGAGCATTTCCAGTCCGCATTCGACCGCCGCCCGCGCTTCCGCCGCGTCGCCGCGGTTCACCGGAGCGCCGAAGACGATCATCAGGCCATCGCCGATGTACTTGTTGATGTGGCCGCCGTGGCGCTCGACGATTTCATTCATGCGGGCGAAGTAATCGTTCAGCCACTCGACCACTATGTTTGAAGCTTCGGCCTCGGAAAGCGTCGTAAAGTTTCGGATGTCAGTGAAGACGATCGTGACGATGTGGTTCTCGCCCACCAGTGAAGACTGGCCGCGGCGGTCCCACATTTCTTTCGCGACGTCGGCTGAGACAAAGCGCGAAAAGATGTCCATCACCTGCGCACGTTCGGCTTCCGTTTCGCTGCGCAAGAGACGTTCGTGCGCGTAACGCAGGCCCAGCCCCAACGGCGTCAGCAAAACCAACCCCAGCCATGATGCCGCCAGCGGCAGAATCACGCCGTGAGTGTTGAAGCTCCACGACGAAATTGCGAGCGCGAGGATTGCAATGACGATCACTGCTCCAAATGCGAGCAGCGGTCGCAGACGAAAGACGGCAAACGCTACCACCGCGAGCATCAGTAAGAGCGCCAGAATCTGTCGCGAATAGCTGAGATGCTTCAGCATCTTGCCGAACAAGATCGTCGACGCCGCGTTTGCGTGAATCTCAACTCCCGGCATTCGCTTCGGCATTGCCGGCAAGCTTCGATCGAGCAATCGCGACAGCGCGGAATACTCGTAATAGGGAGTCGCGAACAAATCTGGAGCATCGATATTTGCTGCGCCAATCAATACGATGCGATCACGAAACAGATCG
>DASYPX010000003.1:0-16494 GCA_036006125.1 Pyrinomonadaceae bacterium | reverse complement strand
CCGCGAAGGTCAATTTAGCTCTTGAACACAAACCCCGGATGACGATCTTTGTCTTTCTTCTCCCACACCGCGACGATCTTATCGACAGCCACGTAGCAAGTCTCTCCTTCATGATCCTTCAGTTGCAAAACGCCGCCACGGACGTTGACACATTCGCCGCGCAGACTCGCAGCGCCGGAACAAATGACGTCAATTTCCTTGCCGATTAATGTCGAAAGAAGTTGTTCCATCAGTTAATCGTCTCCATTGCGAAACGTAATCTGCACCAGTGGCAGCACGGTATTGTCATTCTGCTGGCTGCGCTCAAACGCGAGCAAGTCATAGTAAGCGCAACGCTCGCGCGCGGGGAACTCGCGACACGTCAGCGGGCGCCCGTTGTAGATCGTGCATCGACGCGTTTCAGGATCGAGAAACTTGCAGGCCTGACCGAAAATCGGATCTTTTTTGCGGCGCAGAATCCGCTCCCCTTGCCACGTCGTGGTGTAGCGCTTTTCTGCGGTCGCATAGTCCACCGCGAAGTGGCGCGCGAGCCGTTTAATATCGCGCGGCGTCACCTGCACCCGCTCGTAAATCGCACAACAATAAGCAGGGCAGCTCGAACAATTGTAGTAGCTTCGCTTAACTTGTTTGGCTGGGATTCCCATGTTCGCTAAAAAACTATCGTCGCTTCGACTTCTTATATTCCTTCAAAAGTAAGTCCATGAACTCTGTGCGTCGGTCATACAAGCGTCGTGGTGACCGCGGTTTATGTTTTGCTAAAGCATACGCCGTGAGAATCGGCAGCGCGACAGTCGAGTCCAAATAGCATACAACTGCATCCGGTAAGCGATCCGGATCGACCTTGCCCCAAGACACCGCTTCGCCAGGTGTCGCGCCGGACAATCCGCCCGTGTCAGGCCGCGCATCCGTAACTTGCAAAAAGTAATCGTGCCCCCGTTCATCAATTCCGAGCACTTCCTGAATCTGTGGCTCAGTCTGCAGCGCGAAATTCTTCGGCGAGCCGCCGCCAAGAATCAGAATCGCGGACTTGCCGCTTTTTGAACGTGTTGCTTTTTTTGCGGCCGCCCCATCCTTGATGCGCGCGCCGCGTGCGCTCGCGCTCACGATGCCCGTATCGCGATGCTCTCCCGCGCCGTCGCGAATCAACCCGCGCTTCGCCGCGAGTACAATCGCGGCGGTTTCGTTCACGTCCAACGAGGGATCGAACGCGAGCTTGTTACCCTGCAATGCCTTGGCCGCGACATTCATGCCGATCGAAGAATCACCGGGCGAAGAAGTGTAAAGCGGCACCGCGTGTTCATGCGCCGCTGCGAGAATCGATTTGTTCTTGATCCCCAGTTTTCGCTCGCGCTCGCGCACGTAACGGCCCGCGCGAAAATGAAACTCCGCGGTCGACATCGGTTTCTGAAACTCCTCCGCCTCGATCATCCGGCGGAAAAATGCGTCTGTATCTAGCAAAACCGAATAATCAAAGAAGATGTCGTAAATCCTGACGACTTCTTCGTCGCGCAGAACGATGTCGGAAGTCTGCGCGTTCCCTTGATGCATCGCGAGGCCCAGTCCGAAGTGCGTATCGTGATAGAAATTCGCGCCGGTGGAAATGATCCAATCGATGAAGCCCGCCTGAATCAACGGAATCAACGCCGACATCCCAAGACCCGCCGGCGTCAGCGCACCGGTTAGCGTGACGCCCACAGCCACGTCGGGCTCGAGCATCTTTTCAGTGAAGAGCTGGCATGCCTCGCGCAGACGCGCGGCGTTGTACGCAACGAATGTGCTGTCGACGAGGTCAACAAGTTTCGTGCTCGCGTCGATCGGCTGGGGATCGATTCGGCGACCGCGCAGAAATTTACTTTGCTTTTTTGCCAACGGTTTCAGTTTAACGAGTGATTGAACCGCGAAGAACGATAGTCGGCGAGTAGCGATTTGTTGTCAACGTCGAAATACAGTCATTTGTCGTGCGACGATGTTGTGACCTCAACCGTTCGCGGCAACCGACGGCGCAGGCAGACGCTTCACTTTCACACGGCTGATTCGTTTCTCGTCGGCCTCGAGCACTTCTACTTCGAGTCCGCGAAAGGTCAGATATTCACCCGGACGAGGCACGCTTCCTTTCTCAGCAATAACCAGACCGGCAATTGTCGTAAAGTCGTCCGCTTCAATCTCCATATCGAACAGCCGCTCGATCTTTCCAATCTCCGTGCTACCCAGGACTTCGTACGCGCCATCTTCAGCCGCGACGATCTCCTGAGATTCATCTCCGCTGATGTCCTCGTCCTCGATTTCGCCGACGATTTCTTCCAGGATGTCTTCGACGGTAACCAGACCGGCCACGCCGCCATATTCGTCAATGACAATTGACATGTAGGCACGCGCCTTCTGCATTTCCTGCAGCTGCTTCGCCACCGGCTTCGTTTCCGGCACGAAATAAACGGCGCGAATGAAGGGGGTAATGGCGGAATCGGCTTTACCCAGCGAAAGCGACGGCAAAAGGTCACGCACGTAAACGATGCCTTCAATGTTGTCGATCTCATCGCGATAGACCGGCAGTCGCGAATGTCGCGATTCGATCATCATGTCGCGCGCCTGGCGGACCGTGGCACTGTTCGGCAGGGCGACAATCTCGGTGCGTGGCGTCATGACTTCGCCGATGCGGGTGTCGCCAAACTCAATCGCCGATTGAATCAGCTCGCGCTCCTCCTCTTCGATGATACCTTCAGCTTCACCGACGTCGATGAGTGCTTCAATGTCGTCACCTGCGTCTACCTCTTCCTCTGCATCGATCGTTTCCTCATCTTCTTCTTCACGCATGCGATCGAATTGGCGATGCCACGGTTCAGCAGCGAAGGCGAGCACGCGATAGAACGGCTGCACAATTGGCAGCAGTCGCAGCAATTTGCCCTCAGGATTTCGCAGCGAAAGAAAGCGCGGAATGAACTGACGAAACACTCCGGCCAGCAGCAAACAGCCGAGCAGCGCGACAATCAAACTCCCGGCGCCCGAGGACAACCAATGCAAGGAAACGAAAGTAACGAGGACCGTGAACGCGACGAGCAGGATTTGAATCGCCGCCGACAACGTCAGGCTGAAGCGCGCTCGATTTTCGAGAATTTCTTTCAGCAGCGGCGTGTAACGCGCGTTGGGATGTTCTTCAGCCTCGGCGGCGAGTCGTCGCAATCCGACGTCGCTCAACTGGCTGAACGCCATATCGACGGTGGCTAGAAATGTCAGCGCCAGCAGCAGGAGAAGACTGACGGCAAGTGCAATTTCCATTTGGTTCGTAAATAGTAAATCGCGAATCGCAAATAGAGCAAAATTGGCTTAAATTCCGAGCTTTCTACGCAGTCTTAGCTCCAGCCGGTCCATCTCGCCGTTGTCCGATGCGTGGTCGTAGCCGCACAAATGCAGCAAGCCGTGAAGAATAAGTTGCTCGACTTCGTTCGCGATCGTCAGACCGTTTTCTTTCGACTGGGTCGCCGCACGTTCGAGCGAGATCACGACTTCGCCGAGATTCGCTTTCAGTTGGTTCTCAAAACGTTCGTGCGCAGAGGGGAAAGACAGCACGTCCGTTACGCAATCCTTGCCGCGATATTGACGGTTCAGTTTTCGGATCGCCGCGTTGGAAACAAAGACGATCGACACGTCATCCTTCTCAGTGCCGATCGATTTAATCGCGCGTTGCGAAAACCCACGCCACTTCTTCAAATTTACCCGATGTTTCCGCTGGCGATTGATTATCTCAACCATTGCCAATTGCCCATTTCCGATTGGATCGATTCCTGAAACAACGCCGTCAATCGGCAACTGGAAATCGCCAGTCGGAAATGTCCTACATCTCGATTCTCTTGGAATGCGTCTCGTACGCCTTGATGATCATCTGCACGAGTTTGTGCCGCACGACGTCTTTCTCGCTAAAGTAAATGAACTCGATGCCTTCGATATTCGCGAGAACTCGTTCGGCTTCCACCAGGCCGCTGCGTTTTCCAGTCGGTAGGTCGATCTGCGTCACGTCCCCGGTAATGACGGCTTTCGATCCGAAACCGATGCGCGTCAGAAACATCTTCATCTGCTCGCCGGTCGTATTCTGGGCTTCGTCGAGAATCACAAAAGCATCCGAAAGAGTTCGTCCCCGCATGAACGCGAGGGGCGCAATCTCGATCACGCGCTTCTCCAGGAGGCGCGTCACGCGCTCGTAGTCCACCAGATCAAACAACGCGTCGTAAAGCGGACGGAGATATGGATCGACTTTCTCCTGCAAATCGCCGGGCAGAAAGCCGAGTTTCTCGCCGGCCTCAACCGCCGGTCGCGCGAGCACGATGCGATTGACCTGCTTTTGCATCAATGCCTGCACCGCCATCGCCACGCCGAGGTAAGTCTTGCCCGTGCCCGCCGGTCCGATGCCGAACACGATGTCTTTCTGTTGAATGGCTTCAACATAGCGGCGCTGCATCGCCGACTTTGGCGCCACTTGTTTCTTGCCTGCCGGACTGAAACGCGAGCGCGTGAAGTAATCCTTCAGACTGTACGCGCGGTCTTCCGCGATTTGCGCAAACGCTTCGCGCAGCTCTTTGTCGGTAAACTGCCGGCCTTCTGAAACCAATTCCGCGAAGTCCTGCAGAATTTGCTCGACAGTCTCCACGTCTTTCGGATCGCCGTCGACGCTGACATTGTGGCCGCGGCCGTTAATCTGAACGTCGAGCAGCGACTCGAGATACTTTATGTTCTGGTCGTGAACGCCGAAGAGCGTTTCCAGGCCTCTGGGTGGAAGCTCAATTTGCTTCAAGTGACTACGACGATCTCCTTATGGTGCTCGTTTCGGTGCAGGGATTTTGAGGAATGAATTGCGAAAGCAATTTGTCGCATAAACGCGTGACGGCAAGCTACTACACGGGTGAAGCGGTGTCAATTACAAGGAACAGTCACGAGTGATGAGTAATGAGTGATGAGTAATGAGGACTGAGTGCTTTGTACTTTCGTGCTGCCCGCCGTCTGCCTCCTGGCTTCTGCCGCCTAGCTCCTGCTTTCTGACGTCTGCCGCCTTCTGCTTTCTGCCCTCTGCCTTCCTACGGTATATTCTAACGACGCACCTCGGAGGGGTAGCATAATTGGTAATGCAGCGGTCTTGAAAACCGCCGCCCGCAAGGGCTTGCAGGTTCGAGTCCTGTCCCCTCCGCCATTCCCTTAAAAACGCAACAAAAACACGCGACACAATCTCGTGTAGAAGTCTTTACGTTTTCAGAATCATCTCTTTCCGGTGCGCGGAATAGAATGCGAACCCTACTTCAGACAGAGGGGAGGAAGAAGTGTCGCGCTTTTGCGACGCTTCGTGAAAAAAAATGAGAATCGAACATCCAAGAAACACTGGATCGCTTGGCGGCATTCGACAACCAAGCAACTCGGTCTCCCCATTTACCCCCTACACACCAAATCGCTTCGGCGTTGAGCACGCCTGGACTCCGGCGGTGTTCGCGCAACGAGGTCCGACCGTGCTCGTGGTCGAAGACAATGACGAAACTTCATTTCTGTTACGGACGGTCTTGCGACGCAAGGGTTATGGCGTGATTGAAGCTTGGGACGGCAAGCAAGCTGTCGACGTTGCGGAAAGTGAAGAGTTGGATTTGATTCTACTTGATCTGCAACTGCCGCGACTGAATGGGCTCGGCGTCATTCATCGTCTGCGACAAAACGCGAAGCTCGAGAACGTTCCAATCGTGATCATCACTGGCCAGGATCCGGAGAAGTATCGCACCACCGCAATCGCGGCAGGTTGTGATGACTTCCTGAGTAAGCCCATCGATTTTGATCGCCTCGATGCCTTGCTGGACTACTACGCGCCGACGGGAAAGCTCGCGGCTTAGCGATGTTCAGAACCGGCTAGAAACTGGGTGGAGGATAAACTACGCGTGCGTCTGAGCGACGCAGGTCGCTTTGACTGTTTGTCGCCACAACCTCGTCAAGGCGTTATGCTGAGAACACCCGCATTGCTCGTTACACCCCGAAAAGTAACGCTTAGTTGCACATTCCCAGTCAGGACCGTATCGAGCTTCACAATCACATAAGAGGTGTCCGGCGCGCCGGCCAGCGTTCCGACGCCCTCGACGGTCAATGGGATGCCGCCCGCCGTTACTGAAAGTTCCGCACTCGGCTGCGATAATCCAAGATTCGAAGTAAAGATCGTCACGCGTGTGCGCTGATCTGAACTGAAGTTGTGATTTCCGCTCAGCGAAAAAGGATCGCGGACGAATGTCACCGAATCTACTGCAACCACGTGATTGGTTGCGTCCGTAACCAGATAAAGTGGAGTGGACGGGATCCAGGAGGTTTGAATGAAATAGATCTGGTTACCTGACGTGCGAAAGGCCAGACCATTTGCGCCCCAACGAATGAGACTTGCGGGCGTGCCATTTACTCCGGGAATCGCAAGCGAACCTACAAGGCCAAACGTGTTCGAATCGAAGGCCTGCAGTGTGGTGGAGGATCCACTACCTGTTATGAAATATGCACGTTGGACCGTGGCATCCGGTACGAACGCATTAGAAAAGGCGGGAAATGTCCCGATCACCGTACCCGCTTCAGGATCAATGACGCGACCGTTCGAAGCATACAGTTTCCCGCCGTCATATTTGATCTCTAGATTGAAGCCTGAGATGAGACTGAAATTTGTAGACGTGATCGAAACCCCTGAAGCACTGACGGTCATCTTGCGGAAGGCAAACTCACTGCTCTCGTTGTTGTAGCCGTACAGAGTCGTTGAAGACGAGGAAAACTCGATCGTTTCAGTCAGAAACGCCGCCGGAACGGTATTTGACCGTTGGACACCATTATCATAGATGGCCACGCCCTCATATCGAGGGCTGCAACAAAAATTCCGCCGGGAAACGGCGATGGTATTGGGGCTATCAGGTGAAACAGCGATGTCGTCTGCATAAAACGCGCCGTGAATTTGGTCGCTGCCGAGTCCGAATTGTAATCCTGCGCTCAGAGTTGCGAGTTCGAACCGACGAATGGTTGGCTCGGCGGTGAAACCAATATAGATGTATTGATGATTTGCTGAAATCGCGAGCTTACCAGGGCCATTGCCGACTGATATTGGTGTGCTTACGACTCCCGTCATTGGATTGATCGGGGCGAGGCTGTTGCCGAAGCTGCCGGCAGCGCCAGGAACACTCGCGTAGACGTTCGCGGTCCCCGGATCGTAAATCAGATCGTTAGCTGCCAGCGGCAATTGAGTAATGCCGTTGCCGAGTTGCACCGGTGTCGGTAAGGGCGTGACCGGAGTCGGCGTAGGTGTTGGAGTAGCCGTCGGCGCTGGCGTTGGCGTGGGTGTCGGGGCGGCCGCCTGTAGCTCAAACGCTCCAATATCAACAATCCCAGTGATAATTCGAGCGAAACCCGTACCACGTTGATCAGTTGTCAATGGATTGTTGTTCTGATCGACGGCCAGGGCGTTATTGCCGGCATTGATAGCAGGACTACCCAACAGAAGCGCGTGCGTCATTGTCACGCCACCGTTATTCGAAAGCGGCCCAAGTCCAGGATTCGATACGCCAACTTGATTGTTGACTCCATTTGACAGACCGCATCCATCGCAAACACCAATTAGATTAAAGGAGCTTGACAGATTAACCCCGTAACTCAGGTCATTTGCCGTCGCGCCCGGATTTGGACCATATGAGTTGCCGGCGACGATACTGTTATTTAACAGCGCGGAGCCACCCGCGGGGTGTACACCGCCACCATTCTCGGCGCCGCTACTGTTGTTGTCGGAATCCGAGCGGTTGTTCGTTATCGTCGTATTCGTCAAGGTGATATTCGCATTGAAATTATAAACACCACCGCCGGAAGCCGTAGCGGTGTTACCCGAGATCGTACTGTTGACCACCTTCACCGTGCCGACGCCGTTATAAATTCCGCCTCCGTTTCCGCTAGTTACGCGGTTGTTAGCGATTAAGCAATTAACTATATTTGCAGTGCCGG
The DNA here is from genome assembly GCA_036006125.1 of Pyrinomonadaceae bacterium. Lineage (GTDB taxonomy): Bacteria > Acidobacteriota > Blastocatellia > Pyrinomonadales > Pyrinomonadaceae > UBA11740. The sequence goes on along the minus strand of DASYPX010000003.1, from coordinate 8,517 downwards.
AATTGAAAACGGCGATGCCTCCCCCATCGAGCTTGGGGTTAGTGTTGTCGGTAATCGTGACATTGTTCAGCGTGGCCACGCCGCCAATACCGATTCCGGCGCCACCGGAATTACCGACAATGGTGCCGCCATTCATCACGAGCGTGCCGGTCGGGCTCACGATCCCCGAAACAGCAGAGTTTGGGGCGCTGGTATTTGGTTGGCCTCCAGAGAGACCTCCGATATTACAATTGTTAATGCTTATGGAGGGGCCAGCATTGTCGATTCCTGCACCCAGGTTGCCGTAAAGATTACAGTTGTTTATTGTCAGAGTTCCGCTGTTGAGTATTCCACCCCCATTAACATTTGAACCATTTGAGATGGTCAGTCCAGAGATACTGACAAGTCTACCGGAACTGATCGTGAATATCCGAAACTCGGCCGTTCCCGGCGTGGTGCTTCGCTGAATTGTTAATTGATTTGCTCCGGGGCCATTAAGATTGACATTGTGGTTCATGTCCGGCAACGCACTACTGAGGTCGATAGGACTAGTGACGCCCCCGAAGTTAATGTCGATTGTTCCGCAGCCGAATTCAGCGTTAGCTTCCTGGATCGCCGCACGAAGTGTGCAAACACCGCCCGCCGTGGCACACACTGCATCACCAGGAACTGCATCGTTTGCGTCGCCATTGTCGTTCACGACGAATGCCGTTGCGCACGGTCCAGGACTCGGTGAAGGTATTGGAGTAGGCGTTGGTGTCGGCACCGCACACCCAAACCAATTGAGCTTAATATTGCCAGTGTCGCCGCGCCATCCCTCAACGACAACTTGGTAGGTCGTGCCTGCCGCGGCACTAAACGTAACTGAGCTCGTAAGATTTCCGGCCTGCGCGTCATCGTTGAAGACAAGTCGCGTGAGGGAACCAACGCTGCTGCCCGTGTAAACCGCTAGGATCGTGTCAAACTCGCTGCCGGCCGTGGTGATTGTAGTGGTGCCGGTCGAAGGTGGCTGCCATTGATACCAGACGGTATGGTTCGGGCTTAGAGAGGAAGGATCATTCGGCGCGTGACTTGGTTCCCCGGCTTCACTGCTGGCACCGAACGTAGTTCCCGTCGTGCTTCCGGCACAACCGGCAACGATTTGCGCATTTGCAAAATTGTCATTCGACGGCGGCGGCGGCGGCGTTGGTGGTGGCGGTGGCGGGTTGTTGTTAGTCAGGTTATATCCGAAATAAGAAAGCGCCAGCGTGTCATTGCTGGTGATCGTGCGGCGGCAACCCGATCCAATCGCGGGATCCATGATGCCGATGTAAGGGGCGCACACCGTCGCATGTTTCCAGTGGCTCGATTGCCAGCCGTCTCCCCCGTTTGCGAATGAGCCGCTGGGTCCGCCAGTGGAAAGGCCTAACTCGTTATTGCCCGGAACAAAGAAAAATTGCAGCGGATCAGGTGAGCCACCAGCGGTCACGAGGCGCTGCGCATTCGTGAACGTGCCTGTGCTCGTGCCCGTACGGAAACGATAGAGATCCCAGAGGGCGGGACGCGGCAGATTGAGTCCCGCTTCCGAATGAAATCCCAAGGCGTGGCCGATTTCATGCGTAGCGACCGCGTCGAAATCCAGTTGTCCAGAAGTGATGCCATCACTCGGATCGAAATCGAACGTGAAGCTCGAGTTGAATCCGATCTTCGCCGCGGGATCAGCGGATGCCGCTGTCGCCGGCAGAAGCCCAATCGCGCGCGCCGTTGGATCAGAAACAAGGGTCGAACCTGAAGCGCCCAAATCCGTCGGCACAGTCGTCGACGGCAGCGCATCGAAAACTGCCTGCTTCGTCACGTTGCCTTCGCCGTTAGCTTCAGCGACCAAATTCGTACGCGCAGAGTCGTAGGGATACGACCCAGCGGGAGCGCTGGTAGCGCCAAGCACGCCGCTCGGAAATGTTTGGCCAAAAAAGGTCGTGCCAAAGTCAACGTCGATATAGATTGTGACCGGCGACATAACCAGCGCTTCCCAATTCTGTGCCGCCCGAGTGAACGCCGCGACTGCGGTTGGATTCTGCTGAAGTTGTTGAGTGGCACGAAGGATTATCGTTAGCCCCGAGCCCGCTGCCAGTGGTCCTTGTTGACTCTGGGTTGAAAAGAGCTCCGGGTGATTGATCGGCCGCAGATTAAGTTTACGGGTATTCACCTCCATCTGACGGACTTCGGACTCAGTAGATAACCGACAGACAGCTTCGCCTTGTTCGTTGCGATAGATTGTGAAGTAGGCGCCTGATTTCAGGCTGGGCTCCTCAAGACTTGATTGGGACTGCTCCGATGAGACTTTGGTGGCTTGTTTAGAGTAATTGGTGTGCGGCTTGAAATAGGACTTAGCAAAACGCGCAAATGAAGGCCAAGGGCCGGCATTGATTACTAAAGCACTCGCGAGCAGCGCCAGAATGGCAGCCGCGATTAAGCGTGGGGGAAGGTTTTTCACGTCAAATAATAATTCTGCCGCGGACTCCAGCCGGCGGCGTGTGACGCAAATCACTTATCCGAAACGATTAGCCCGATGGCCGCTATAGTGAGTATTGAGCGCCTGCACATTGCCGCTGTCAAGAGGCTAACGCGGCCCGTTGGGCGGCGGCAAGCGTGCGGTTAATCCCGGCGTGATGGAAGTGACAGATTGCCACCGCGAGGGCGTCGGCGGCGTCGTGCGGCTCGGGCACTGATTTCAACGAGAGAAGAATTCGCACCATCTCTTGCACTTGACGCTTCTCGGCATTGCCATAACCGGCAACTGTCTGTTTGATTGAACGCGGAGAATACTCGCCAATCTCCAAAGCCGCAGTTTCCGCGGCCAGTAAAGCGACGCCGCGAACCTGACCAAGTTTCAGAGTAACCTTCGGATTGTTTGCGAGGAATGCTTCTTCGATCGCGCACGCGTCAGGGTTCAGTCGGGTGATGACCTCGTCAAGTGCCCGGCTGATTTTCAGCAGTCGCGACGAGAACGTTGCGGAGGACTTGAGCCGCACAGCGCCGAATTCCACCAGCCGATAACGCTGGCCGTTCGCGTCGCCTTCGACCACACCCCATCCGGTGCATTCACTGCCGGGATCGATTCCGAGAACACGCACGTCGCGAAGCTAACACGCCAACAATTAGATTGTCATTAGAAATATCCGTTTGTGGAGGTGGCTTCCGAAACCGTACTACGCGGCAGCCATGTCGGCGGCGCTCATGTCGAAGTTCGCGGAAACTTTCTGCACGTCGTCGTGGTCTTCCAGGGCCTCCATCAGCTTGACCATCTGTCCGGCCTGCGCGCCTTCGAGCTTGATGTAGTTCTGCGGCACCATCTCGACTTCGGCGACCTGTGGAGTTACCCCTGCGTCTTTGATCGCATTCTGAACCGATTCGAAACTGTCGGGGGCGGTAATGATCTCCCAGTTGTCTTCATCATCGCGAATGTCTTCGGCGCCGGCCTCGATTGCGAGATCGAACAGGTCGTCTTCAGCCTTGGCGGCTTTCTCGACGACCAGGTAGCCTTTCTTTTCAAACATCCAACCAACCGAACCCGATTCGCCGAGATTACCGCCGTTCTTGGAAAAGATATGGCGAATCTCTGCGACGGTGCGGTTGCGGTTGTCGGTCACGGCTTCAATCAGCAAAGCGACGCCGCCGGGACCGTATCCTTCGTAAGTAATCTCTTCGTAATTAACTCCTTCTTCTTCACCGGTGCCGCGGCGAATTGCGCGATCGATCGTGTCGTTAGGCATGTTGCCGGCTTTCGCATCCGAGATCGCTTTGCGCAAGCGCGCGTTCGCGTCGGGGTCGCCACCGCCCGTGCGCGCGGCCACGGTCAATTCCTTGATGAACTTCGTGAAAAGTTTGCCACGCTTGGCATCGAGCGCGCCTTTCTTATGCTTGATGGAATGCCACTTCGAATGTCCCGACATCAGAAAAGATCCTTAGTTGGATTGGTTGAATTGCCTCGCAGAATATCGCAATGAGGTTTGGGAGTGCAACGCGACCCGCTACTTCAGCTTGTCATACTCCTGATGTGCTTCAGCAAGGAAAGGCAAGGAAGCATCTGCTTCTTTCCAAAACTCAAAGAAATTCTGGTATGCCTTTCGCGCGGTGGCATTGTCACCGCTCAACGCGGAGGCACGCCCGTATTGCCACTGCGCCAACGAGTAGAGCGGCGAAAGCGGATACCACCCGCGATGATCCAGAATACCTTTGAATTCTGCCGCCGCTTGCGCGCCATTTCCCTGTTTCAAATAAGCTTGACCGCGCACGTACTGTGGCCAGAAGTCGCCGTACACTTCGTATCGCCGCGTACTTTCGAGCAACTGCACGGCCTGCGTCGCGTTGCCGCGAACCAGTTCAAGCTGCGCCTTGATCAATGGAACAGAAACTGAATTCAGAAGGCTGTCCTGCGGAAATCGTTTCAGCATTTCATCGATCAGCGACTGCGCCGCGGCCGCCTGATTACAGGCCGCGAGGGCGTTCGCAGATTCATGCAAGCTGGACAGATCGCGCGACAAAGATAGCGCTTTCGTCGTCAGCGCGCCGACTTTATCGCATTCACGGAAGGTTGCGTCGCGAATCGCTTGTTGCAAGACAAGCTGCGCGGCGATTTCTTTCAAGTTGTTACGTTGCGCCCAATCAGCCGCCTGCTCACTCCACTGATTTGCCTTCGCAACCTGTCCGTGGAACTCGGCAGCTTGGGCCTGCCAGGATTCTGAAAGATATCCACTGTGCCTGCTCGACGCCCAATCCAACTGTTCTTTCGCGCCCGCTGCGTCACCGCGGATGAAAGCAAGGTGATACAAGTGCAAGTGCATCGAATCAGTTTCCAGCTTTTGGCCCAGGGCGTTCTGCAAAACCTGCTTCGCTTCATCAAACCGGTTGAGACCGACGAATGCGATCGCGAGGTTTGCGTGCGCCTTGGCCTCTTTTGGGTTCAAGCGCGCGGCTTCGCTCGCCTCTTCGACACCTTTGTCGAATGGGCCGGTGAGTGTGTACCGCACGGCGAGCAGGTTGTGCGGCTCCCAATCGCGCGGGTAGGTGCGCTTCCAAACTTCGAGGGCGTCGGCGGCTTTATCGATTTCGCCGGTCACAGCGCCGTAGTAGTTCCAGGAAACGTAAAGTTTTTCCCGCTCGCTCGCACGGTCACGATACTCGTAAGCCTTCGACGAAGCCGCCCGCGCCGATTCGTATTGCTTCAGGAAGTTGTAACAGGTTGCCATGCGCGCAAACGCGATCGCAAAACGCGGATCGAGTTCCACCGCGCGTTCATAAAACGGAATCGCTTTCGCATACTGCCCATTCGAGTGCTGTTCCAGCCCGAGCGAGTAGTAACGCAAAGCGTCGAGCGACGAAGTCGTCACTTGTTCAATCGGCGCGTCGAATTTCTGAATCGAGCTGAGCTGCTCACCAAGTTTTTCACGCAAACGCGAAGCTGCTGCGCCCAAAGACTTCAGCACTTGATCCTTGCCGTCAGCGTCAGCCTGGTCGGACGCAATTGTGTCGCCCGTCTTCGCGTTCAAAGCTTCAAGTGAAATAACGTAATGGCTGCCGACGCCGGAGATCGATCCGATCAGCATCGCCTTAATGCCCTGGCGTTCGCAGATCTGGCGCGCAATTTCGCGTGTCACTCGCTCTTCAGGCGATTTGTCCATGAACCGCAGCGCATCGCGCACGCGATCTTCCGACAAAATTTCGAGGAAAGGCGATTGGCGAAGTTGCGCAGAGAGCGCTTGTGTGAGCGTTTCGTCAAATACCGGATCACCCGTCGTGTTCACAAAGTCTGCAACCAGGATTGTGTCCTTGTCAGTCAGCGTTGCCGTGCGATTGTGGAAACCGAAATACCAGACGCCGCCAACGACGATCAAAACTGCAACTGCGACAGCCACAACGGCAATCTTGTGACGCCGCATCCCTTCGAAGATATATTCGGCACTGGACACCTTAGTCTGTGCAGCGCTGGGAACTTGGCCGGTTGACTGCAAGTTCGCGGGGACCGATGTGTGAATGCTGAGGTGCGATGAGTGATGCGCCACCTCAGCGTCGCCCATGGCCGCGAGCGCGTCGGTCAACTTATCGGGTGCAATCGATCGCTCCAGTTCAGAACGAAACTCCACGCGCTGTTTGAGTTTCCGCAGGTCGGATTCAAGTTCTTTGACTGTTTGATAGCGCTCATCCACATTCTTGCGCAGCGCTTTCATGACAATCCATTCAAACTCAACCGGAAGCCCCGGTGAAAACCGCGCGATCGGCGCGGGCTCGCTCTTGGCAATCGCGACGATAATGTCGGTCTTCGTCTCGCCGGCGAACGGCGCGCGGCCTGTCGCCATTTCGTAAAGCATCACGCCGAGACTCCAGATGTCGGTGCGCGCATCAACGCCTTTTCCGCGCGCCTGCTCCGGCGACATGTATTGCGAGGTGCCCATCACAATTCCGGCATCGGTCTGGACCAGTGCCCGCGTGATTGCTTCGGTGTCGGTCCCTTCGTTTTGGAATGAAGGATCAATCAATTTCGCCAAACCGAAGTCGAGGACTTTCACGTGACCATTCTTGCGAATCATCACGTTCTCAGGCTTGATGTCGCGATGGACGATGCCGGCGGCGTGCGCCTCTTCAAGCGCGCCGGTAATCTGAATCGCGATGTCGAGAATTTCGCTGACTTCCATCGGCGGTCCGCCAAGTCGCTTTCGCAGCGTAATGCCGTCGATGTATTCAGTGGCGATGTAATGGCGACCGCCTTCATCACCCATCTCATAAATCGTGAGAATGTTCGGATGGTTCAGCGCCGACGCCGCATAGGCTTCTTGATCGAACCGAATGAGCCGGTCACGATTTGCGGTGAGTTCTTCGCTGAGGACTTTGAGCGCGATCTTGCGGCCGAGCTTGGTGTCTTCGGCCAAATAAACTTCGCCCATACCGCCCGCGCCGAGCTTTTGGAGGATGCGATAACGCGAAATGGAAGTTAGTTCCATCGGGGGACTACTTCGGAATGATCAATTGCTCGAGCGTCGCAGCGTCAGCGCCATCAATACGCACAACTTTGCGCTTAGAATTGGTTCCCGCAATTATTTCGATGGCATTTTGCGGCAATTTGAATTTTTTTGCGAGCAGCCGTTGCAGTTCGCAATTTGCTGCGCCTTCGACGGGCGGTGCAGCGATTCGCACTCGCAGCGCGCCATCGTGTTCACCGACGATTTCGCTCCGCGATGCACGCGGCATAACCACGACAGCGAACGTGAGCGCGCGGCCCTTCTGTGAATGTCGAATCAAGAGCAGTAAATAGTAAATCGTAAATCGTGAATAGGGCGTTCCTCTTGCAGTTGCGTCTCGGCCAGCTTGGCCAACGGCCACCTCATCTATTTACGATTTACTATTTACGATTCACTAGAAATAGCGTACCGGCCAGCCACTCAATAACGTAGCAGCGATTACTGACTGCAAGACCCAAAGAATCACGAACGCGATGATTGGAGAGACATCGAACATGCCGACGAGCGGAATCATCCGCCGCAAAGGCGCAAGTAGCGGCTCAGTAGTTCTGATCAGAAATCGCATTCGCTTGCCATAACTGACCACGAACCAGGTCATGATGATGCGGGCGAAGATCATTAACTCGTAAAGTCCGACCAGCGCATAAAGCACATAGCCGAGAATTGCAACTGCCGCGTTCGGCCGGCCGCTCGATGCGGCCGTTAGAATTCCGGCGATAGTGTTAAGAAACCCGTTAACGACTTGAATGACAAAGAAACCAACCAGAATGAAAACGACAATGACGATTACCGGCGCCACGATCGGATCGACGCGCATCGCCACCAACATGTTGCGCACCGGCAAAATTATGGGATCGGTCAGGCGCTTTACGGTAATCGCGTGCCACGTGAACGGATTAACGTCCATGCGCCGGAACAGCGAGCGCAGCAGGATCAAAAGAATTCCGGCGAGGATTACCGCGACTACGCCGAAGTAGACGAAAAGATCTATTTGGCTCAGGATCCTGATCATTTGCCGCGTTCTCCGAATATTGCCGTGCCGACACGTACCATCGTCGCTCCCTCTTCGATCGCAATTTCGAAATCGTGAGTCATCCCCATGGAAAGGTCGCCGGTTCGGTCGCCAAAGGCGCCTCGCGATGCGTAACGATCGCGCAAAAGCCGCAGTTTTGAGAAAAAGGGTCGCGTCAATTCAGCATCGTCGAAAAACGGCGGCAGCGTCATTAGCCCGATCAGAGACAGGCGCTCGCACGCGTTGACGACGGCGATCAGTTGCGGCAGCTCGCTTTCGTCAACGCCCGACTTGGTTGCTTCATGTCCGAGATCGACCTGAATGAGCACCGGAAAATCGTGACGTTCCAAATCCTGGCAGGCACGATCGAGTTTGTGCGCGAGCGCTGCTGAATCGAGCGAATGAATGACGTCAAACAGTTGCACCGCGCGGCGCGCTTTATTCGACTGCAAGTGTCCGATCAGGTGCCAATGCGCAGCCTCGCGCCCGACATCGGCGATCTTCTCATCTGCTTCCTGCACGCGATTCTCA
>DASYPX010000002.1:0-3427 GCA_036006125.1 Pyrinomonadaceae bacterium | reverse complement strand
ACCGAAAATGGGAGCGTCTGGTTCACCCAGTGCGTTTTCTCAATCTCGTTCCACTTAGTCACGTCTTCGGGCAATTCATGGGCATGCTGGTGCCGCAACTTCTTGGCGGCCAAGTGTTCTTTCAAGATTCTTTGAATGCGTCGCAAATCATCGACACCGCCGAACGCGAGCGCATCTCGGTGATCGTCGTGGTGCCTCGAGTTCTGGACACGCTGCGCGACAAGATCGAGCGAGTCTACGCCGCGCACGGTGAGCTTGAGCAGTTCACAAAGGACTTACAAACTTCTAAACGCAGGCATTTCATCTTCCGCTGGTGGAAATTTCGGCGCGCCCACCGTTTGCTTGGCTGGAAATTTTGGGCGTTTGTTTGCGGCGGCGCCACGCTCGATCAGGAGACCGAAAATTTTTGGCACCGATTGGGTTTCGCCGTGATTCAAGGCTACGGGATGACCGAAACGGCGGCGCTCGTGGCGGTGAACCATCCCTTCAAAACGGCCCGCGGCTCAATTGGCCGGGCGCTGCGCGGACATCATGTGGAGTTGGCAGAAGACGGTGAGATTCTGGTGCGCGGCCCAAATGTCTCGCCGGGCTACTGGAGTAGCGAAAAGGAAGGCGTCGCCCGCGGTGACGATGGTTGGCTGCATACAGGCGACATGGGGGATAAGGATGAACAAGGCAACATCTATTTTAAAGGCCGGAAGAAAGAAGTCATTGTCACTGCTGCCGGCGTAAACATCTACCCGGGGGATATTGAAGCGGTGCTGAACCGGCAGCCAGAGATCAAGGAAAGTGCTGTCATTCAACTAGACGGATCACATGGACCTGAACCGGTTGCCGTTCTGATCCTGCATGACAAAGATGTGGACGCGCGGAAACCAATTACTCGTGCAAATGAATTACTCGCTCCGCATCAGCGCGTCCGGCGTTGGCTTGTTTGGCAGGGCGAGGATTTTCCGCGCACGCCGACGCAGAAGATTCGCAAACAAATCGTGACAGAAAGAGTGCGGGCTCAATTGGGCGGTATGCCTTCTTCTGGCGCCATGCCTGAAGGATCTGTCGGAGACATCATCAAGCAAATAAGCAGGGAACCGATCGTCAATCTCAATCCGACAGCGAACCTGGGAATTGATCTCAAGCTCGATTCGCTGGCGCGCGTGGAGTTGTTGAGCGCACTAGAAGATCGCTATCAGGTTGAAATCGACGAAGCTGCCTTCACGGACACGACCACGCTCGCGGACGTTGAAAAAATCGTTCGGGAGCAGCGCGACGTCGCGCCTTATCCTTATCCTCGTTGGCAACAAAAATGGCCCGTCAGTTGGTTGCGGATCGCGCTGTTGTACGGGATTGCTTTTACGGCAATTCGCATTCTCGGTTGGCCCCGAGTCAGGGGTAAACAGCATCTCAGTAAACTTAAAGGGCCGATGGTTTTTGTGTCTAACCACGTCACGATGTTGGATCACGCGCTCATTTTGTTTGCTCTTCCGGCAAGATTTAAAACCAGGACTGCAATCGCCCAGGATGGCGAGGTCCTGCGCGAATGGCGACATGCGGGAAAGAGCACGGGCGCCTTCAGACGTCTGCTGAATCTGTGTGAGTACTTTTTAGTCGTGCTTTTCTTCAATGTCTTTTCATTGCCGCAGAAGAGCGGCTTTCGCCAGAGCTTCAGATTTGCCGGCGAGCTGATCGATCGCGGATACAATCTTATGTTGTTCCCTGAGGGCGAGCGTACGAAGCACGGCCGCATGAACCCATTTCGGGTCGGCGCCGGTTTGCTGACCAGGGAATTGCAGACGCCAGTCGTTCCTGTGCGAATCGATGGTCTGTGGAAATTCAAACAAGCCAAGCGGCACTTCGCCTGGCCCGGTCAGATTTCAGTGAACATCGGCGAGCCAGTGAGTTATTCAAGACAGGACGCACCGGAAAAAATTGCTCGCGACTTGGAGCAACGCGTGAAGAAGATCTGATCGCCGAAAATCACGAATGAAGCCTTCGAACTTCTTTATTTTGCTTCTCCTGTTTGTTGCCGCTAGCCACGGGGTCGCTCAATCAGCAAACACGTCTGGATCTTCGCGTCTCGAACAGTTCCGGGCCGAAGGCTCCGAGGCGCTCTTTAGTCTCGATTACGAAGCCGCGCGACGGACCTTCAAAGAGATCGTTCACGAGTTTCCCGACGAAGCGCTCGGGCCGCGCATGCTGGCGTGGACCTTGTGGCTGGAGACACTGAATCAGAGCCGCTTGAAGCAAGGCGCGATCTACAGTTCACAGTCGTTCGGCGCCACGTTGGAAGACAAGCCTGAACCAAAAACTGTCGAGGAGTTTCGTGACTTCACGCGCCGGGCCGAACAGCTTGCCCGAACCCGCTTACAACGCAACCCGCACGATCCGCAAACACTCTACGAACTGGGCTCAACCGAAACGTTAAAAGCTTCATTTGCGGCTACGGCGGAAGGCCGATACCTCGCGGCGCTACGTGATGCATCGAGCGGCGTGGATCATGAACGGGAAGTGCTCAAGCTGGATCCCGGCTTTCACGACGCTGAGCTGGCTATCGGACTTTACGATTACGTCCTCGGCAGCCTGCCGCTGTCAGCCAAGTTAGTAGCGAGCTTTATGGGCGCGCGCGGTTCCCGAAAGCGCGGGCTCACAACTCTCGAACGCGTGGCGAAAGACGGGCACTGGGAACGTGATTACGCCAAGCTGTTGCTCATGACCCTGTATAAGGACCAAAAGCGTTTGACTGAATCGTTGGCGCTTGCGCGCGAGTTGCAAGAGGAGTTTCCCCGTAATTATCTCTTCAAGTTGGAGATTGCGGACACGCTAGTCTCGGAAGCCATTGAAGAACGACGACAGAATCGGATCGCAGCCGCCGAAGCTCTGCAAAAGGAAGCACTGGCCATCTTCACATCTTTGCTTGGGGAACGTCTAACTGACCGTATACGCGAGCGCGCTCTCAGCTTAGTCCACTTTCGTGACGGCGAAGCTCTGCTGGCATTAGGCCAGCCGGAGAATGCGGCGCGAGAATTCCTGGCAACAATGACCACCCGTGAAGCTGCCGGTGAACTCGTCACGCGTGCTCATTTGCGGGCTGCGCAGTCTTTCGATGTCGCCGGCGAACGCAACGAAGCTCTGGCCGAGTATCGAGTCGTGCTCACGCGGCCAGATGTGCGCGATTTGCAGGAACAAGCACGTCGCGGCATCAAAGAGACATACAAGCTCGCCAAGTAGTCGGCCGGGATTGCCTTCATGCTAATTCTCTTTCTGTGCTACCCTTTTCGTCTCAAAGCTACTTAAAACATGGCGCTGAATTCTGATTTCTGACATCTGTCTTTATGCCCTGGTTTCGAAAGAAAAAAGGCAAAATCGAGCCGGTTAGCGAAAAGGACCGCGTCGTCCGCACTGAGAACGTCTTTGTGCGCTGCGAAGAATG
>DASYPX010000001.1:0-8057 GCA_036006125.1 Pyrinomonadaceae bacterium | reverse complement strand
TCGCGACGACGATCCGGTGATCTTCATTGAACAGGAGCGAATGTATGGAATGAAGGGAGAAGTCCCGGACGATGATGACTTCACGATCCCGCTGGGCGTGGCCGATATCAAGCGCGAAGGAACGGACGCGACGATTGTGGCCCGATCTTTATTGGTTCCCACAGCATTGAAAGCGGCTGAAGAGTTGGAAAAAGAAGGAATCAGTTGCGAGGTCATTGATCCGCGAACCATTCGGCCACTCGACATCGAGACGATTATAAAATCCGTGATGAAAACGAATCGCGTGATCGTCGCCGAAGAGTCGCATCCGTTCTGTGGCGTGGGGGCAGAGATCAGCGCTGAGATTCACGAGCGTGCGTTCGATTATCTCGACGCTCCGGTGAAGCGCGTCTCAGGAGCGGACGTGCCGATGCCGTACGCGAAGAACCTTGAGCAGCTTGCGATTCCGGACGTGCCGCAACTGATCGCTGCGGTTAAAGAAGTAGCTTACGTTTAGTAAATGGTAAATGGTAAATCTTAAATAGACGCACGCCCGTTCTATTTACAATTTACGATTCACTGTTCACTCGTTTATGGCCACTCAAGTCGTCATGCCAAAGCTTTCGCCCACGATGGAAGAAGGGCAGGTAGCTCGTTGGCTTAAAAAAGAAGGCGACAAAGTTTCGATGGGCGAGCCCCTCGCCGAGATCGACACCGACAAAGCAACGATGGAAATGCAGGCGCTTTCCGCGGGCGTGCTGCGCAAAGTACTCATCCATGAAGGTGAGAGTGCGCCACTCGGTCAACCGATCGCGATCATTGGCGAGCCTGACGAGGACATTTCAGAGCTGCTGAAAACCGCCACTGCGGCAGCTCCCGCGAAGGAAGCGGGGGCGGCACCGGAGAAACTTCCGGAATCCGATAAAGCGCCGGCGATTGAGAAACCGACCGCCGAATCCGATAAAGCGCCCGCGATTGAGAAACCGACCGCCGAACCTGCACCGACCTCAAAGCCTGAACCATCCACCGACGGCCGAAGACCTGCAGGTGGCCGCATGCTTGTGTCGCCGATCGCGGCGCGCATGGCTGCTGAGGCGGGATTGGACCTGAACTCAGTACAGGGAAGTGGCCCCGCCGGACGAATCATCAAACGCGACGTGGAAGAGGCGATGAAGGCACCCAAGCCGGGGGCGGGAACTGGTGCGAAGCTTCGTCCTCTCGCCATGCCCAAAGCTCAACCCGGTGCCGTGTATGGGCCGTCAGCCTATCGCGACGAACCAATGAGCGAACTGCGCCGAACGATCGCGCGCCGATTGGTAACTTCACTCGGCCCGATACCGCATTTCTTTCTTACGACAGAAATCGAAATGGATCGCGCCGCAGACATGCGGCAACAAATCAACACGCTTTACCCTGACGCGAAAGTCAGCATCAATGACGTCATCATCAAAGTCGCAGCGGTCGCACTGATTCAGCATCCGCAGGTGAACGCGTCATTTCAGGACAAAACCGTTCGCTACTATGAGCACGCTGATATCGGCGTTGCCGTCGCCACCGAAAACGGATTGATCACCCCGGTGGTTCGAGCGGCAGACGTGAAATCACTGATCGATATCGCTTCCGAAGTGCGCGAATTAGCCGGCCGGGCACGCGAACGGAAGTTGAAGCCGGAAGAGTACATGGGCGCAACGTTCTCGATCAGCAATCTGGGAATGTTTGGAATCGACGAGTTCACGGCTGTAATTAACCCGCCCGAAGCGGCAATCCTCGCGATCGGCGCGATGGGAGAAAAACCGATCGCGCGAAACGGCGAAATCGAAATCCACAAGGCGATGCGTGTCACGATGTCTTGCGATCATCGCGTCGTCGATGGCGCCGTTGGCGCGCAGTTCCTGCAAACGTTCAAACAGATCCTCGAAAATCCGCTGTATCTATTCCTCGGATCGTGAGCCCGGCCCGCACCGCAACCGCCGGTCGCGCTCCGCACGTTGCACTAATCGCGGTGCAAATCATGTTCGCCACCTGGCCAGTGTTAGGCAAAATCGCTTTGCGAACTCTGCCCAGTCTCAGCCTGGTGGCGTTTCGCGTGTTTGGCGCCGCCATCGCGTTGTCGGCTGTCGGCGCGGCCACTAAGAAGCTCGGCAGGATCGCGCGAAGCGACTGGACGTTGCTGGTGGTGTGCAGCCTCCTCGGAGTCGTATTCAACCAGTGGTTGTTCGTGAAAGGATTGTCGTTGACGACGGCGGTTAACGCGACCCTCCTCGGAACGACGATCCCCGTCTTCACTCTGCTTGTGAGTATTATTCTGGGCAACGACACTGCGTCGTTGCGGCGCATCGTCGGGATTTTGGTCGCAGCTGCGGGCGTGATTTATTTGATTGGACCGAAGCGCGCGGATTTGTCGCACGGCGCCGGCGACTTGCTGATTATTAGTAATTCGCTTTTCTATGGAACGTACATCGCGATTTCAAAACGTCTGGTTGAGCGATACAACGCGCTGACGGTGATCACCTGGATATTCATAATCGGTTCGCTGCCCACGCTGCCGATTGGCGTTATGAGCCTCGCAAAGGTTCCGGTGAAAGAGGTTCCCGCCATCGTCTGGCTTTCTGTCACTTACATTGTGTTGGTTGCCACGGTAATTTGTTACTACCTGAATTCGTGGGCGTTGGCGCGGGTTCCGCCGAGCACGGTCGCGGTTTACATTTATCTGCAACCGCTGATTGCATTCATACTTGCGCCCTTGTTGCTCGGCGAAAAAGTTAGTCCACGCGTCATCGTCGCGGCGCTGCTCGTTTTTGCAGGAGTCGCGATCGTCACTCGCCGCGGCCGCAGTCGCGCGATTGAAGAAGTATCCGAGCACCCTGAGGCGTTCGGGCACTAGACGAGAGGTTAGAGGCTGGAGGCTAGAGGCTAGAAGAGATCGAGTAGAGTCGCCATTGATGACGTTTTTCGCGTGATATGGGGAATTACACATTCGACGTGAGATTCTCCCGCGACATAGCGACTACTAGCCTCTAGCCTCTAGTCTCAAGCTACCGCGTTATGGGCTGGATGATCATCATCACGCTGCTAATCTTTTACGCGCTGGGCGTAGGGGTATTCCACGCGAGCGTGCAGGTCCTCCCTGGCATCGCCATGTTGGTACTAATCGCTGACCGCTGGTTAGTTTGGAAATATTCGCAAGGAAGCGTTGAGTCACCGTAAAGCTGTTGAGCAGCTTCGACACTCTGTTCTGCGCCGCGCGTTTAGTGTGTGACATCTTCCGCAGCGCACGTACATTGCCCGCGCAAACAGATGCATAATGACGTAGCTGCCGCCAAGAATGGCGACAGCTAGCAGAATGTTAAAGAGTGTCTCTCGCAGAATTGTTTCGCCATCCGCTCCGGCCTTAGCAGATTAGCGCAAACAGATTATGCAGCTTTTTTCGACTGCCGGTCATGTTTTTCTTTTTCCTGTTCCAGGGATCGCTGATAGGCCTGGCCGCGCTCATAGCCGCCACGGAAACCCTTCGACTCACAGTCCTTGGCATATCGTTTCTGCAATCCGTTGACACAACTCTCGTAGGACTTTCCACGCCGATCGGGATGCAGGGCCGCTTCGAATCCTAATCGATATGCTGCTTCATCGACTTTGAAGTCGCCGCCCTGGTTTGCGTAGTGCGCAGCTTCAGCATCGCGCAAGCCGAGCCACCAGTCCTGGCGCGCAGCGTCGATGGATTCAGCACCGGCGCGCTTAAGTTCAGTCCGCGCGCGGTCGGCGGTTTCGTCGGAATCGGCCATTGCTATCACAACTGAACGGCCTCTACGCAGTGCGTCTTCGTATAAGTAAAGTTCGTCTCGCGGCAAGCCGTTGTCCAGATTTTCTTCGAGCGCTGAACCAGCCGCGGCACCAGCAGCCGCTCCGCCCAGACCAAACAACGCAGCGCCGAGCAGTCCGAGCGCGAACACTGGGCCAACGCCCGGAATGAAAGCTGCAGCGGCAGCCATTCCGGCCTCAAGTCCGCCCGCTACTCCAAGGGCGCCTCCGACGGCCCCACCGACTGCCGTGCCCATACCTGGCTGTTCGGTTTCCGACGTAGGAATGTTCGTTTCAACGTCACTGTCAGGCGTTCCCGGTGACAACACGCTGATGCGATTTTCAGGAATTCCGAGTGAACGAAGCATCGCTGCGGCCCGCTTCGCGTCTGCAAACGAATTAAAAATGCCGACAACAGTGTTCATGGCAAGATCCTCCATCGGATCTACACGCGCACACTGTGCCACAAGGCCTGGCTAGCGATTATTTTTGTGATGCAAACGGGCTAGAGTTAGCTCTCTGCGGTGGGAGTTTCACCGATATCGTTGAAATGGAATTTAACGCGACCGCGAATCACTTCTTCCAATGCGATGCGGGTCGGTTTGTGTTTTGTTTGATCGATGTCGATGCGTGGCCGCGCACCACGCTGCAGTTGTTTGCTGCGTTTCGCGGCGAGAATAATTAGACGGTATTTTGAATCAATATCTTGGACCGCATCAGTCGCTTCATCGAACTCTTCTGTAATGGTCGCCATTGTCATCGTTTTGGTTATCTCCTCAAACTTAATACAGTACTGGATAGTTGTGTCTTAGTGCAACGCGCCGACGCGGGCGAAGTCGGCCAGCGCCCCACTGGCGTTCACTTCCTGGCGTTCGCGGCGGGCGCGCTCCGCATAAATCACCGCGGCTAACTGTGCCGACGCGCGGTTTATGTCATCGTTCAAAATCAGATACTGAAAATACCGGTATTGCTCGACTTCGCTCGGCGCTCCATGCAAGCGCTTTTCGAGATCAGCCGCGGAATCGGTCGCGCGCGCCACTAGACGGTTGCGCAACAGCTCGAATGACGGCGGGAGGATGAAGATCGTCACCGCGTCAGGAACGAGGCCGCGAATGCTTTCAGCGCCCTGCACGTCGATTTCGAGAATGATGTCGCGCCCGGCGTCGCGTTCTTGCTCGACCTGTTTATGGCTGGTGCCATAAAGATGGCCGTAAACATCTGCCCACTCGAGGAACTCACCGCGCGTAATCATCTCCCTAAAAACAGATTCCGAAACAAAAAAGTATTCGCGACCGTTCTGCTCGCCCGCACGCGGAGGACGGGTGGTGAACGAAACTGAGTAGCTGACACCGGTGACAGTCTGCAGCACGCGATCAATCAAGGTGCCTTTGCCACCGCCCGACGGAGAGCTGACGACGATCAGCATCCCGCGACCGCCCTCGGTGGTTGAGGGTTTCGATTGGGTCAGGTCATTCGACATTTTGTACTTGTTCGCGCAGTTTTTCGACTTCGGCCTTAATCGCCAGCGCCGCTTCCTTGATCGAGATTTCCGTTGATTTCGACAGGACTGTGTTGGCCTCTCGATTCAGCTCCTGAAGCAGAAAATCGAGACGCTTGCCGACTTCTTCATTGGATTCAAGCGCCTCGCGAAATTGTTCGACGTGGCTGCGCAACCGCGCCAACTCTTCCGTGATGTCGCTGCGGTCCGCGAGATAAGCAACTTCCTGCGCCAGCCTGGTGGGATCGAGTTCGATCGGTTGTCCACTGCGCGATGTCAGCTCGGAAACCCGCTTTTGCAACCGCTGCTGATAAGCGTCAACCAGTCCGGCCGCCGCGCTTTCGATTACTGGAATTCTTTGCTGAATCGTCTGCAGCCGATTGTTCATCTCGTTGGCAAGCGATTGACCTTCGACGTCTCGCATCTGCTCGAGATTATCGAGGGCCTGATCAATGGCGGCCTCGATCCCGCTGACCATTTCGTCCGTGAGTTCGTTGCGCGGTGAGGAGAGCGCGCCCGGCAAACGCGCGATTGCGCTCACATCGATATCGCCTGAAAGATTGAACTGGTGCTGAATTTCGCGCAGCGCGTCAACGTAGGCGGCGACGACTGCCTGATTGATTTGATAGCTCGCCGTTTCGCCCGTTCGATCGAAGTTGATATTGAGATCAACGCGACCGCGCGACAAGCGAGCATTGACTCGCTTGCGAATGTCCATTTCAAGCGACGTAAGTTCCTGTGGTCCGCGGACGTGAATATCGAGATAACGATTGTTCACGGTCTTGATCTCGACACCCACAGCAAAACCGTCGCCGGCGGCGGAACCGCGCCCAAATCCAGTCATCGATTTCATAAAAGTAAGCAGTTAGCGGTAAGCAGTGAGCAGTAGTTGTTAATCAACCGCGGATACTGGAAGGTTTGTTATCTGCTCAGTGCTCACTGTTAACTGCTAACCAGCTCCTCCTCCTCTTCATCCGCAAACTGCAATTCATACAATCGTTGATACTGGCCACCCTGGGCAAGCAACTCGTTGTGAGTGCCTTGCTCAATGATGCGACCGGCTTCCATCACGATGATCGTGTCGGCGCGCCGCACCGTCGACAGGCGATGCGCGATTACGATCGTCGTTCGATTCTGAATCAGATTGGCAATCGCCCGCTGGACGAGTTGCTCTGATTCAGCATCGAGGGCAGAGGTAGCTTCGTCAAGAATCAACACCGGGGCGTCTATCAATACCGCTCGCGCGATTGCCAATCTCTGTCGCTGGCCGCCGGAAAGAAAGGTTCCGCGCTCGCCGATAATCGTGTCGTAGCCTTGCGGCAACTCCATAATGAAGTCATGCGCGAAAGCAGTGAGGGCCGCTGCGCGGACGTCCTCATCCGACGCTTCCGGCCGTCCATAGGTGATGTTGTAACGAACGGTGTCATTGAAAAGCACTGTTTCCTGCGTGACCAGCGCAATGTGTTGCCGCAAGCTGTCGATGCGAGCATCGCGCAGGTCAACGCCGTCCCACAGAACCGCGCCTGAGGTTGGATCGTGAAAGCGTGGCAGCAGTTTCGTCAGCGTTGATTTGCCGCCACCCGATTCGCCAACCAGGGCCGCCATCTTTCCGACCGGCACAGTGAGGCTGACATCTTGAAGCACCGCGCGACCCTCGTTAGCGTAGCCAAAATAAACATGGCGAAATTCGATTTGGTCTCGCGGGGCACCGAGCTCAACGGCATTCGGCTTTTCCGGGATCTCGGCGCGCTCGTCCATGACTTCCCAAACGTGACGCGCCGCGGCGAGCGCCTGTGACATCGAGTTTTGCAGACGCGAAAGCTTACGCATCGGATCGTAGCTGCGAAACAGGAAGAAGAGAAACGCGACAAATTGTGCCTTGTTCATGTGGCCGAAACGAATTTCGCGTTCCGCAAAAAAGAGCAGGGCAGCGACAAACAGAACGCCGATGAATTCGATAATCGGCGGTGACATGCCGGCGATACTGGCTGAGCGCAAATTGGCGCGCCGAATTCGCTCAGCGATCTTACTAAAACGGCGGGTCTCACGCGGTTCAGCTCGATATGCCTTGACGATTGACTGATTCGCGATTGTTTCCTGTGCCGTATCAGTCAACTGCTTGCTGCCTTCGAAGGATTCGCGCGCAAGCTTTCGCAATGACGAGCCAAACTTCACCGTTAACCATGCAATCGGTGGAGCGATCAAAAGCGACCCGAGCGTCATTCTCCAATTGAAATAGAATGCTGCGCTCACAAAAACAATCAGGGTAAAACCTTCGCGCAGCATGTCCCGTAGCGTGTTCGCAACGGCCGCTTCTATCGCCGCCGCACTCGTGATCAAACGCGAAACAAGATAGTTGGTCCGATGACGCTCAAAAAAAGTCGCCGACTGAGAGAGCACGTGAGCGAACAGGTCCTGTCTGAGCCGCAGGATCGAGGCTTGACCGATGTAAGCCATCAGGTAACTTGAACAGTATTCGGCGACACCTTTCACTAGAGTAAAAGCGATGAGCAATAGCGCTATCGCCCGCCAAGCTGCCAAGCCTGACGCGGGGATGAGTCTCTGCAGGCTGAATAGTGTTGCGGTTTGATGTCCGTCACTTGAGAGGGCTTGATCAAAAATTGGAACGATCAACGCTCCGGTGGCGCCTTCGAGCAGACTGACCACCACCATCGCCAGAGTGGCAATGACAAATGTCCCGGCGTGGGGGGCCAGGTACTTTAACAACCGACGCAGATCGCGCATGAAAATCGAGGTTAGATTCGGCTGACAGGAACTGTGT